>LUZE01000123.1:756-16828 GCA_001602845.1 Bacteroidales bacterium Bact_13 | reverse complement strand
GCAGAATCTCTTTAATAGCTATCAACTCTGGAAAGATGCCCGGTCAAGCCGGGCATGACGACGGTTAGCTTTTGCGGAATTGCGCCGGGGTCAGGCCGGTGTGGGTCTTGAAGTATTTGGTAAAGGTCGGCTGGTCGGTGAAGTGCAGCTGGTAGACGATCTGCTTGATCGACATGTCCGAGTACTTCAGATAATTCTTCGCCTCCATGATGACATAGGTATCGATCCACTCCGGGGCGCTCCGCCCGCTGGCCGCCTTGATCAGCTTGGAAAAATATTTCGGGCTGAGGAACAACTTGTCGGCATAAAATGTCACGCTGCGCTCCTGTGTATGATGATCCGCCAGCAGCCTGAGGAATTTGTTGAAAACGTCATCCGCCCGTGACGATCGCTGGGCAATGTGACGGGCATCGTTCGCCCGTTTCGTAAAAATGCCTTCTGAAAGGTAGAACAGCGACGAGATGAGCGAAGCCACGCACTCGCGCTTGTTCGACACATCCGAGCGCAGGATGATCGAAGCCAGCTCTGAATAACGCGCGGTGATGTCCTTTTCCTCTTGCGTCAGCGCAATGCACGGGCTGTCGAGCAGCGTCATGCCGTCGGCGAAGAAACGGTTCAGGTCGAGATGAAGCGTCGAAAGATAGCGGCGGCTCATCCCGATGATCACGTAATGCGCCTCCTCCCTTTGCTGCGGGTCCTCGGTTACCACATGGCCGATATAACCGGGAATCATGAGCGCGATCTGATCTTTCTCCAGGGTATATTCCTTCATGTTTATACTCATGCCCACCCGTCCCCCAAGGCAAAACACGACCAGATAGGCGTCCAGCCGCACCGGCGTCTGAAAAGCTGTTATCCGTTCGTCGTGCCGTATGTCGATAATGCAGAAGTCATCCCCCAGCGCCAGCTGATGCTCGCTCGGAAAGAGTTGCTTGAACTGCGTGAGGTCCATGTTGAAGAAAGAATCATCCATAACCGGCTGAAATTTTGTGCAAGGTATAAATAATCGACCAAACGACAAAAATTTCCACGAAAAATGTACAGAATTCAGTCAAAATTCGTCTTATTTTCACTTTTCAAATCCCAATTTGAAACACTGGACGATATTTGGAAGAATCCTTGATAAATATTGACCAAAAGCAGACTTTTTATTATATTTGCAAGACAAACTCGCGAATATCGAATCAAATCATAAAAAACAACACTATGGCAGTAAAAGGAACTATCGTCGTTGACACGGAGAAATGCAAGGGCTGCAACGTCTGCGTGGTCAACTGCCCGTTCGGAGTCATTGCGCTCTCCCACGAGGTCAACAGCAAAGGCTACAATTTCTTACACATGGTAGAACCCGACAAGTGCACCGGATGCGCCAGCTGCGCGACCGTCTGCCCGGATTCCGTCATCACCGTCTATCGAGCAAAAATCTAAACATCCGACAATATGGCAGACAAAGTATTGATGAAAGGTAACGAAGCCATCGCCTATGCAGCCATCAACTGCGGCGCGGACGGCTATTTCGGTTACCCGATCACTCCCCAGTCAGAAGTGATGGAGACCCTGATGAAGGAGAAGCCCTGGGAGACCACCGGCATGGTCGTCCTCCAGGCAGAAAGTGAAATCGCCTCCATCAACATGGTTTACGGCGGCGCAGGCTGCGGCAAGAAGGTCATGACCTCTTCCTCCAGCCCGGGTATCAGCCTGATGTGCGAGGGCCTCACCTACCTCGCCGGCAGCGAACTCCCCTGCCTCGTGGTCAACGTCATGCGCGGCGGCCCGGGCCTGGGTACCATCCAGCCCAGCCAGGGCGACTACTTCCAGGCTACCAAAGGCGGCGGACACGGCGACTACCGGCTCATCGTCCTGGCACCGGCTTCCGTCCAGGATATGTACGACTTCGTGGACGAAGCCTTTGAACTGGCGTTCAAGTACCGCAACCCGGCGATGATCCTCGCTGACGGCGTCATCGGCCAGATGATGGAAAAAGTGGAATTCCGTCCCGCCAAACCGCGCCGTACGGACGAAGAAGTCCGTGCCCTCTGCGATTCCTGGGCTACCCTGGGCAAACCCAAGACCCGCGAACGCAACATCATCACTTCCCTTGCCCTCGACCCGGCCGTGATGGAGAACTTCAACATCAAGCTCCAGAAGAAATATGCCGAGATCGAAGAGAAGGAAGTCCGCTACAGCACCTACAAGACCGAGGACGCTGAGTACCTGATCGTGGCCTTCGGCTGCATGTCCCGCATCTGCGAGAACGTGGTCGACATGGCCCGTGAAGACGGCATCAAACTCGGCGTGCTGCGCCCGATCACCCTCTTCCCGTTCCCGAAGAAGCAGATCGACGCCCTCGTACCGCAGCTCAAGAGCATCATGTCGGTCGAGCTCAACTCCGGCCAGATGGTCGAAGACGTCCGCCTCGTGGCCAACGGCCGCGTTCCCGTCGGCTTCTACGGCCGCCAGGGCGGTGTGGTTCCCAACCCGGACGAAATCTACGAAGCATTCCTCAAATTCATCAAATAATCAGGACTATGGACATCAACGATATCATCAAGCCCGAAAACAAGGTTTACGGCAAATCGTCGGTTCTGACCGACAACATCATGCACTACTGTCCTGGTTGCTCCCACGGCGTGGTCCACAAACTCGTGGCCCAGGTCATCGAGGAGATGGACATTCAGGACAAGACGATCGGCGTCAGCCCGGTGGGTTGCTCCGTGTTCGCCTACAACTATCTGGACATCGACTGGCAGGAAGCCGCCCATGGCCGCGCACCGGCACTCGCCACGGCCATCAAGCGCCTCAACCCCGACAAATATGTGTTCACCTACCAGGGTGACGGCGACCTCGCATCCATCGGTACCGCCGAGACGATGCACGCCTGCAACCGCGGCGAGAACATCGTCATCATCTTCATCAACAACGCCATCTATGGCATGACCGGCGGCCAGATGGCTCCGACCACCCTGCTCGGACAGGTGACCGCCACCACGCCGTACGGCCGCAAGGCAGAACTCAACGGCTATCCCCTCAAGATCACGGAACTCCTCGCCCAGCTCGAAGGCACCTGCTACGTCACCCGCCAGAGCGTCCAGACCCCGGCCGCCGTCCGCAAGACCAAGGCTGCGATCCGCAAGGCGTTCGAGAATTCGATGATGAAGAAGGGCACCTCCTTCGTCGAGGTCGTCAGCACCTGCAACTCCGGCTGGAAGATTCCGCCGGTGGAGGCCAACAAGTGGATGGAAGAGAACATGTTCCCGTTCTACCCGCTCGGCGACATGAAGGACAGATAGTCGGACATTAAAAACACAAGACAAACATGAAAGAAGAAATCATCATAGCCGGATTCGGAGGACAGGGCGTCCTCTCGATGGGCAAGATCCTCGCCTACGGCGGCATCATGCAGGACCAGGAAGTTTCCTGGCTGCCTTCCTACGGCCCGGAGATGCGCGGTGGTACGTGCAACGTCAGTGTCGTCCTGAGCGACAAGAAGATCAGCTCCCCCGTCCTCAGCAAGTTCGACACGGCCGTCATCCTCAACCAGCAGTCGATGGACAAATTCGAGAAGCAGGTGAAATCGGGCGGACTGCTCATCTACGACACCAACGGCATCACCCGTCATCCCGAACGGAAAGACATCAAGATCTGCCGCATCGACGCCGTCGAAGAAGCTGCGAAACTGGGCAACGCGAAGGCCTACAACATGGTGGTCCTCGGTGCTTACCTGAAGATGAAACCGGTCGTCACGATGGACAACGTCATCAAAGGACTGAAGAAATCGCTGCCGCCGCGCCGCCACAATCTCATTCCGATGAACGAGCAGGCCATCACGGTCGGCATGAACGCAGTCGTCGAGGTGAAATAAACTATCCGCAATCAGCGATATTTACGCTGACAATGCTCTCGTCAGGGGAAGGTTTACGGATGTAGACCTTCCCTTCTTTATTGCCGTTGAGTACTTCCTTTTCGTTGTACTTGACGGACTGGACCTCCACCGCCCATCCGCCGCCGGCGATATGGACATCGGGGTCATTGCTGGTGACATACTTGAAGGCAACCGTCAGGGAATCCATCCCGCCGGCGATGTACACATACGACTTGTACTCCGTCTCAAGGGTCTTGCCCCAGACATGCGTGCCGAAAGCAGTGCGATGAAGCGTCACGTCGTTGTAAAGCCAGTTGTGGCTGTCCGCATACACCGAATACGACGTGCCGCCCTGGACGACGACATCCACCCTCGAGGTCAGGTCGCGCAGGAACGAACCGGTCACGATACCCGGATAGACGACCGGATAGGTTTCCTCGTCATCCATGTCCACCAGGTCGTTCCCCTCCCCGTCCTCGAAGTAGAAGGTAAGGTTGACGGGCGTGTAGTAAACCACACCTTCCGGAATTTCAGTAATGTATTCCGGTTCGTCGAACCAGTTGCATCCGGTAAGGAGCCCTGCGCCGACGGCCAGGATCGTAATCAAGGAAAAAAGCCGTTTCATTGCCAATTGTTTTCTCTACAAAATACAATTATACGAAAATATTGCGTCGCCTGCAAATCATTCGTGTGCGGCGAACCGCTGTTCTGCCAGCGCCTCGTAGCGGGTACCCGGGCGTCCGTAATTGGCATACGGGTAGATGGAGATGCCGCCGCGCGGGGTGAAGAAGCCCGTCACTTCGATGTACTTGGGATCCATCAGCCGGATGAGGTCCTTCATGATCGTGTTGACCGTATCTTCGTGGAAGCCGCCGTGGTTGCGGAAGCTGCCCAGATAGAGCTTGAGCGACTTGCTCTCCACCATCTTCACGTCAGGAATGTAGCTGATGCGGATCTCCGCGAAATCAGGCTGTCCGGTAATCGGGCAGAGTGTAGTGAATTCGGGGCAGTTGAAGCGCACCCAGTAATCGTTGCCGGGATTCTGGTTGGTGAACGCTTCCAGCACCTGCGGCGTATAGTCGAACAGATAGGTCGTCTCGCGGCCCAGGGCCTGCAGCCCTTCCTGTTTTCTGTCGGTTGCCATATTTAATTCAGTTTGAACGGGTTATACGAAATGTTGTTGTCATAGGTATCGATGCCTTCCTTCGCCTTGAGCCGGCGGGAAAGGAACGTCGTCAGCGGCAGGACGATGACTTCATAGAGCGTCTTGACCGTCACCTGCGTCAGGATGATGCCCAGGATGGCGCTTGCGGGCAGAACCCCGGCGAAGGCCAGCGGGTAGAAGATCAGCGAATCGGTCAGCTCGCCCGCGATCGTGGAGAGGATGGCACGCCAGCCGAACCCCCTGCCCTTCGTGGCAACCTTCATCCGCGACAGTACCAGCGAATTGATCTGCGAACCCAGGACAAAGGCCAGCAGCGATGCGACGGTGGTGCGGGGAACCAGGCCGAACAGCCGGTTGAAACTGTCGGCGACCTCCTGGTTTTCCGGAGAGAGCGGATCCGGCAGCCACACGATGAATTGCGCGGCCAGCGCGATGAAGGCGCTCAGGATAAAGCCCATCCAGATGACGGTCATCGCCCGGCGATAGCCGTACACTTCCGTCAGCAGGTCGTTGATGATATAGGAGATCGGGAAAATGATCACGGCGCCGGACAGCTGCAGCGGGAGTTTTCCCACCTGCCAGAGTCGCGGAACGAACAGGTTGGAGGCCACAAGGCACGTACAGAAGGTCACGGCCAGGCCTAAGAAAATGACGGACAGACCTTTCTGCCCGGAAGGATTGATTTCAGACATACACTCTTGTTTTTATAGTGGTACCAAGCACACTTGCAACGGGACGGCCCCGTCACTCGGGCGCAAAGATAAGACAAAAGTTGTCGAAACGGAAAAAAATCAGTAAATTTGAAGATTAAACGAACTTTTAAGACCCATGAAACGATTCTTCCGGCTGGCCAGCCTCCTTCTGGTCCTTGCTTTTTCGGCATCCTGCAATCCCGACCTTGACATCGTCGATGTCCAGACCGATGGTGAAATAGAAACGGGAACGACCGAACAGGTTGCCGTTCTCTTCTCGTCCGATGCCGGCTACATCGACCTCTCTCTGGAAAGCAATTTCTGGTGGAAGCTGAAGGCCGTCAACGACCGCGCTGACGAATGGCTCACCTTCTCCCCGACCAGCGGGAAGTGGGGCGAGGCCGTCGTGAAGATCTCGGTCGCTGCCAACACGGATTATGAGGAACGTTCCGCTTCGCTGGAGTTCCGGTGCGGCTGGCACAAGAAGATCATCCGCGTCACACAGAAACAGAAAGATGCCGTCCTGCTCACGCCAGGAACGGTGGAAATGGATGCCAAGGGCGGAACCTTCGAAGTCGGGGTCGACCACAACGTAGCCTTCGACATCATCATGGACAAGGATACCCAGTCATGGATCAGGCACATGTCCACCAAGGCGTTGGACCATCATGACCTCACGTTCTCCGTCGCGGAGAATGACGGCCTGGAGAAACGCGAAGGAACCATCCGGTTCGCCTATCCGGGTGGAGCGGAAACCGTAAAGGTCTATCAGGCCGGCGGCTCCCCCGCCCTCGTGCTGGGTTCCAATGAATACACCGTCTCCGCAGCTGGCGGGGAAGTCCGGATCGACGTGACCAGCAACGTGAACGTCACCTATGAAGTCAAGTCCTCCTGGGTCAGCGAGATCGGCACCAAGGCGATGTCCACCAACACCTACTATTTCAAGGTGGAGCCCAACTCCTCCTACGACGACCGCAGTTGTGTCATCACATTCAAGAGCGAAGAATACAACCTCTCTGAAGCCGTCGTCATCTACCAGCGGCAGCAATCCGTCATCGCCACTACCACGGAATACGATTTCGACTACAAGGCCCAGTCGCTCGACGTGAAGGTCGATTCCAACGTGGACTTCTCCGTCGCCATCGAGGAAGGCGTAGATTGGATCCACCATGTTACCACCAAGGGCCTGACCACCCATACCCTCTCCTTCACCCTCGACGAGAACAAGACCAAGGACACCCGTACCGCCCACGTCACCCTCTCTTCCGACGACCTTGCCCAGACCCTGACCTTTACCCAGATACCGACCGCCGATTCGTATCCTATAACTGAAGAGGCAATCAAGGAATCTGAAAGACGGGCCCAGGAATTCTTCGAGGATGCCTCTGGAATCCTCGACAACCTCGGTACTTTGGGCAACGGCAAAAAAGACGCTGCGCAAGCCATGACGGAATTGCTCAAGCTGGACGACGTCGTTACGGCAACCGTCGACGATGACGGTAACACCGTCACCGTCATGCATCGCGACAGCACGATCACGCATGTGTTGGTCAATATTGAAGGGCTTGAAATGGAAGACAAACCGATGGGACCTTTATTTAGTGATCAACCTGATCCGGTTACACAGGCAAACGACAAGCCTGCGCCTAAGACGCTCTATACAAGAAAAGCATTATTGCTTGCACCGTTCTTATCCGATTTTAAAACCAAGGACGGTCAGAAAGGGTGTATGTACGTCAATGCCAACTGGATTAAGAGCAAAATCGATCAATATGGATACAAGTTGGATTATTATCCTGATGAAGAGGCAGATCTGAAGAAATTCGTGGGAGATTCCCTTGCGAAATATGATCTTATCATGGTTATCACGCATGGTGGTCATTGGATGAAAACTGCTACTCCTGCGCCATATAATCCATACTATACCATTTATACAACAGGGCAAAAGGTTGATAATTCTTTTTTGGAAGAATTTGAGCCAGAATTATATAGACATGTCAATAAAGTGATGACATCCGGCTCTATAGGTACATATTGCGTTAATCAGGATTGGTTCGAGGCTACCACAACAGATCGTTATCCCGGTTCAATAATTTATATCGGCGCATGCCATTCTTTTGAAGAACGGGACATGTATAATTATTTTTCGTCACGAGGAGTTGCTTCATTCATGGGATGGGGCGCTGAATTCTATTATCAATACGACCAAAACGGCATTAACCAGGCTAGTTACATTCTTTACAGTATGATTCGATCCCTGTGTAAAGGCATGAGCTTCAAAAAGGCTTATGAATATGTAAACACAGATCCGGCCCTCTGGACTACGGCATTTAGCAATTTTGCTAAACAGCATCCTATTACTCTAAATGCTGAAAGCGAAGAGGATGTCTTCCTGGTCGATCCGAGACCTTTCATGCTTGAAAGTGATGTTACTGCCGGAACGGCGACCCTGACCTGGGAGAATCCGGTGACGGAAGGATACTATGAGTATCAGGTGCATGTCAATGAATTTGTATTCGATGTCCAGCAAGCGGAAAAACTCGTCCTCACACATGAGCAGCTTCCTGCAGGTGAATACACCTGGTATGTCACGGCGAATCTGTATGAAAAAGAAAAAGGAAAATTCATCGATTCCTACAACAGCTATGAAACTGGCAGCTTTGTCATGAAGGAACCGCAGATAACCGTCATCACACAGGATGCCCGCGATATTACGCCACTGTCGGCCACCATCACCGGTGCATTCCGGGTCTCTGACTGGAAGCCCGACATCACGGAACGCGGCATCGTGTACTCCAGGTCCGTCAAGGAACCTTCGGCGTTGGAGATCAACCCCATGGTGGACAAAGCAGTGGCAGGTAAAGACAATCCTTTCACCGTCAAGCTTTCCAACCTGCTTTCCAGCACGAAGTATTATGCCCGGGCATACGTCATCGTGAATATGGGCGATTATGTGACGGCGTTCTATGGAAACACCATAACCTTCAAGACCGATACGGATGAAATGCCACCGGAGATTGCCGTATCGACCAATGAACTGGAATTCGGCGATGTGGCCATCGGTGAAACGGCAAGACTCGATCTTACGATTTCCAACAATGGAGAAAGCGTACTGATTATCGACAACATTCTTTGTTCAGACGATTTCAGCAGTTCTTTCTATGAATGGAGCGAGGACGACAAGTATATCGGCGTTACTCCCCGTACGCTGAGAGTCTGGTTCACGCCTACTAAAGAGAAAGATTATGTAGGTTATATCCATATCGTTTGTAACGACCCTTATAACCCGGATGTATACCTCCGTGTCAAAGGAACGGGCGTCAAGCCCATCGACACGGTCATTCCTGAGGAAATCCGTGAAAAGATGGAACCTTACATTCCAATCTACGAAGGTGTCAATCCACCGAATGTCGAGGGTGCATATTACATCTCGCCGTTTGTAGCCGTTTATTGTGAAGATGGAGGCTATAGTCCCGGAGCTTCAGTCAATCCACGAACCATTCGTTTCAGCAATCAGGATCGCGTCCATAACACATTGGACTATGATTCCTATGCACAGTCTTCTTCCAGTTCGGGACCGGGAGCATTCATTAGCGGAACTGGAAGCGATTTTTCGGCATTTTTCAATACCGAAGGCATATCTCAGGGCATTTATGTCAAAGAAGCCCTTATCATATCCGGAACCATTACTTCTGAGGGTATCGAGGATTTGTATTACGCGTTTGTAATGGTCAAGAAAGGTGATGACCCGAGCGGCAAACTGATGGACGAAGGCGTGTTCCGCGTCTTCAAGGATTCAGATGGCATGAGTGTCCGAACATCCTGGAATCCCACGTCTGTATCCCCGATGGGAGTCATCGATACCAGCCGGATGGAGTTGGTCGCCGAAGGACGGTTAGAGGATTCAAATGTGAAGTAGCGTTTTTTCGCCGCCTTTTGCAACAAATCACTTTTTCCGTCGTTATAAAGACAGAATGACACGGAAAGAGACCACATCGTTTTACCAGGAACACAGCCGGAGGCTCTTCAACATGAGCTACCGGATTCTCCTCAATGTACAGGATGCCGAGGAGATCGTGCAGGACACGATCCTCAAGTACGTGACCATGCCGTGGCGGCCGATGCAGGACGCACAGGTTTCGGCCTGGCTGGCCCGCACGTGTATCCGGGCCTCCATTGACCGGCTGCGGCAGCACCGTCGCGAAGCGCTCTTCCTGGAAGAATACGCCCGCGAAACAGATGCCGGTACGCCCGACGAACCCGAGATTCCCGCAGAGGCATCGGCAGCCCGCGTCCTGTACGCGATGCAGCGGCTCCCCGACCCCTACCGCCTCGTCGTGACACTCTCCCTGGCCGAAGGCCTGGACTACGACGAGATCGCCCGGTACACCGGACTGAAACAAGCGACCCTGCGCTCGCATTTCCTACGCGGGAAACAGAAACTCATAGCCCTTTTGAAAGAAGATGGAAAATCGATTTGACCTTTACGACCTGCCCGAAGGGCACGAGGAACGCTTCCTCGCAAAGCTGGACGCTGCGGAAACCCGCAAGCGGAAAAACCGTGTCACGCTTCGCTGGACCGCCGTTGCAGCTGCAGCTGCCGCCCTCCTCGTCCTCTTCCTGCTGCCGGGCGGAAACCGGTATTTTACCGGCGCCCACACGCCCGAAGCCGTGTATTGCGCCTACCTCGACCGCGTAGGCACGTACTACGAGAAACTGTCCGTAGACGGGGCGACAGAATCTGCAGAGTGGGAAGCGGCACTGGCCGCCATGACCGATGAGACCATCCCGCTCTTCGACCAGCTGCCGGAAGAGATGTCTTCCCGGGAGAAGGTCCGGATCCTCAAACAATACTACGGCGACCTGCTGGACGGCGCCGCCCAACTGAAGAAAGAATGGAACAATTAAAAATACACACAATGAAAAAGTTAGCCACCCTCATGCTGGCCCTCACGGCCACCCTGTCCCTTGCCTTCGCAGGCGAAACGCAGGTCAAGAACACGTATTCCCAACACTATGATTTCCGTGACTTCACGGACCTGGTCGTGTCGAACGCCTTCCACGTCGACTTTGCTTTCACCGACACCTGGTCGGTCGATGTCACCGTCCCCGATTTCATCCAGAAGTATCTGAAAGTCACCTGCACGGGCAGCAAAGTCCGCATCGGGCTGGAGAAGCTTCCGCGCGATGTCCAGCGCAAGCTCAATGACCTGAAGGAGCCCCTCAAGGCAACGGTCCGGATGCCGAAGCTCCTCTCCCTCTCGCTCTCGGGCGCAGTGCGGATGATCGCAGAGGGACAGCAGGTGCTCAAGGATGAGAACTTAAGCATCGACCTGAGCGGAGCCAGCAAGCTCGAATCGCTGGTCTCTTCGGGCAACGCCATCCTCCACCTCGATGTCAGCGGTGCTTCTAAAGCGGATATCCAGGCAGACTTCGACCTGATGAACATCGACTGCTCGGGCGCTTCGAAGATTACGCTGAACGGCAACGCGGGCAAGGTCAACCTCGACTGCTCGGGCGCTTCAGCCTGCCACTTTAACTGCGGCATTCTGCTCGCCAACGTGGATTTGGGCGGCTCGTCGAAAGTGACGGTGACGGACAAGATCGGACAGCTGAAGCTCGACCAGTCCGGTGCCACCAAGTTCGAAGCAACCAGCGAAGTGGCGGAGGCCGACGTGGAAGTGTCGGGCGCTTCCAAGTGCAAGCTGGCCGTGACGGAGAAGCTCCACTACGAGTTGAGCGGCGCTTCCACGCTGCGCGTGAAGAATCTGGGCGCAAAGATCAGCGGCGAACAGAGCCGCGGTTCTAAACTCGATTTCGAGCGCTAGTTTACTGACGGCAGATGACGCTGCCGCTGGCCTGGTGCGTAGCCAGGATCAGCACCTCAGCGATCTGCACGTGTGCGGGAGCCTGGGCGGCGTACAGAGCCACATCGGCGATGTCGTCGCCCGTCAGCGGCTCTATGCCCTTGTAGACTTTGGACGCGCGCTCGGTGTCGCCATGGAAACGGACGTTGCTGAAGTTGGTCTCCACGAGGCCCGGTTTCAGCGTCGTCACGCGTACAGGGGTGTGGGCCAGGTCGATGCGAAGGCCGTCCGACAGAATCTTCACAGCCGCTTTGGTAGCGCAATAGACCGCACCGCCGGCATAAGCGGCATCGCCCGCCACGGAACCGATGTTGATGACATGGCCTTTCAGCCGTTCCACCATGCCGGGAACGATGAGGCGCGTCATATAGAGCAGGCCCTTGACATTCGTATCGATCATCGTCTCCCAGTCAGTAATATCCCCGGCATATTCGGGTTCCAGGCCGAGCGCCAGGCCGGCATTGTTGATCAACACGTCGATGTCGCGCCAGGCAGCAGGCAGCGATTCCACCGCCCGTTTCACCGCTTCGCGGTCGCGTACGTCAAAGCAGAGCGTCAGCACCTGGGCGCCGTATTCCTTTTCGAGGTCACCCGCCATCGCAGCGAGCAGTTCGGCGCGGCGCGCCGTAATGATCAGTCGATAACCCGCACCGGCGAACTTCCGGGCGCATGCGGCGCCGATTCCGCTCGTAGCGCCGGTAATCAAGACAGTCTTCGTCATATCTTTAAATTATAATTACCGTTTATAAGAGAAAAACTCCGGCGTAACGGTCAGCATCAGCCAGCCCCACTGCAGGCGGTTCTTTTCGCTGGTCCGTTTGAGGATCGTCATCGTCTCGGTGCCTTTCATGAAGGAATAACCGGCTTTCACGCTGACCCCATCGTAAGGCTTCCAGCCGACGTTGAGTTCCACTTCATGGCCCAGCACCTTGGAGCCGGCATCCCGGACTTTGACCCCCGTCGCCAGGAAATGATAGGTAGCATCGAATTCCAGGGTCTTGGCCGGTTCCCAGGTGATTCCGATGTGATAATCCTGCAAGCCCGGTGTATTTCCGCCATAGTAGGTCGTCACATAGAAGAAATCCATCGCGCCGTAGAATTCATGGTGGGAACCGAAGACCGGGTTGAAGCCGCGTACTTCCTTCTTGAGCGTCAAGCCCAACGCGCCTTCCGGCGGCACGAAGAAATACTCATCACCGCTCATGAAGAAGCAGCCGGCGTTGAGGGCCAGTTTCGGACGGGCCTGCCAGTCCGCCTCGGCGCTGTACATCCACGCGTGAATGGGCAGCGCATGCTCATCACGGCCGGTCTGGCGGTAATAGGAAGCCTGCAGCCGGAAATCTTTGGGATGGAAGTCGGCGTACGCGCCGAACAGCTGCTGATACTCGACGATATTCTCCGATTTGTCTTCCACAGGAAGCTGCATACCGGTATTCAGGAACACCAGGGACGTCCCCAACTGAGGAATCGGATCGACGTGATACCATAGGGTCTGCATCGACTTGTAGACCTGTCCGCCGTTCACATAATAAGTACCGCCGTTGAGATTTTCATTGTTCTGGTTGAACGCGAAAAGGAAATGCAACTTGTGCTTTCCGCGCTCCAGGCCGGCCTTCAACGCGTCGTGCGTGAGTGCCGCCATCGACCAGTCGTCGCTGCCGATGACCCGTTCGTCGTCGTATTCGATCTTCTGGCGGCCGACCCGGAAGAACAGGCCCGACCGGTGCTTGAGGCCGAACCATGCCTCGTCGATGGCCAGGCTGCCGCTCTGGGCCGCACCCCACACGCCGAAAAATTTCGGAGCGATGCGGGCTTCCATTCCTTTATAAGCGTAGTCGAAGCGCAGGACGTTGTTGCTCATCAGGAACATGGCGTAGTCAACCCCATTCTCCGCCGGCAGCGCGCCGTCGCGAATCTCGCCCCGGCTCCACATCGTCGCATTGATATGAAACGAAGGATTCAACGTATCTGTCTGCGCAACTGCCAAAACAGTGCACAACAGGCCCATGAACAGGGAGATAACCTTTTTCATAAGGAAAGAATTCGGTACGGGTGATGGGACTCGAACCCATACGCCTTTCGGCACCAGATCCTAAGTCTGGCTTGGCTACCAATTACAACACACCCGCGTTCCAAGCGCAAAGATACGCATTATTTCTTATCCGCGACCGCGATCCGGACGGCTGCGGCACAGAGCAGCGACTGGGCGACCAGATACGTGGACATGATCGTGAAGCCGCGCAGCGCGAAGTGCGCCTCGCCGAAGGTCCGCAAAGCGATCAGGCCGTCGGAGAACAGGAAAATGAGGCCACCGCAGAGCACCATCCACCATACCCCGCGCGAAGGCGCCTTCTTGCGGCAGATCCCGCATAAGCCACAGAGAGAAATCGTCAGCAGTGCAGCTCCATAGACCATCATCGGGACCAGCAGTGCGCCGCTGATGCCGATGGCCTTCACCATCCCGAACAGGATTCCGATGATCACGACGGCCGCAATAATCGCAGCCAGGGGACGAAGTCCTTTCAGCGTACGGGAGAAAATGATGAGGTAGCAGACATGTCCCAGGAGAAAGGACCCGATGCCCGAAACGAACCACACGAAACCGTCGCCCATCAGCAGGGAATCACCCGCCCACCCCAACAGCTGCGCAAGCAGCAGCGTGGCAGCCGTACGGACATTGAATTCCCGTTGTGCGAGCCAGGTGATGCCGGTCAGGGCCAGCAGGGGCATCAGCGCGCCCTTCACATAACGTTCCACGGTCAGGTTGTTCAGGACGCAGCCATAGAGATTGACGGCGCAGGCAATCAGGAAGAAAATTGCGGGAATAACCCAGAGATTCTTGTTTTTCATAGGAAGTTATTTTTGCAGAACGATGAGCGCCCAGTCCTCCCGGCTGCGACGGGCAACCTCGGCCAGGCCCAGGCTCGCGGCCTTCTCGAGCAGCATCGGAATGTCGGCGGTATAGAAGCCGCTGAGGAAGATGCGTCCGCCCTGCGGCTTGAGGGCACGGACGTAAGAGGCCATGTCGGCCAGCAGGATGTTGCGGTTGATGTTGGCCAGGATATAGTCGTACTGGCCGCGGATGAGGACGGAAGCATCGCCGCACACGGTGATGATCTTGTGGGGCACGCGGTTGCGGCGGGCATTGGCGACGGTGGACCGGCAGCAGCGGGGATCGATGTCCACGGCATGCACGGGCACGGCGGCGCCGAGTTTGGCGGCCGTGATGGCCAGGATGCCGGTCCCGCAGCCCATATCCAGCAACGCCTTGCCCTTGAGCGCCCGGCGTTCTTCCAGCAGCTGCTCGACCATCATCGTCGTCGTCTGGTGATGGCCGCTGCCAAAACTCATCTGCGGGTCGATGACGATGTTCCAGCGCGTACGGGGCAGGTCCTTGTGATACACTGCCTTGATCGTCACTTCCCCACCCACGACAACCGGCTCGAAGTCGCTCTCCCACGCGGCGTTCCAGTTCTGTTCCTTCACCAGTTCCACGGTGTGCGAAACTCGGAATTCAGCCCCGTCGAAGGCGCTCAGCACCGTTTTCAGGTTGGGCTCGGAGAACTGGTCTTTCGGGATGAAGGCGTTCAGGAACGGTTCCTCGACGGTAAAACTGTCGAAGCCGAGATCGGCGATCTCAGCCTCGACAATCTCCGCCCAGTCTTCGCTGAACGGCTCGATCCGGATATGTACGGATATGTAATCCATCTTCGATAGATCCCCGATCAGGTCGGGGATGACCTTTAGTACGCCTTGGCGATGGCGATGAAATCGTCGGCCTTCAGGGAAGCGCCGCCGATCAGGCCGCCGTCGATGTCCGGACAAGCGAAGAGTTCCTGCGCATTGGAAGGCTTGCAGCTGCCACCGTAGAGGATCGTGGTCTCTTCAGCGACCTTCTCGCCGAAATGAGCGGCCAGGGTCTTGCGGATGAACGCGTGGATTTCCTGCGCCTGCTCGGAAGTTGCGGTCACGCCGGTGCCGATAGCCCAGACGGGCTCGTAAGCGATCACCACGTTCTTCATCTGCTCGGGCTCCAGGCCGAAGAGGACTTCGGAAATCTGGGCAGAAACCACATCAAAATGATTGCCCTCCTCGCGCTCCTCGAGCTTCTCGCCCACGCAGAAGATCACCTTCAGGCCGTTCTCGAAGGCCAGTGCCATCTTCTTGACCAGTTTCTCGGAGGTCTCGCCGTAGTATTCACGACGCTCGGAGTGGCCGAGGATCGTGTAGGCGCAACCGACGCTCTTCAGCATGGCTGCGGACACTTCGCCGGTGAAGGCGCCCTTCGGCTGGTCGGCGCAGTTCTGAGCCGAAAGCGCGACGGGGCTGCCCTTCAGGGCCTCTGCCACAGGCACGAGATGGGTGAACGGCGGAGCGACGACGAGCTGCACGCCTTTCGGGATTTCATTCACTTTTGCAACGATTCCTTTTGCAAGTTCCACACCTTCAGCAACGGTGGTGTTCATCTTCCAGTTGCCGGCTACGA
>LUZE01000123.1:0-708 GCA_001602845.1 Bacteroidales bacterium Bact_13 | reverse complement strand
AGAGTACAAATATAGAAAAATATTGTATTTTTGCGGCACAAAAACGAACAGGATATGAGTTTCAGCTTCAAAGAGATCATCAGCGCGTTCATCGTGCTCTTCGCCATCATCGACATCACGGGCTCCATTCCCATCATCATCGACCTCCGCGGCAAGGGCGCCAAGATCGGCCCGCTCAAAGTAGCCCTCATCTCCTTCGTCATCCTGGTGGCCTTCCTCTTTGCCGGAGAAGGGCTCCTGTCGCTGTTCGGCGTGGAGATCAACTCGTTCGCCGTTGCCGGCGCCATCATCATCTTCATCTATGGCATGGAAATGATCCTGGGCCGGGAAATCATCAATAACGACGGCCCCGCCTCCGCCGCCAACGCCGTGCCCATCATCTTCCCGCTGATCGCCGGCGCCGGCGTGCTCACCACCCTGATATCGATGCGCGCAGAATATGCGATGCAGAACATCATCGTCGCCATCGCCCTGAACATGGTGGTGGTGTTCTTCGTGCTCAAATACGTCGATTGGGTCGAGCGAGTGCTCGGCCCAACCGTCATTTATATTCTCCGTAAAATCTTCGGAATCATTCTGTTGGCCATGGCGGTGAAGCTCTTCACCACCAACCTGGCCACGATGCTCTAGGCGTACTTGGCGTAAAGCGAGCGGATGGCGTTGGCCAGGCGCTTGACGCCTTCGACGATCTTCTCGTCAGAAGCGAAC
>LUZE01000122.1 GCA_001602845.1 Bacteroidales bacterium Bact_13 | reverse complement strand
CCGGGACGTCCGGGGCCCGGGAAGGAAGACAGGTACTCGCGGAAATCGCGGCTGCCCGACATCATCGAATAGAAATTCGTGAAGAAACGCGGCGACACGTAGTTCTGGCGCGAGAGGCCGCTGCCGTCATCCTGCGTGTAGCCGTAGGTCGAGACGCCCCGGCTCTTCAGGTAAGCCTTGACGGCCCTGGCGGCCTGCCAGTAGGTAATCCCCTCACAAGGCTTTCCCGTCTCGTTCTCGATGAGCTTCTTGCCCACCATCTTGAAGATGGTCTCGGCGAAGAAATTGTTGCTGATGGTATTGGTCACCTTGACGATGCGCCGCAGCTCCGGCGAGTATGTTTCAGCGATGTATTTCAGGCTCTTCTGCGCAGGAACGGGATAATCCTGGCCCATGGCCCGGATGTCCGTCACGCCCTTGCAGCCGATGCTGCGCTCTTTCAGGAAGGCAGCGAACTCCGAAGCGCAGGTGGCCGGTCCGTATTTGTTGGACTGCACCAGCGTGCGGGGCTTCGCATCCACACCGTAGGTGCCGACGAACTTGCCGACCGGCAGGATGCTCGAAGCGTAATATTCGGTATTGTCGCCGTCTCCCGGATCACCCGTCACCGCCTCGTTGATATACGTCATGTAGGGAGAATACGGGCCGACCGGCGTGATGCGCACCGGATCGCCGACGAACTCACCTGCCTCGATCTCGAAATAGGTCAGGTTCTCGCAGAACGAGAGGCCCGACGTGCCGCTGCCATAGTCGTAGCCGATGTTGCCGTACGACCAGCTGGAGGGGATGTTCTCCTCCGCATAGATGCGGTCGTCGCCCACGATGCTGCCGTCGATGCGGCGGATGCCCGCAGCCGCTACGGCCTTGGCCCAGATGCCGAAGATCGAGTCGACAGGGAAGGCGATCGTGTCGCGCGAGCCGAGCGTCGGGTCGGCGCCGCCCACGATATAGAGGTTCCCGTGCAGGATGCCGTTCTCGATGGTCCCGTCATGGGCCAGGCGGGTGGTAAACCGGTAGTCCGGACCCAGCACCTCATAGCCCAGGCCCGTGGTGATGGTTTTCATCGTGGAAGCCGTCAGCAGGGGCATGTCCGGGTTCCAGGATGCGATCTCCCGGCCTGCCGGATCAACGGCGTAGATACCGACCACAGCGTTGATCAGCAGCGAGTCGGTTTTCATCTGCTGGTCGATGTAATTCTGGACGCGGTTTTGGCCGAATGCCATCAACGGGATGAGCATCAGGGCGGTCAGGATACTCTTTTTCATACCGATTTCGTATTATCTTACAAAATTAGTATTTTTGCAGACCAAATACAAAAATATGAAGCGCTCACTGCTTTTCCTTTTGCTGGCTTGGATGACCGCCCTCGTGGTAATGCCGGCAGGATGCCGGAAGATGGAAATTCCGCCCGACAACATGGCCGTCGTCAACAAGGCCCTTTACGACACCGCCTCCAACTTCTACGTCGAATTCAACGAGTATCCCGACGACATGCGGAGCCTGCCCATCGGCGTCTTCGACTCGGGTACCGGCGGACTGACCGTCCTCGAGAAACTGCTCAGCCTCGACGCCTTCGACAACATCACGGGCACGCCGGGCCGCGACAGCATCCTCGATTTTGCAGGCGAGCATTTCATCTACCTGGCAGACCAGGCCAACATGCCTTACGGCAACTACGCTTCGGAGAACAATGTTGAGTATCTCCAGGAGCTGGTGCTCAAGGACGCGATGTTCCTGCTCGATGACGACTACTTCCAGAACGCCATCGAAGAGGATCCTTCCGGCCGGAAGCAGCGCGCCAAGATCATCGTGGTGGCCTGCAACACCGCCACGGCCTGCGGCCTCGACCTCATCCGTGACCTGATCGCCCAGTCCGGCAAGGACGTGAAGGTGATCGGCGTGATCGGCGCCGGCGTACGCGCCACGCTCGACGAACTGGCCATCAAGCCTGACAGCGCCCCGCTGGCCATCGGCGTCCTCGCGACGCCCGGCACGGTCGCCTCGGGCGCTTATGAGAAAACGCTCCGCGAAGAGATGCAGCGGCGCGGCATCACCGCCACCGTGGATATCGTCAGCCAGGGCAGCTACGGATTCGCTGAAGCCGTGGACAACGACCCGGACTACGTCAATCCCCTGCTCTTCGCACCCCGCAGCACCTACCACGGCCCGACGCTGGGCGAAGCGGACGGCAGCATCAAGGAATCCCTGCTCAAGGCATACAATTTCGACTTCTCGGAAAACAAGATGCTGGCACGCCGCGGCCCGGACGGCACGTACGCATCGCTGCAGCTCAACAGTCCCGAAAACTACGCACGTTTCTGCATGGTGGAACTGCTGGAACGTCACCGGCAAACCGAGAAGGGCACGCCCCTGCGCGCCATCATCCTCGGCTGCACGCACTACCCCTTCTTCCAGGAGACACTCAAGCAGAAGCTCGACGAGCTGAAGGATTACCGGGAAGACGGCCGCTACCCCTATCGCGACCTCATCGCCGATGACGTGATCTTCATCGACCCGGCCGTCTATACGGCTGTCGAGTGCTACAACACCCTGCGGAGCGACGGAAACCTGGCCTACCGCATCACCCCCACCCGGGTGGACGCCTATATCTCCGTGCCGAGCAACCTGCTGCCCGACGACTGCCTGACCCGCGACGGCCTGCTGACCTACCAGTACAAGTACGGACGCCAGACCGGCAGCGAAGACCAGACCACCAAGCAGGTCCCCTTCTCGCTCCAGAACCTGGACAAGAACAACCTCGAACGGATTGAGGCACTGCTGCCCTATTCGTATGCCCTGATCGCTCCCTCGCTCAAATAAGACATGTTCCAAGAGACCATTACGCCCGAAGAGATAGAACCGCTTGAACTGGCCGCTTTCCCCGGCCCGATCCATGTCATCAGCCAGCCCGGGGACGAGCTCGACTACGCCATCGCACACCTGGGCGCCCAGCGGCTCATCGGCTTCGACACTGAAACCAAGCCCGTGTTCCAGCCGCACCAGCCCCGCCCCCACACCGCGCTGCTGCAACTGTCGAGCGAGTCGGAAGCTTTCCTGTTCCGGCTTCACGACCTGGGCCTGCCGCAGGAAATCGCAGACATCATGGCCGATCCGCATATCACCAAGATCGGCGCCGCCGTCGGTGAGGATATCCACGGACTGCAGCATTATTGCAAGTTCGAGCCGCACCGCTTCATGGACCTGCAGTCCTTCGGGGAACGGTATGGCATCAAGGAGAAAAGCGTCCGGAAGATGGCCGCCATCATCCTGGGACGCAAGGTGTCGAAAGCCCAGCAGTGTTCCAACTGGGAGGCGGATCCCCTGTCCGACGCACAACAGCTCTATGCTGCCACCGACGCCTGGATCTGCGTCATGATGTACAAGGCCCTGCTTGATTCTCCCTGCCTATGACACGGTTGTATTTGAAAAAAGGACGCGAGGAATCGCTGCGACGGTTCCATCCCTGGGTTTTTTCCGGGGCGATCGGCGGCATCGAAGGCCCCGACCCGGAAGAGGGCGATCCCGTCGCCGTCTACTCCACCCGGAAGGAATTCCTGGGCTGGGGTCACTACCAGATCGGCTCGATCGCCGTACGGATGCTCAGCTTTGCGGACGACATGCCTGCAGGCGGCCCCGATGCCACTTTTTGGCAGCAGCGGCTGCAGGGATGCCTGGACGCCCGCCGGGCCGTAGGTCTTTCGGACGCTGCCGGAACGAACTGCTACCGGCTCGTCCACGGAG
>LUZE01000121.1 GCA_001602845.1 Bacteroidales bacterium Bact_13 | reverse complement strand
GCCTCCTCGCCGTCCTGGCCCCCGCGGCCCTCCGCCTCTGGGGCCAGGCCCCCGCCTTGACACCCACATCCGAAGATGAGAGCCCATATCGTCTGGACGAACAGGGCTCTCTGGACCAGATCGGCGACGAGAACACCACTCCGGCCAAACCCGGCGAAGAGGACGACACGCGGAAAGAGGATGCAGGCGAAGCCACCCTATCCGGCGGTGCAGGACAGGAGGGAGTGCCAGGAGGGCCAGGGAACGGGACGCCGGCAGGCGACCAGGGAAGAGATGCCCCGGCAAGCGGTAACCCCAGCAAACCGCTGCTGATCAATCCGACTGGTGGCCCTATCCGCTACAAAGATCACCATGGCTCGGGAAGGTTTGATGCTCCTCGGGATGACGACACTAGGTCGCATAAGGGTGTTGATTATTCCGGGCAAGTTGGCGCTCAAGTCGAATCTCCAATGAGCGGAAGACTGAGCGTAACACGTGATGGTTTTGTAGTCATTGAGTCTGACGATGACTCCACAAATGGTCACTACGCCACAACCTTGATTCACGTTAATGCCAAGGAGAAGGCATGTGTCTCCAGAACGAAAGTTAAACAAGGGGATGTTGTCGCCACTGTACAGGACCAAAGGGATTATGTGACCAAGGATCCGCAATTGATGACTCCCCATGTACACACCAAGTTGGAATTCGTCACCAAGCACGGTGAAAGGACGGTGTTGAATCCCGATGATTACATGCCGGACCCTGATCCGAGCAGTGTTTGGCCTCGTGCTCACTCTCGCCTCGTTCAACCCAATGGCAGCAGAAGGCGCTGACGGCCCGCCCTGGAAGCCCGACTATTCCTCTCCCACGGCCACGGTGCTGACCCTGTGCATGGCCCAGAACCTACCCGAGGGGCGCAAGGAGATCATGGCTCGAGCCTATTTCTCGGGTCATCTTCTCCCGGAGGAGTGGTTCACACAAAACCGGGCCATGTGCCGGGTCGTGAAGTCGGAGCCCCTGGCGGAGGAGGACCCACGGGCGGGACTGCCGGGCGAACAACTGGTCGTTCTGGAGGAATGGGACCCGGGCAAAGGGGATATGGAAACGAACATCTATCGGAGATGGTTTGCCCTCCGCCAAGTCGGGGAGGAATGGAAAATCACCGAGTGGGGTGACGTGAACAGCGAAGAGGACCCGTCGGACGCTGTTGGGCAACTCCCGGGGGGATCGGGAACAACTCGGGAGGAGAAATAGGCATGCGCCACACAGGTCTTATCCTGGCTGCCTCGGCCCTTGCTCTGCTCCTGGCCGGGGCGGCGCGGGCCGCTGAATTCCAGCCCTTTCTACCCGATTACTCCACGCCCGAGGCCACGGCTTTGAGTTATTGCCGGGCGCAGAATCTTGAATCAGGGCGGGTGGAATTGGTCCGGAGCTGCTTCGCGGACAACGGCACGACCCTGCCGGCCAGCATGCTCGAACGGCTTCGTGCGATGTGCCGGGTCACGCAAGTCGTGGCCCTGTCTGTTCCTCTCCAGGAGGATCAGGACCCGCTCCATCCGGAGCCGTTCGAGAACGGCGACGTGAGTCTGGACATGGAACAATGGGACCCGGCGGTGCCGGAACAGGGGATTCTCAAGCGGTGGCTGGTCCTGCGCAACCTGGGGGGGGATTGGAAGATCATCTACTGGGGCGAAGCGAATGATGCCGACAACCCGCCGGACGACATCCCGATTTGTACCGGGCAACGTTGGTGGGGTTTGCCCGTGTTGGCGTCGCCGGTAAACGTGGTGTGCAATTTCGCCCTGGAGACGACCTACCACCCGGAATGGCTGCCCCGGTTCATGGCCCCGGAGGCGGTGGTCCCGGAAAAGCTGCGCTGGGACGATGCCGAAGTGGCGGTGGTGCGGCCGGAACACTTGGTCCGGAACGTTACCGCGACCGAAACGCTGCCCGAAGATGCGGAAGTGGATCTTGATGTGTTTGGCTCCCTTCCGGGTGGCGACTCGGGAGAATGCCGCTACCGCTTCTCCGTCCACCGTACCGGCGACGAATGGCGCATCAAGCGCATCGAACGCCTGGGACCGCTTCCGGCCGGGCCGGGCGCGGCCGGGGAGGGGAAATAGGCATGAGGCGCTCCGGGTCTGCCCTGGCGTTGTTGGCTTTCGGTCTGCTCCTGGCCGGGGCGGCGGGCGGGCTGCCCGGGCGACCGGATCTTGCCGCGCCCGGG
>LUZE01000120.1 GCA_001602845.1 Bacteroidales bacterium Bact_13 | reverse complement strand
GCATCGGCTACAAGACGCTGGAAACGGCGGTGGCCGGCCGCAAGGTGGTGGATGTCATCCTCGACGACGACGCCCTCACGCTTGAAAACGCGGTGGTCGTCGGTTTCGGCACACAGAAGAAGGTCAACCTTACCGGTGCCGTTGCATCAATTGATGCTTCCAAGGCATTGGAAAGCCGTCCTATTCCTGATGTGGGCCGTGGCCTTCAGGGTATGACCCCTGGTTTAACGGTTCAGGTGGGTTCCACTGAGGTTGGTTCCGACCCTATCATGCGAATCCGTGGTCAAGTGGGTTCCGCAGAAGGTAGCGCAGCTCCGCTGATCCTGCTGGACAACGTCGAAATCCCTTCCATCCAGCTCATCAATCCAGATGACATCGAATCGATTTCCGTCCTGAAGGATGCCGCTTCCGCTTCCATCTATGGTGCGAAGGCTGCATTCGGCGTAATCCTGATCACTTCGAAGAAGGGAGCGCACACCGAATCGGTCACTGCAACATACTCGGGTAACGTGGCGTTCCAGTCTATGTCCAAGGAGTATGAGATGGCAGACGTAGACGGCCTCCACTATACGGTCGAAGCGCTCGAGCGTACGGGCAATTATTCCCCCGGCGGCGCTTTCTGGCACATCGATCGTGCCGGGTACAACGCGGCGGTAGCATGGAAAGCTAAATACGGCAAGAACGGTACCAACCCGATTGACCTTTATGATCCGCTGACCTATGGCCGCGACTGGTACGTACCTTCTGCATATCCGGCTCGCAAGGTGGGTGTCCGTACCTTCAATCCGTATGATTATATCACCCGCAAGGTCGCTCCCATGAACAGTCACAATCTTTCCGTCGCCGGAAAGGTAGGCCGTACGAACTTCAATATCGGTCTCGGCTACGTCGGCCAGAAAGGTATGATGAAGACTACTGACCATGACCGCTACACGCGCTACAACGCCAACGTACGTGTGAGTTCACAGATCAACGACTGGCTGAACATACACGCCGGCCTGATGTATTCCGAGAGCGTAAAGAACTGGGCCTATACGACAAGCGGCGTTACAACAGATGCATGGCTGTACCTATTCCGTTGGGGACCCACCTATCCGCTGGTTCCGACCGACGAAAACGGCAATAACCTCCGCACGATGGCATATGAGACCGGGATTGCAAACAAAGCAAGCAACATCAACTCCTATACCAGCGTGAATCTCGGCACAACCATTACGCCGGTCAAGAACTGGGATATTAATGTTGACTACACTTATGCAACCAACCATACTTCCCTGTTCCGCCCGGGTACCAGTTTCTATGCTGGTGACACCTGGTCTGCAGGTGTCCTTGTGAAAGATGACAGCGGCAACCCCGTCACCGTGAACAACGAGTGGGCTGAATACAACGGCATGGGTTCGACCATTCAGAAATACATGCTCAACTGCTATCGCTACACATCCAAAGGATCTAACCCGGACCATGTATATCGCGATGCCTATGTTTCCCGTCGCAACACACTCAATGCAACGACCTCCTATGACATGAAGTTCGGCAATCACAGCATCCGTCCGATGATCGGTGTCAATGCCGTAGCTTACATGCAGGAAGGGAACTGGTCTCAGATTACAGCACTGATGGATTACACCAATCCTCAATTCAATCTGGCAACCGGAACGCAGACCGCTGGCGGCGGATACGACTGGAACTCCACCCTGGGTTATTTCGGTCGCCTCAACTATGCCTATAAAGACAGGTATCTCCTGGAAGCCAACGTGCGTTATGACGGTACTTCAAAATTCACCAAGGATATGCGCTGGAGGTGGTACTATTCCTTCTCCGGTGGCTGGCGCTTCACCGAAGAGCCGTTCATGGAGGGTCTCAAGAGCTATATCTCCAATGGTAAGATCCGCGCTTCATGGGGAAAGATCGGCGACCAGTCTGTCGCAAGTTCCCTCTATATCCCGTTGATGTCGCGTATCCAGAGTACCTGGATTCACGATTCGGCAAGAGACTTCTTCTATACAACACCTGCCGCCGTTGATGCAGATATCACATGGCAGGACATCCAGACCATCGACCTTGGTATCGATGTGACGCTATTCCGCGACCTCAACCTGACCTTCGACTGGTACCAGCGTGATACCAAGAACATGATCGTTCCTGCAGAGGGCCTGGGTTACGGCTTCGGTACCACCGCACCGAAAGGCAACTACGGTGACCTTCGTACCCGTGGTTGGGAACTCAGCTTGAACTACGGTCATATTTTTGAGAACGGCTTTAGCCTTGCTGTCACGGCTTCCCTGGCTGACGCAGTCTCAACGATTACCCGTTACGGTACCGGTACCATCGTGAGCAACTGGTACAATGGCAAGACTTACGGCGAGATCTGGGGCTATCGTGTAGATCGTCTTTACCAAAATGACGACTTCGTCTGGGAAAACGGCGAACTGGTGACCGAGAAATATACCTCGCCCAATGGCGGTAACTACACAATTAACAAACTGTCGGATCCTAACGCACCGAAGCAAGGTTACCTTTCCAGCCAGACCGGTACCAAAGGTTTTGCTCCTGGTGATATGAAGTACAAGGACCTCAACGGTGATGGTGTCATTGACAATGGAAAGGGTACCCTCGCCGACCACGGCGACTGGGATGTCATCGGTAACTCCACCCCTCGTTACGAGTATTCGTTCCGTGTCGATCTGGGTTATAGCGCCCTCGACTTCTCGATGTTCTGGCAGGGTATCGGTAAGCGCGACTATGTTGGCGTCGGCCAGATGACAGTTCCTGGTTACAACGCATCCGATGGTGCTATCCCACAAGCCATTGCCGGCAACTTCTGGTATGAGACCAAGGACGCCAACGGTAATGTGATCGATTCCCACTATGATGCCTTCTATCCGCGCGCACTCAACGGCGGTTCTGGCACGACGTTCAACACGATTACGAACGACCGCCTGCTGCTGAACATGGCTTACCTGCGCCTGAAGAACGTCACGATTGGCTACACCTTCCCTGAAAAGATGATGCGTAAGATTTCCGTGAAGAAGCTCCGCTTGTATGCTTCCCTCGAAAACTTCCTGACCTTCGACCACCTGCACGGGCTGCCTGTCGATCCAGAAGCCGTCAACGGCTATGCTCCTACATTCAACACCTCTAATTACGGCCTCGGTCGTACTGGTGTCGGTACGCCTGCAATGAAGAGCGCTTCACTTGGTGTCCAACTCACCTTCTAATTAGTATGAATATGAAAAAGATAGCATTTATCATTATTTCGATAGCCCTGTTCGTTGTCGCTGGTTGCAGTGAAGAATTCCTCGACCGGCCGTCCAAGACGCAGATGGACGATGGCAACTTCTGGAGCTCCGAGCAGAACCTCCGTCTGTTCGTGAACGGTGCCTACGAAAACTATTTCAACGGCTATGCAAACTCCTGGGGTCAGCAGTATGCCCCTGGTGTGTACTCCTCGGGAGAGATGAGCGATGATGCCCGTACCAGTACCGGCCAGCTCACCAACTTCATCACTGCAGTTCCTGACGACAACTGGTACCGCGCTGACGACAAGGAATCCGGCTACGGCGGAACTTACTGGCTGTACCGTACCGGTGCCGGCCCGTGGAACTTCGGTTTCATTCGCAAATGGAACCTGATGATCGAACGCCTCAATACCATGAAGGAAAACGGCGTTCTCACCGAGGAGGCCTTTAACCACTGGATGGGTGTAGCCCGTTTCCTCCGCGGCTTTGAGTACTACCGTTTCGTCGGTTCGTTTGGTGACGTTCCGTGGTACGACCATGTGGTGGCTTCCACCGATCTGGCTGACCAGTACAAGGACCGTGACAGCCGTGTCGAAGTCATGAAGCACGTTATGGAAGACATGGACTTCGCGATTGCGAATGTCCGTGTCAACGATGGCAAGAACTATATCAACAAGTATGTGGTGGCGGCGTACGCTTCCCGCTTCATGCTGTTCGAGGGCACATGGGAGAAATACCACAAGGTGAGCGGCGGCGATCCGAAGGCATTCCTTGAGAAGGCCGTCAGTTATGCGAAGGTCGTTATGGATTCCGGCAATTACCACTGCGACGCTGACTTCCGCTCCCTTTTCGGATCTGAAACGCAGGTAGGCACCGAGGCCATCATCTTCCGTTCCTACAGCGCTGATCTTTCCTGTACGCACTGCATTGGATCCTATTCCAACCTTAGCGAAAGTCAGGTGGGCGGAACCAACCTCGCGTTCCTGAAGTCCATCCGCTGCATCGATGGCAAGCCGTATACGGCATCGACAGTAGACGGCAAGGACAGCTGGGCCATCGCCGACATGGTAAAAACCCGCGACCCTCGCTTCGAAGCGACCTTCTGGCATGAGCCGAATGCCAACGGTGCTGGTATCTACTGTGTGAAGTTCATCGACCGCATCGGTCCGACCTATGCATATAACGGCCTTCCGCGTCCGGCCAAATATGGCTCGATGACCAACACCAACGGTTATCCCTGCATCCGCTACGCAGAGGTCCTGCTCAACTATGCTGAGGCAAAAGAAGAACTTGCCGTCTCCTACGGCGGCGCCCGCCTGTCGCAGGCCGAGGTCGACGCAACCATCAACGTGATCCGCAACCGCCCCCTTGACGCTGACGCTATCGAAAAAGGCGTCCAGAAGACGGCTCCGCTCAACATCAACAACATTGCTGACGACCCTATGCGTACCAGCTCGCCTTATGCCAAAACCTTTGCCGGTGTGGTGACCGATCCGCTTCTCTGGGAAATCCGTCAGGAACGCCGCCTGGAATTCTACATGGAGCAGGTCCGCGTCCTCGACATCCGTCGCTGGGGTGAACTCGAATTAATGGACGGAGATAACAACCCGGACATCATGGTCGGTGCATGGGTTGACCTCACCAACACCCGCGACCAGCTCAATAGCTTCGACCTGCTTTTCAACAACGACGGTTCAAGGAACAGCTCCACATACGGTGTCTTGAAAGTCAAGCACCTTGACGGCACGGTCGTTACTTGGGGCGCTGATACCGATCCTGCAGAAATGGTCGGTTTCCGCATCCCCAACAACATCAAGAACCGCAACCCGTTCTCTTACAAGAACTATCTGGAGCCGGTTTGCAACGACGTCATCAAGCAGTATGAAGACGCTGGTTTCAAGATCACCCAGAACCCTGGTTGGTAATAGTTAACCTGTTGTTTAAGAGGGTGACTAAAAAGTGGTCACCCTCTTTTTTCACGCCGTGCAATACCTTTACAGGAACTTGAAAATGTAGAACAGCATCACGCCGCTGGCGGTTATCTTCAGGCCGGTGCTCAACAGGAAGCCCAGGAAGGAACCGAAGGCGGGAGCGACAGAATCGGTGACATTGCGGCCTTCGAAGATGACTTCCGCGAGCAGGGCGCCCAGGAAGGAGCCGAGAATCATGCCCCACGGCGGAAAGAAAAGCAGGCCCAGGATAAGGCCCACGAAACTGCCGCGGCCGGCGGCCTTGGAACCGCCTGTCTTGGTGGTGATCCAAGCGGGCGCGACATAATCGAGCACCGTGACCACGACCGTGATCACGAGCCACACGATCAGGAAGGTCGTCGTCATGCCTTCCGGACCCGTCAGGAAGACCAGCAGCAGCCCGAGCCACGACAACGGCGGCCCGGGGATGACCGGAAGGACGCATCCCACGAGGCCGACGATGCCGAGGATCACGGCGATGATTTTGAGCGCGAGCATAAGGCTTTGAGATGCCCGGTCAAGCCGGGCATGACGTTAAAACATGTAGTCCCACGCGGGCAGCTGGACGGGTTTGGTGTTCAGCGCCTTGAGGGCTTTCTCGCTCAAATATTTACGGTTGATGACGATGCGGAACAGGTACTCGTCGAACCACTGGTCGGTAAAGGTCACGTAGCCGTGGTTGCCCGATGCCGGGCCCCAGCTGTTCTCGAGCTCCCACTTCACGGGAACGTCGTTCTCGTCGGTATCACAGCCGATGAGCGTCATGGCGTGCGAGGAACCGCTCTGGCGGGTGAGGATGCGGGCTTTCTTGTCCATGTCGAGCGTAATGCCGAACAGCGACTGGTAGTCGTAGTAGTCCACGTCCATGATGCCTTTCTCGCGGTCGCTCTGCTTGCCGACGTCGCAGGAGATGTAAAGCGGCGTATTGTCCTTGATCGAAGCCAGGGCGGCCGGCTTGATCTCCTCGTTCGGGAGGTTCAGGTAGCGCCAGTTGATGCCCTCGTAGGTATTGCGGTACGATGCGATGTCGTAGACCTTGTAATACTCGCGGGTCGGGTCGTTCATGATCATGATGAACGTGTCGGGATTATAGTTGTCGGGAATGATGCTCTTGTAGAAGTCCAGCGGCGTAGTCGTGAGGCTCTGCACGTTGCCCTTGGCATCCTTGTAGCGCCAGGTGAATTCCGTCGGCGGCTCGCCGAGGCAGAGCGCCAGCACGCGGTAGACTTCCTTGAGAATCTCGATCTTCTTGGCTTCGAGGGCTTTCTTCTTCGCACCGGAAGCTGCCAGCTCGCGGAGATGCCAGCCGCCGGTACGGAGCAGTTCATTGAGCACGCCCCGCATCTGCGCGGTATTGTTGGAATGCTC
>LUZE01000119.1 GCA_001602845.1 Bacteroidales bacterium Bact_13 | reverse complement strand
GCGACCGCCCCCGGAACGGAAATTATCGCGGCAGCTCCCGGCCCAGCGTCTTCATGAAGGCGCTGGCGAGCTCCAGGTTCTTGATCTGGGGATAGAACTGGGGCCAGATGTGCATGGCGCGCTGCATCCACACATCCTCGTCCTTGGGCACGCCACAGAAGATCATGCCCTTCTCCTTCAGAAATGCGCGAGCCTCGGCCTCCTGCTTGGCCAGCATGTCGCGCATTTCCAGGGTGGTTTCCCGGCCAGCCTTGATGATCGCCTTCTGCACGTCCGGCGGGAGGGAATGCAGCCAATCCACGTTCACGACCACAGGGCCGGTCCACAGCTTGTAGTGCGGCTCGGTAATGTATTTCTGAACCTCATAGAACCGGTTGGTGGCGATGGAAACCAGGGGGTTGTCCTGGCCATCGACCACCTTCTGCTGCACGGCGTTGAAGGTTTCATCCCAGGCCAGGGGCACGGGCTGCGTTCCCCAGGCGCGGTACACGCCGATCATGATGGGGTTGTTGGGGGTGCGAATCTTTACGTTGACCAAGTCGCCGATGACGTTGATGGGCTGCTTGCTGTTGGTGATGAAGCGGAAGCCCTGGGAATGCCAGGCCACGGCGATGTTGCCGCTTTCCTCCGCCAGGACCTTGTTGATCAGGTCCCAGTTCTCATCGACGCACTTGTCGAATTCCTGCACGTCCTTGAAGATGTAGGGAAGGTCGAACGCCCCCAGCGCCGGCGCGAAAATGGAGACGTTGTTCACGGCCAGCACCGTCATCTGCAATATGCCCTGCTGCACATCCTGGAAGCTGCGTTCCTCGCTGCCCAGCTGCCCGGCCGGATACTCCTGGACCTCAATGCGGTCCTTGCCCACGGCCGCCTCGATCTTTTCCTTCATCTTCATGGCCAGGGCATGATACGGGTCCATCGGCGTGGGAGTATTACTGTGACTGAAACGGATAATGATCTTGTCCTGAGCACCGGACACGGAGGGAAGGCCTAGCAGCAGCCCCAAACAGGCAATGTACATCCATACAACAAGAGCCTTACGCATACTCTACTCCTCGAGTTTGTATGTTTCCATCCCAGCGCCAACCACCCGCAAGGGAAGTGTCTGGATGATAGGAATTCCCTGCTCTCGTTAGAGCAACGATTTTCTTGTCGGGGGAAAAATGTCAAACAATTTTTTAAAAATGTAATAAAAATTACATAGTGCTGATGAGGGCCGTCTTACATAATTGGATTATTCATAAATTCATGCATGTTGTGTAGTTAGAGGCTGGGCGGGAGAAAAGGCTTCCGCCGGAGATTTGTAAAAAATAATACATCAACAGGAGATGCACTCCACGCCCGCCGACTTGGCCATCGTTTCAAGCCGCTCAGGGATGGGGCTGCTCATGAAAAGGACATCCACGGTCTTCAGGGGTGCCACCTTCACCACGGCCTTGCGGCCGAACTTGGACCGGCTGGCGGCCATCAGCACCTTGTTCGCATTGCGCATCATGGTCTGCGCCACGCTGACATCCGCCGTGTGGTAGTCCAGCAGGTACCCGTCCGTCTCGCTGATCCCCCCTGTACTGGTGACCACGTAATCGCATTGGAAACCATTGACGAACGCTATGGCGCTCTCTCCCACCAGGCCGTTGCTGCTCTTGCGCATGTACCCGGACGTCAACACGACCTCGAAGTCGGTCTTCTTGTTCAACGTCAACGCCGCGACAACGTTGTTGGTGATGATCATAAGCCCGGAACGCTCAAGAAGGGCATAGGCGATGATTTCAACGGTCGTCCCCAGGGTGAGAAAAATGGAGCTGTTATCCGGCAGATAGGCCGCAATGGCCCGGCCGATGCGCTCCTTCTCCTTGAAATCCTCGACCTGGCGGACATCGTATGCGCTGTTGAGGATGGTGGTGCGGTAGCTCGCCCCGCCGGGCCTGCGCTCCAGCATGCCCGTCCTGTCCAGCTCGGTGATGTCACGCCGTATGGTCTGCGAGGAAACCCCCAGTTCCTCCGCCAGTGCGTCGATGGAGACATACCCATGCCGCATCACGGCATACAGAATGGCCTGGTGACGTGTATCCTGTTTCATGCGTAACGCCTTGTCGGAAGAGGGGAGGCGAAAGAAAGAAGCACGTCCGTCTTCAAAGGGCCTGCGGTATCCGCTCCGGCCAGCGCAGAACATGTTGCCACGCGACGTCCTCCACGACGAAGTCGGGGGCGGTTTCCAGCAGCGCCTCCCGCCGGCCGTAGCCATACAGGGCCGCCATGGTGGCGACGGAAGCCTCCCGGGCCCCCTGCATATCGTAGACGGAATCGCCGACCATGACCGTATCCTCGGGGAGGACGCCATGCCGCTTCATGAGCAGCCGCAGCATTTCCCCTTTGGATATCTGCCGTCCCGCCACGGAGTCGCTGCATGCCGCGCCGGAGATATAGGGAAGCAGGCCCTTGATCGTCAGCAGGCGGTGGGTCACATCCGCGGGCTTATTGGTGGCCACGAAGACGGAACGCCCCGTGGCGTGCAGTCTTTCCAGCAGGGCGGGAATGCCGGAGAAGACCCGTGTTTCCCTGTAATCGCTGTTTCTGTAGCGGTGCCGGTACGTGGTCACGATCCGCGCCCGTTCCGCTTCCGAAGCTTCGGGGCACAGGTCCCGGACGATATGCTCCAGAAGCGGCCCGATCATTTTGTTATTCATGGGCGGTACGGGCCGGCCGAGTTCCCGCATGACCATGGCGAGCAGGTGGAGGATCTCCGGCGCACTGTCAAACAAGGTCCCGTCAAGATCAAAAACGAAATTCGCATAGCGCAGACGCTCGGAACCCGTTGCAACGGGCATGACTGTCTCCTTGTGATCGTATTCTCTTTCCTGTCGTTGCAAACTTCATCGGCTTTGGCAAGAACCCGAACCGGGGGGGGCGCCGGGGCGTACGTGGCAGACCCGGCTCCTGCCCGCTCCCGCGAAGGACGCTCCGTAGCGCAGGGAAAGCAAGGGAGGAGGGCGCGAGAGCGCGGCCGGCATCTATGCCGCGGGCGCGGGCGCGGTGCGCCGGCGGCGCAGCC
>LUZE01000118.1:10593-27364 GCA_001602845.1 Bacteroidales bacterium Bact_13 | reverse complement strand
CTCCCGATGGCTGAATCCCAGGCACACAGCCTGGACAAGCGGTTTACGCAGGATACCGTGTTTCTCGCTCTGTACAATCCGTATACGTACAGCTACCTGCAGGATCGGCTCGAGACCTGGTGCGCCCGTCCGGACGTGACGCTCGACACCATCGGATTCAGCCACGAGGGCAGGCCCCTGCAGCTGCTGCATATCACCGACCCTTCAGTTCCGGAAGGGGAGAAGGCCCGTATCTGGGTGCACGGCCGCATCCATCCTTCCGAAACGCCCGCCTCGTATCTGGTCGACGGTCTGGTCGAATACCTGACGAGTGACACGCCGGAGGGCCGTTCGCTTCGCAGGCAGATTGATGCTTATGTTCTTCCGTTCGCCAATCCGGACGGTGTGGCGGACGGGCTTTCCCGCTCCAATGCGCGCGGCGTGAACCAGGAGATCAATTTCGGCCGGAGCGAGGACAGCACTGTCGTGGAAGTGCGCGCCATCAAGCGCATGTTCGAACAGCTGACAGCGGACCGTCCCCTCGATTTCATGCTGAACAGCCATTCCCAGCATTCACTGTCCGCGACGTTCTGGATGCACCGCGGCTCTTCCACCACACCTGCTTATTTCCGCAAGTTATGGACGTTCACCGGACTGGTCAGCAGCATGAATCCCTGCATCCGGCCGCTGGACATGAACTTCTCCGACATGGCTTCCCGCTATGCGGAAGGCTGGTTCTGGAACCACGCGGGGGAAAACACAATTGCCCTGACAATCGAAACCACCTACAACTGTTACTCGTTCGACACGGAAGGCCCCTGGGCGGATGACGAGAACATCCGTGCGTTCGGAAAGCGGACGATGCAGGCCGTTGCCGAGTATCTGGGACTTTCGCTGCCGGGGCGCTATCTGGTCGAGACGCCGGAGCGGATGAAATCGGGATGGGAGCCGTATCGCGGTGATGCGCAGTCCTATCTTGGCGACGGGGCCTGGGTGGCCACGCGAGAAGGCGCCGACATTACCTATCGGATGGACGACCTTCCTGCCGGGCGCTATGCGTTATACCGTTACGTGGCCGGCGACTGCGTGGAACCGAAGGTCTATGAACTGAAGGATCCTGAAACAGGGGAGTGGATCGATCCGGGCGTACACGGATGGGTTTACCAGTGCGTGGTCGAACAGCCTCGTGGCGGCCGTTTCCGCTACACGCTGAAGGCCTCCGCACCCGGCGAACTGTTCGACGCGCTGCTGCTGGTGCGGTGCGAGTAGGCAATACGATTATTATGTATGGAACCGTATAGCGAACAGGATCTGCAGTATGCCGCGGAATTCAGGGATTGGGTTCACGAAGAGGTGCTGAAGAAGGTTCAGGCAATCCATCCTGAAATCAAGGAGGTGGTCGATCCGCATGCCGTCGACGAATACTTTCAGCAAGTCTGGGATTATCCCGGTGCCTGGTATCCGATCGTTGCGATTCCGGAAGGCTACAAGAGCCGGAAAGCGCTGGTCGATACGCTTGTTAAACTGACGATTGAAAAATACGCAAAATGAAGTTCATAGGTAACATCTGCTGGCTCCTGTTCGGCGGCCTGATCATCGCCCTGATTTACTACATCGTGGGGTTGCTGATGTGTATCACGATTATTGGCATTCCCTTTGGTATCCAGCTCTTCAAATTCGGAACCTACGCTCTCTGGCCCTTCGGCCACGAGCTGGTTGACGCTCCCGGCGAGCCGGGCTGCGTCTCCGCGGTGATGGATCTGGTGTGGATTCTTCTGGGCTGGTGGGAAATCGCTATCCTCCATCTGCTTTGCGGCGTGCTTTTCTGCATCACCATCATCGGCATCCCCTTCGGAATGCAGCATTTCAAGATGGTTCTGCCGACCATCTTCCCGTTTGGTAAGGAGATTCGCTAGCCGCGCCTCTCTGGCCCGACCGGTTGTTCCCAGAAGATGACGCCGCCGGCGGTGGCTGCGAGTGTGTCGGCCTCGTCCCGCAATTGTTCAAGAAGCTGTGCTTCCCGTTTCTTGGACCTTCGCCCGGCTGCATCATAGAGTGTTTTGTTGAAGTAGGCGTCGTAGGAGACGGCGAAGTCCTCGGCATCGTTATGCGGAAAGAAGTTCACGGCAACCTCATATTGGATTCGTCCGGAATCCGAGTTTGAGATGAGCAGCACGCAGGCGGCGTGGCGTTCTACGCCATTGAACGTGCCTTTTGCTGCAAAATACTGTTGATATACGTTGATTTCTGCCATATCTTTTATGGAACTATTTCTTGAAGGATTTCTTCCAGGAATTCGGCTGCGTCGGCCACACAGTCAGGGCACTCCCGCAGGGCGATGCCCGTGTCGACGCCCTTGAGCTGGCGGCATTGTGTCGCGCCGTTTCGTTCCTTGAAACGGTCCATCACTTGTTTCATCCGCTTTCGCGCCAGATTCCGGTCCTTTGATACGAGGCCGATGACCATTCCTGCACCGACCAGCGAGCCGCAGGTGCCGTCCATGTTGCCCATACCCATGCCGAAAGCGCCTGCTGCGTCTTCTGCTGTCTTCGGGTCCAGTCCGCAGAGGTCGCAGTAGGTGCAGAATACAGCCTGAGCGCAATTATGTGTTTTCTGCCGGTTCTTTTCGGCTGCAAGCGTCTTTCTAGATATCATGTTTTTCGCCACAATATTTTAATTTTGCTGTTTCTATTTCACGTTCGCCACGATCCTTACGCTCTGAAGATGTTGCAGGATGCCGTCAATGCTGTCCACAACAGCATCGAACAGCTTATACATCAGCTCCGGCTCTTCCATCTTCGGGAGGTAGACTACGACTTTCTTTCCACGGCCGGCCATCCAGCCGGCTTCTGTGTGTGCGCTTCTTCCACAAGGAAGGACCAGGACGCAGGCGTCGGCCCACTCCAGTGCGTCAAGATCGGCCTTGAACTGACGCTCTGCGAGTGGATGGTTCAGTCCCTCTGCATACTGCTTAAAGTCCCAATTCGGGGCGTTTTCGTCGATGTCGGTCCATCTGAATCCGTTGCCACCGTGGGGTGGGTTACGGAAATCATACACTTCGTGACCGGCTGCACGGAGCCGTGCAACGACTTCAGGATAGTATGTGTTTCTCCAACTGGATGCGATGTATATCTTTGCCATGACACAAATGTATGCAATCTTTTTGTATTTTTGTAGGAAACAGTTCAACGATGAGCATAGAAGAATCCCATAATATAATCCTCCCATGAAAACCCTAACCCTAAATCTGAAGCAAGTCTATTTCGACGAGATCCTCGCCGGGACCAAGACGCACGAATATCGTGACATTTTCCCAAGTAACCAGAAGCGATTCATCCGCTATATTTTGAACGGGAAGGAGTATACATCTCTGGAAGAGATGCCGTCGGAGGAAGAGGAACCTGGTGAGGTGGATGTTGTGCCGGTAAAGTATGACTGCATCAAGTTCCTGACTGGGGCGTACAACGGGAAGCGGCCGTACATAATCGTAGAGGTGGTTGACGCGGAGGTAGTGTTCCTGACTGACGAGGAGGGGAAGGACCTGATTCTTGTTGACGAAGAGAACGACCTGGAGTTCATTGCAGCCCAGATGGATTACACGCTGGGAAAGATCATCGAGCGCTCTGGATGCTGATGGAGACATTGATTAGCTAGCGAAAATGAATGTACTATTGAAAAACACACATAATGATTCTTACAACAACTCCCACTATTGAAGGACGCACCATCACGGAATACAAGGGCGTCGTGTTCGGCGAAGTGATCGCCGGCGTTGATTTCTTGAAGGATATCGCGGCAAGTCTCCGCAATTTTGTCGGCGGCCGCAGTGCTTCGTATGAAGAAGAGCTGATCAATGCCCGCGCGGCTGCGATGGGCGAGATGAGCGACCGCGCCAAAGCCAAGGGCGCAGACGCCGTTGTCGGCATCGATATCGACTATGAAGTCCTGGGCTCCAACAATGGTATGCTGATGGTCACAGCGTCGGGAACGGCCGTGAAACTCGGATAACAAGCGCAGCAGGCAGCCTTATGACAGATATCGCAAAGGCATTCGAGGCGGCTTTCCGCCGCAAGCGTGAGAAGGGCTGGGACAAGATTTACGTTGTCGTAGACATTCACGATACGATCCTGCGCGCCTGCTATGAGGCGGAGGAAACGTATAATTACCTGCCATACGCCAAGTCCGCTCTGCAGCTGCTGTCCACCCGCGACGACATCTGCCTCATCCTCTGGAGTGGCTGCTATCCCGAGCGGCTGGAAGTATATCGGCAGCGATTCGCCAAGGACGGCATTCATTTCGACTATATCAACGAGAATCCGGAGGTGGGGAACAGCGCTTTTCAGAATTTCGACAAGAAACTCTATTTCAACGTCGGGATTGACGACAAGTTCGGTTTTGATCCCGAGACCGACTGGGTACGGGTGATGGAGGCGGTGGCGGTGGCGGGTAACTGACATTTTCCAAGAGGGGAAATTGTCGCGAGAACTGGTGTGTGCAAAAAATGAACATACCACTCTGAGATAGACACTATGTTCAAGTTGACTGTCGGTTTGATCAATTCTCTGAACGAGTAATATGCTTTTTTTGCATATTACTCATAGTAATTACATTCTTGACAATTCGATTAATCGGAATTGATCTGGGCACGGAAATAGGCCTATTTGTGCCCGTGAAGCTGAATATCAGGCATCCGGACACGAAATGAGGGCAAAACGTGCCCGGGGAGCGGGATTTTGCTCGCTGCGCTGCGCATTCCCGAGAGGAATCTTTCTTGGGGCGAGACATTGAGAATCAGGGAGTCCGGCCGGACTCCCTGATTTTTTTATGCGGGAGGGCGGCTGTGAAAGCTCGCTTTCCCAGAGCCCTTCCGCATAAAAAAACCGGAAACTCAATTGAGTTTCCGATTCTCAAAGTCTCGTGATTCCGCCGGGATTCGAACCCGGGACCCACAGCTTAGAAGGCTGTTGCTCTATCCAACTGAGCTACGGAACCATCGAATCAGGCTGCAAATGTAGGCGTTTTCTTCCAAATATCAAAGTTTGGCGGGCTCGACGTGCACGACGACGTGGGTATTCTCGCCGAAGCGGTCTTTGAGGGCTTTTTCGATGTCGTGGGCGCGGGAGTGGGCCTGGACGAGCGGGATATCGCCGTTCATCCGGATATGGATCTCGATGGCGTAGTGGCTGCCGATGCGGCGGGTGCGGAGGTTGTGGGGGTCGCTGACGTCGTTGAAGGAGCGTACGATGTCGAGGATGTCTTTCTCCACTTCTTCGGGCAGGGAGGCTTCGAGCAGGTCGCCGAAGCATTGTTTCAGCAGTTTCCAGGCGACGCGGACAATGAAAATGCCGACGACCAGCGAGGCGAGGGGGTCGAGGACGGTCCAGCGGTTACCGAGCAGGATGGCGCCGCCGATGCCGACGAGCGTTCCGATGGACGAGAGGGCGTCGCTGCGGTGGTGCCAGGCATTCGCCACGACGGCTGTCGAGTTGAGCTTGCGTCCTTTGTGGATCGTATACTGGAAAGTCAGTTCTTTTAGGACGATTGATACGACAGCGGCCCAAAGCGCGAGCATGCCGGGCTTGGCGAGCTCGCTGCCCTGGTACCAGGAATAGATCATGCTGCCGGCGTGGATGATGATGCCTGCCGCCACGGCCAGGAGCGCGAAGCCGATGAAGGCGGTGGCCAGGGTCTCGAACTTCCCGTGGCCGTAGTCGTGGCCGCGGTCGGCGGGTTTGCTGCTGATGCGGACGAAGACGATGACGACCAGGTCGGTCAGCAGGTCGGACAGGGAATGGACGGCGTCAGCCAGCATCGCGGCACTGTGGCCGAAGATGCCGGCGACAAACTTGAACACGGTCAGCAGCACGTTTACGGCGCTCCCGGCCAGCGTTACCTTGTAGATTTCCTTTTCGCGGTTCATTCCATTCGTTTATGGAGCACAAAGATAGCGAAAAACGCCCGTTTTTGCGTATATTTGCAGGAAAGTATGCGTGCACTGATCACAGGCGGCAGTTCCGGTATGGGGCTGGAGTATGCCCGGCAACTGGCCGGACGGGGCTGCGACTTGATACTCGTCAGCAACCGGGAGGACGAACTGGCTTCTGCGGCGGATTCGCTGCGCTCGCAGTTCCCCGTCGATGTCATCACGCATTTTCAGGACCTGGCCCTGCCCGATGCGGCGGATACGCTTTTCGACTGGTGCACGAAAGAACAGGGCCTTCTGCCCGATATCGTGATCAACAACGCCGGTATGTTCTTTTTCAAGGAACTGGAAGAGGAAGACCTGGAACGGGCACAGGCAATGCTCAACCTGCACGTGGTCACGGTTACCCGCCTGAGCCTGTTGTTCGGAAATGCGATGAAACGGCGGGGGAGCGGCTATCTGCTCAACATGTCCTCCATGGCGGCCCGCATTCCGGCTCCCGGCATCACGATCTATTCAGCTACGAAAGCCTATCTCAAGAGTTTCGGCCGGTCTCTTTCCTATGAATTGAAGCCCCATGGCGTCGGTGTGACCACCGTCTGCCCCGCGGCCATCGCCACGCCGCTCTACCGGCTGAGCGAAGACAAACTCCGCCTCGGCGTCCGGCTGGGACTCATCAAGACGCCGCAATGGCTGGTCCGGCGGGCACTCCGGGCCATGTTCCGCCGTCGCCGCGTCGTGAGCCCCGGGTTTATGAACGTATATCTGCCGTTTCTGATCTCCCTGCTTCCGGGACCGCTGGTCGCCTGGCTGTGGAAAAAACTGAAATAGACCATGTCACCGTACTCCTTCAATATCTTCCTTATCGTGATGGCCATCCTGGCCGTCATCGTGTTCGTGTCCCTGTTCTTCGTGGATGCAGGCTACGGAAAATTCTTCCAGACCAAATGGGGGCCGTTCCTGGACAACCGTATCGGCTGGTTCCTGATGGAAGTGCCCGTGTTTATCGCGATGCTCGTGCTCTGGTGGTTTTCCGACCGAAGGAACGATGTCGTGCGCCTGATCTTCCTGCTGCTGTTCGAGGTCCATTATTTCAACCGGTCCTTCCTCTTTCCGCGCCGGCTGCGCGGAAAGGGGCGCATGCCCTGGACGATCGTGCTGATGGGGGCGCTGTTCAATACGCTGAACGCGCTGATGCAGGGCGGCTGGATCTTCTACGTTTCCCCGGAGGACCGCTATCCGCTGTCCTGGCTGACCAGCGTCGCATTTATTGCCGGCATTGCGGTTTTCTTCGCGGGAATGTATATCAATATCCAGTCCGACGGCATCATACGTAACCTCCGGAAACCGGGCGATACGGCGCACTATCTGCCCAAGGGTGGGATGTTCCGCTACGTGACCAGCGCCAATTATTTCGGGGAGTTCCTGGAGTGGGTGGGGTTCGCCATCCTGACCTGGTCGTGGGCAGGGGCCGTATTCGCGCTCTGGACCTTCGCCAACCTGGCGCCGCGTGCCGCACGGATCCACGATATGTACAGCCGTGAATTCCAGGGAGAATTCGACCCGGACAAAGTGAAGCGGATGATTCCATTCCTGTATTGAAATGACTGAAAATCAGATAGTATCGCCAATTTTTACGCCGGTCCGCATCGGGCCGGTGACGCTGCGCAACCGGGTCATCCGCTCGGCAGCGTTCGAGAACATGGCCTATGGGAACAGCCCGTCCCAAGACTTGTATGATTATCATGTCGCCGTAGCGCGGGGCGGCGTGGGGATGACGACTCTGGCGTACGCTTCCGTGAATCGGAGCGGACTCTCGTTCGACGGGCAGCTCTGGATGCGCGAGGAGATCGTTCCGGGGCTGAAACGGATTACCGATGCAGTCCATGCCGCAGGGGCGAAATGTTCCATCCAGCTGGGCCATTGTGGCAACATGACGCACCGTGCCACGTGCGGATGCATGCCCGTGGGGGCTTCCAGCGGATTCAATCTGTATTCCCCGACCTTTGTCCGGGGAATGAAGGTGCCTGAGATCGATGCGCTGGTGGAGGATTTCGGAAAGGCCGTGAACCTGGCCCGGGAGGCGGGTTTCGACTGCGTGGAGATCCACGCGGGCCACGGCTATCTGATCAGCCAGTTCCTGTCGCCCTATACGAACCACCGCCGCGATGAATACGGCGGCTCGCTGGACAACCGCATGCGCCTGATGCGGCGCGTGATCGGGCGCGTCCTGGAGGCGGCCGGGGACGACCTGGGCGTGATTGTGAAGATGAACATGCACGACGGATTCCGGCGGGGCATGCAGGAGGCTGAGTGTCTGGAAGTTGCACGGGAACTGGAGCGGCTTGGCGTCCATGCGCTCGTGCTTTCTGCCGGTTTCGTGAGCAAGGCGCCGATGGAAGTGATGCGCGGCGCAATGCCCCTTAAGACGATGACCCATTATATGGACCTGCGCAAGTTCTGGTGGCTCAAGGCCCTGGTCCGTGTATTCGGCCGGATCATGGTGCCCACCGTACCGTATAAGGAGGGCTATTTCCTCGAAGATGCGAAGAAGTTCCGGGCGGCGGTAGGACTGCCGTTGATCTATGTGGGCGGCATGGTGTCGCGCCAGAAGATGGAAGAGGTGCTGGCCGCCGGTTTCGACGGGCTGCAGGTCGCCCGTGCGCTGGTCCGTGACACGGATTTCGTGAACAAGCTCCGCAGCGGAGAAATCGAACGGAGCGAGTGCGGCCATTCGAACTATTGCATCGGCCGTATGTATACGCTCGAAATGAAATGCAACCGTTGCGTGGCCAACCTGCCGGACAAATTACGGCGCGAGGTTGACCAGGCTGAAAAAAGGTGGAAATGAGCGGCCGCGTCATCATTACCGGAGCGACAGGCAGTATGGGTGCTGCAGCAGCCGAAGCGCTGGCCGGGCAGGGGATTCCCGTCCTGATGGCGTGCCGGAACCTGGAGAAAGCGGAGGCGGTCCGTGCCGGAATCTTATCGCGCATCCCGCAGGCCGATTTGGCGGTCAGGCAGCTTGACCTGGCCTCGATGGAGTCGGTCCGCGCCTTCGTAGAAGGGATTGAACCAGGCTCCGTGACGGCCCTTTTCAACAATGCCGGGACGATTTCAAAAGGCTATAGCATTACTGGAGATGGATTTGAAAACACTTTTTCAGTCAATTACTTCGGGCCGTGGTTGATGACACAGCTTTTGCTGCCGAAGCTGCCGCAGGACGCCCGCATCGTGAATATGGTTTCGCTGACCTGCCGCTTCGTGTCACTGGACGAGGCGGCGCTGCAGCCGGAAGCGGGGGACTTCAGTCAGCTGGGTACGTATGCCCGGGCAAAGCGGGCGCTGCTGTCCTTTTCCCTTGAACTGGCCCGCCGCTATCCCGCCCTGCGTGTAAACCTGGCGGATCCGGGCATTGTCGCCTCCAATATGATCGACCTGGGGCATTGGTACGATCCGCTGGCCGACGTGCTGTTCAAGCCGCTCTGCAAGACGCCGAAGGCCGGCGTCCGGCCGGCCTTGCGCGCCCTTTCGGAAGGGAAGGGCAATCATTACTATGTAGGGAAAAAATGCCGGGATATCCCCGGGCGTTACATCGATCCTGCGTTGGACAGCCGGATCTGGGCGGCGACGGAAAGGCTTATTGCCGTTTGAGCGCCGCCAGGTTGAGCACCAGATAATAGGCCAGGATCAGGAAGATGCAGAGGCTCACGGTAACGTACCAGGGCCCCTGGATCTCGCGGATGATGCAGGCGATAACCAGGATGACGCTGCCGATGATGAAAGCCTTGAGCCGGCCGGTCATTTTCTTGAGCGAAAACATCGGAAATTCACAGACCAGCAGGAAGGCGAAGACGAGCGTCAGGACGGGGATGAACCAGACCGTCCCCATCAGAATGTGCAGGAAACCGTCGGTATAATAGGAATAGACGGCCAGCGGCGTGAGCAGCAGGGCACAGCCGGAAGTGGCCAGGCCCAGGAAACTGGTGGCCTGACGCGTGTCGATGTTGAATTTGGCAAGCCGCAGTGCCGATGCGGCGGTAATCAGGAACGGGAACCAGCGCAGCATCGGGATGTCGGGATGGGCGATTCCGTACCAGGAAAACAGGCAGACGGACGGGCAGAGTCCGAAACTGACCAGGTCGGCCAGCGAGTCGAGTTCCTTGCCGATGTCGGAATACGCGCCGAGCGCCCGGGCCGCGAATCCGTCGAAAAAGTCGAAGAACTCCGAGACCATCAGGGTAATCAGCACGTAGGAAAGCTGCCCGCGGACCGCAAATACAACCCCTGCGCAACCTGAAAGCAGGTTGCACAGGGTGAGGGTATTGGGAATGAATTTTTTCATCAGAGGCCCATCTTCTTGCGGATGTCCTTGGGAATGGCGTCCCTGTGGACCATGATGCTGATCACGCGCATCTGCACGTAGGCGCGGGACATATATAGGTAACCCTTCATCTCGGGGTTGCGGCCTTCGCCCCAGGAGTTCTTGGTCTTGTAGAAGTAATTACCGTTCTGGTCCTTGAACAGGCCGGTGAGGTGCATCAGGTGGTCGTCGACCGTCTGGAAGTGCTCAAAATCGGCCTGGCGGTTCTCTTGCGTCACCACGCGGTCCTGATACACCTTCTCCAGCTTGACGGCCTCTGCGAAGTCCTTGGGTTCCGGGCAGATGGCGATGCCGCGGTTGTGCTGGAATTCGCCGGATTTCAGGTCGCCGTCCCAGGCAACGGTATAGCCGTTCAGCAGGGCGTTGTCGATGATGGCCATGAAGTCGTCGAGCGGCACGTTCCATAGGCGCTCGTGGTCCCAGTTGTCAGGAATCTCGAGCGGAATCTGCTGGTAGAACGGATGGTGGCTGAAGCTGGTCAACTCAATGTAGTCGCTCATGTCGTCGAGGCCGAGCATCTTGGCGAAGCTCTGCGGGGTGTAGGTCTTGCCGTTGTACTGGAACGATTCGGGAACTTCGCCCAGATAGATGTCGAACAGGCTCTTGATCAGCTTGTTGTATTCGGGGCTCAGGTTCTTGAGCTGGATGGAAACGTCAGCGATGCCTTTCAGGTAGGAGGAAAGATCTCCGTGGTTATGGCTGTCTGAATCATAATTGATACCCGTGTACACGCTCTCCGGCACGATACCGTATTTCGCGATGGCTTTCGTGGCCATGTGGGCAATGGAGCCGGGGTTGATGTTGCCGCGGCCCTGGCGCAGGTAGTTGTCGAAGATGCGGTCGGTGTAGTTGTTGCGCACGATGAACATTTCGGACAGGTCGTATTCACCCTTTCCCTGGCGGATGAGCTCCGCTTCGAGGAAGGAGACCGTGGCGAAGCACCAGCAGGTGCCGGTACGGGCCTGGTCCTTCACCGGCGTGACCTTGATGTCCTTGACCGGGGTGAAGGTGTAGATGGTCTGCGTCTGTGCAAAAGCAGCGGTCGCGATGACCGCTGCCAATGCTATGGTTAGAATCCGTTTCATTTATTTGATGCCGAGTTTCTTCTTGATGTCTTTCGGAATAGCGTCCTTGTGGACCATGAAGTCCATGGTCTTATATTTCACATACGCTTCGGATACGTACCAGAGGCCCTTGTACTTGCCGGTTTCGCCCCAGGAGTTCTTGACCATGTAGTACTTGTTGCCTTCCTGGTCCTTGGCGATGCCATAGAGGTGCATGCCGTGGTCGTCGGTGGTGGTCTTCTCCTCATAGCCCTGTTGGCGGAGTTCCGGGGTGATGGTCAGTTCCGGAACGGGCTTGTTGAAGGTCGGGCGCTGTCCCTGGGGCGCTACGCCAACCCAGCGTGCCTGGTCGCTTCCGGCCTGTGCAGCCTGTTTCTGGATGGCGTCCATATCGGGCACGATGCCGATGCCGTCACGGGTGAAGCCCGTCTCGCTCACGTCGGAAGCCCAAGCCACGGTGTAGCCGTTCTCGATGGCGTTGTCGATGATGGCCATCATATCTTCCATGGGCACGTTGTAAGCCTGTTCCCAGCGCCAGTTGTCGGCCACTTCCACAGGGTGTTTCTCATAGTAGGAGAGATGCGTCCAGGAGGTGAAGTCGATGTAATCGTCCAGGTTGACGTTCAGGGTCTCGAAATAGCTCTTCGGCGTATATTCCTTGCCCTTGTAGGTGAACTTCTCGGGGATGGGGCCGAGGTATGCGTCCAGGATGCCCTGGAGGCCCTGGCGCCAAGCGCTGGAGAGTTTGCGGTTGGGGTTCTTCAGGATAGCGTCCATATAGCCCTTCAGGCCGGCAGCAAGCTCGCCATGCATATGGCGGTCGGTGCCGTAGTTCAGGCCCGGCATCACTTCATTGGGCACGATACCGTAGTCGCGGAGCACGTAGATCAGGTCGCCGAACGAGCTGCCCTGCGCATAGTTCAGTGCGCCGTCCACGCGGACGTATTTCACGGCCTTGTCGGCATAGGCGTGCGACACGACGAACATCTCGGAGAGGTCCGGATAGTCAGCTTCTTTGAGCTTGTTGATGCGGATAGCCTCGGATTCGATGAACGAGAGGGAGGAGAAGCACCAGCAGGTGCCGGAGCTTGCCTGGTTCTTGACGGAGGTGATGGGGTTTTCCTTCACGACGGTGAATTTGAAGCCATCGCCTTTGTCTTCGGGTTTAGGCGGCATCGGGCCCATGGGCGGCTGTGCCACTGCGGAGATGCTGAGCAGTGCTGCAGCTAAAAGAATGAATTTTTTCATACGCAGATATTGAATTATTGTTGTTATCCGTTCAACCGACAAATATAATAAAACCGAAGGATATATCCAATACTGACAAAATGGCATATTTTCGGGATTGGTCGTTTATTTGAATATCCCTTTACGGGCTCAGGTACGTCCGGGGATCCCCTCCCGAGCTTCGCCCTATAATCCATAGTCGGTGATAAGGACGACACTGCGGGTGGTTTATCGGCTAAGCGAGCATTTTTCTGCGAGCGAGACGGAAACCAGAGCAGCAGAGCCCGTAGAAATTGAAATAAAGGAGGTATTACATATGAACAACAAAGAGAATCTTGAATTGCTCGGCAAGTACGCCATTAATTTGAATGAGCGTGCGCGCAACGGCAAGCTCGACCCGGTCATCGGCCGGGACGAGGAAATCCGCCGGGTCTTGCAGATCCTGAGCCGGCGAACCAAAAACAACCCGATTCTGGTCGGCGAACCGGGCGTCGGCAAGACGGCTATTTCTGAAGGCATCGCACAGCGGATCGTCAACGGCGATGTGCCTGAGAACCTGAAAAGCAAGGAAATCTATTCCCTGGATATGGGCGCGCTGATCGCAGGCGCAAAGTACCAGGGAGAATTTGAGGAACGACTCAAGGGCGTCGTGAAAGCCGTGACTGAAAGCGACGGCCAGATCATCCTTTTCATCGACGAAATCCATACGCTCGTCGGCGCAGGCCGCTCCAGCGGCGCCATGGATGCCGCCAACATCCTGAAACCGGCCCTGGCGCGCGGTGAACTGCGGGCCATCGGCTCCACCACGCTCGACGAATACCAGAAATACTTCGAGACCGACAAGGCGCTGGAACGCCGGTTCCAGATGGTGATGGTCGATGAACCGACCGTGGCAGAGTCCATCTCCATCCTGCGTGGCCTGAAGGAAAAGTACGAAAACCACCACAAGGTACGGATCGAAGACGACGCCATTATCGCGGCCGTCGAACTTTCGCACCGCTATATCACCAACCGGTTCCTGCCCGACAAGGCCATCGACCTGGTCGACGAAGCCGCTTCGAAGCTGCGTCTGGAGATGAATTCCGTACCGGAATGCATCGATGAACTGGACCGCCGCATCAAGCAGCTGCAGATCGAGCGCGAGGCCGTCAGGCGGGAAGGGGAGTCCCCGAAACTCAAGTCCATTGAAGAAGACCTGGCCAAGACGCGTGCGGAACGCGAGAAACTGGGCAAGCAGTGGGATGCCGAGAAGGGCCTGTTGAAAGCCATCCAGGAGAACCGCCAGGCCATCGAGGACTATCGCATCGAAGCAGATGCTGCGGAGCGCCGCGGTGATTACGGCCGTGTGGCAGAATTGCGCTACGGCAAGATGGCAGACGCCCAGAAGCAGATCGAAGCCCTCGAGAAGCAGAAGGCGGAGAATCCCGACCCGATCATGAACGAGGCAGTGACTGATGAGGATATTGCTGAGGTCGTGGCAAAATGGACGGGCATTCCGGTCAACAAGATGCTGCAGAGCGAACGTGAGAAGCTGCTGCATATCGAAGAAGTGCTTCACAAGCGCGTCATCGGCCAGGATGAGGCCATCGAGGCGGTTTCGAACGCTGTCCGGCGCAGCCGGGCGGGCTTGCAGAACGAGAAGCGGCCGATCGGCAGTTTCATGTTCCTGGGCACCACGGGCGTCGGCAAGACGGAGCTGGCAAAGGCCCTCGCGGAGTATCTGTTCAACGATGAGAACATGATGACCCGTATCGATATGAGTGAATACCAGGAGCGGCATACTGTCTCGCGGCTGGTGGGTGCGCCTCCGGGATACGTCGGTTACGACGAGGGTGGCCAGCTGACCGAAGCCGTGCGACGCAAGCCCTATTCGGTGATCCTGCTCGACGAGATCGAAAAGGCACATCCTGACGTGTTCAACGTCCTGCTGCAGGTGCTCGATGACGGCCGTCTGACCGACAACAAGGGCCGTACGGTCGATTTCAAGAACACGATCCTGATCATGACCTCGAACCTGAAGCCTGAACTGGTGAAGGAGAGCTTCCGGCCGGAATTCATCAATAGGATCGACGAGATCATCACCTTCCACGAACTGACGCCTGAGGATATCCGGAAGATCGTGCAGCTGCAGATTGGCCAGTTGAAGGAGAAGATGGCTTCGATGGGTATCACGATCGATTTCACCGAAGAGTTCATCGACTACCTGAGTACCAAGGGTTACGATCCGGCTTATGGTGCACGCCCTGTGAAGCGGGTGCTTCAGCGGGAGCTGATCGACGAACTGGCGAAGAAACTGCTCGACGGCTCGTTGTCCCGCGACCAGGCCATCACGGCTACCTTCAAGGACGGACAGCTCGCGCTTTCCTGACGGTTGTTGATCCATTTCTGTGGCACTCAACATACTGATAATCAGCTTTTTATCAAAAATCGGTTGCGTCAAAATACGCAACCGATTTTTTGTAATTTACTGGTAACCAGATGTTTGTCTGCCACGGCTAAAAAGGGAACAGACGCGAAAAACATTAGCTTGGAATTAGAATCGTTTTTGTAACTTCGCAGCGCAAATTAAAAACGCAAAGTTATGGCGATTGAAATCCTATTGTTGCTGGCGGGACTGGCGCTCGTGCTCATCGGGGCCGAAGCCATCGTCGACGGTGCTTCGGGGCTGGCCCGGCGCTGGGGAATGAGTGAATTCATCATCGGCCTGACCATCGTGGCTATCGGCACGTCCGCGCCCGAAATGGTCGTGAGCTTCATCTCATCGGCCGAACACAATTCCGACCTGGCCGTCGGCAACATCATCGGTTCCAATATCTTCAATACAGCATTGATCCTCGGCCTTTCGGCGATCATTGCGCCGGTGGCCATCACCCGCGGCAACCTGCGGCGCGATATCCCCGTGAATATCGGTATTACGGTGCTGCTCATCGTCCTTGGGTTGAAGAAAACGTTCTTCGGCATTGGAGAGGATGGCCTGAGCCGTTGGGAAGGCCTTGTTTTCCTGGCGCTGTTCATTTGGTACATGGTTTCTTCGTTCCTCCACGACAAGGACAACCAGCCGTCCGTCGAAGAGGCGGAAGAAAAGGACGCTAAGCCGATGTCGCTTTTCAAGGCTCTGGTCTACGTCGTCGTGGGCCTGGCTGCGCTGATTTTCGGCGGTCGCCTGTTTGTCGATCACGCACAGGATGTTGCCCGGATGGCGGGTTTGAGCGACAAGTTCATCGCCATCACTGTCCTGGCGGCAGGCACCTCGTTGCCGGAACTGGCCACCAGCTGCATTGCCGCGGCGAAGGGGAAGGGGCAGCTTGCCCTTGGCAACATACTGGGATCCAACACCTTCAATATTCTGCTGATTCTGGGCGGCGCAGCAGTTATCCATCCGTTGAGCATGGGCAACATTACGATGATGGACTATACAGCCGTTTTGATGTGCGCCTTCAGCCTTGTGCTTTTCTCCTGGACGGGAACGCGCAACCGCATCGACCGGCTTGAGGGTGTCGTCCTGGTACTGATTCAGGCGCTGTATTTCGGGTATCTGTTCATGATGCGATAAATGTCTTTCTGGGAACTGTTGTTGCTGGCGGTCGGTGTTTCGATGGATGCGTTTGCTGTGTCCATCGGCAAGGGGCTTACGGCGCAGCGGGTTTCATGGCGGGAGGCACTGAAGGTCGGTCTCTGGTTCGGCGGATTCCAGGCGCTGATGCCGGTAATCGGCTATTTCCTGGGCATCAGCTTTGCTGATCTGGTGACCAAAATCGATCATTGGATTGCTTTCGGCTTGTTGCTGCTGATCGGCGCGAACATGATCCGGGAGGCCTTATCGAAGGATGACAAGCCTGTGGACGCTTCGTTCGGCTTCCGGACGATGTTGGTGCTGGCGATTGCGACGAGCATCGATGCTCTGGCGCTGGGCGTTTCGTTCGCCTTTCTGGGCACGAATCTTTGGCGGGCCATCCTGATCATCGGCCTGACGACGTTTGCTTTTTCGGTTGTCGGCCTGCTGATCGGCAAGAAAGTAGGCGAGCGTTTTCACACTGGCGCTGAAATCCTCGGCGGCATCATCCTGATCGCCATCGGCCTCAAGATCCTCATTGAGCACCTTTTCCTTTCCTAAAGGGCGTCTGTGACGATAGAAGGAGCCTTTCTGTCTTCGATGCCCTTTGATTTCAGATGCCCGGTCAAGCCGGGCATGAC
>LUZE01000118.1:0-10547 GCA_001602845.1 Bacteroidales bacterium Bact_13 | reverse complement strand
TCGCCAAAGGCAAAGCCCGCACAAGCGAAGCGACGGTCGATGGCGCAACACCCAGAGCGCCAAGCAAGCAAACAGATGCCCGGTCGGGGCCGGGCATGACGAAAAGGGCAAGTCGGACAGGCTATTCAAGGTGAGAGGCGAGTTCGTCGAGAAGGGCGCACTTGAGGGAGCGTTCGATCCAGTACATGAAGCGGGTGCGGGGATAGCGGGACTCGTACTGGCGGGCACGGACGTAGAGAGGCGTGCCGTCGGCGATGTCGTGCCAGATGTCCATGAATACGAAATCCGGCACATTGTATCGCATGTCTTTCTCGAGGTAATCGAACGCATCGGATTGAATTACAGTGATTTTATCCTTGTTTGGAAACTGCGGCAAAAGCTCGCGCCCGAAAAGCGAAATGATGTCCGGATCCCGTTCGACCACCGTAACGGACAACACCTCCGGCTTCGCCGCAGCCATGAACGCAAAGTAACCCAGACCCAGCCCGAAAGTCACCACATGCCCCCACGCCGCATCGACAGCCGCCTGGGAACTCTCGATCTCGCTCGGCTTGATGGACATCCATTCCCGGCCATCCTGTACGACGGAAGGGTAGGCGTACGGCTTCGAAAAATAACCGATGGCCGGAATCTGCAGCATGTCGTCCGTCAGGATCAGGTCGTCGCGGATGAACAGCTCGTAGGGCGAAAACAATTGCCAGGTCAGTTGCCATCCATCGCGCTCCATTTCCTTGAAACAGATGGTCGATGCATACGGATTGTCAAGATAGGGCGCCGGATCGAGCCGCCGGAGCCCTCCTCGCAGGAAACGATCGAGAATGATGCGGTCTTCTTGAGACGATTCGGGCTCCAGTCCCATGAAACCGCCCAGCAGGGAAGCGTAAACATGCATCTCCATGGCCGCATCCGCCCCTTCCGGAAGCATCTCCGCCATCAGCTCCGGCGTAATGGCACACGGCGTCCCGTTGATGTAGTCGGCAACCAGCCAGCCGGCCCTGTGATTCAGCTGCCGGATGTCAAGATTCTTGATTTCCATTGGCTACGACCATCTTCTCACATTCGATCCGTTCCCCGGCCAGCCAGACGAAATCGCCCGCATGGAAGTGGAAATCGGGCTTCGGGCTCATCAACGACAAACCGTCCCGCTCGACCCCGACCACCATGCAGCCGTGCTGGCGCATGTTCGTGTCGCGCAGAATCTTGTCGTCGAGATAACAACCTTTCTGCAATTCGAACATGTCGAGCACGAAATCGTCGGTTTCATACGAATCGCCCGGCTTGAACTGCTCGGCAGTCATCTCTTCGACGAAACGCTTCACTTCGTTCTGCGTGCCGATGGCCAGCACCTCGTCGTAAGGGTAGATGTATTCCTCGGGAGAGGGGACGAGAATGCGGCGGCTGCCGCGGATCACCTTGGCGATGTTGATGCCGTATTTCTGTCGGAACGGAATGTCTTTCAGCTGCTTGCCGGCATATTCGGAATTGGGCGAAATAATCACGGTTTCTGCGGCCACATCGTGCCCCTTGAGCTTCGAGCGGACGCTCGTCGCAATGGGGGAACGCATCCGTTCATATTCTTCCCGCTGGTTGAGATTGGTGATGAACCGCTCTTCCAGGCCGGTGAACTGGTGCACGGAACGGCGCGCCAGGATGGAGAAAAAGACGCCGGCCAGCACGATCAGCAGCAAGCTCCAGTAGGAGAGGGAATAATGTACCAGGACCGCCGCAATGATGAACGCCGTCGCAATGAAAATGCGCAGGAACACCAGCGCGAGAATCGGCCATTTGTTGCTGTCTTTGGACTTCATCAGCTTGTAAGCCGATTTTTTGATTGTGGAACCGTTGATGGCCAGGCCATAGAGGAACGGCGCCATGACCACCAGCGTGATGCCCAGTGTGACAGCGTTGTGCAGGGGTTGCGACCAGTCTGGGAAAACGGAAGTGATGAGTTTGTCGAGATAGAGCTTCGATCCCAGGAAAATGGCGGTCAGGATTACGCTGTACAGGAGGACGCGCAGGGCATATCCTCGCAGGAGCTGCTTCCATTCACCCCACTCCGAAGCCGTGGAACGCGCAGATACGTCGGGAGAAGGATCGATTTTGGCCAGGAGCTTCACCGGCAGTTTCCGGTACAGGAAATTGCAGACCGGCGTAGCTGCCTTGATCATATAGGGCGTCGTGAAGGTCGTGATGACCGATACGGCGATGACGACCGGATAGATGAAGCCCCGCATCACGCCGAGGCTCACGCCGAGCCCAGCGATGATGAAGGAGAACTCGCCCAGCTGCGCCAGGCTGAAACCCGTGTGGATGGCCGTGTTCAGGCCGCGGCCCGAAATCAGCGCGCCGAGCGAACCGAACAGCGTCATTCCCAGCACGGTAACCAGCGTCAGGATCAGGATGGGGAGCCAGTGCTCCGCAATGACATGCGGGTCGATCATCATGCCCACCGACACGAAAAAGATGGCACCGAACAGGTCCTTGATGCTCACCACCAGTTTGCTGATGTGCTCACCCTCAATCGTTTCCGCGAGAATCGATCCCATAACGAACGCACCGAGCGCCGAGGAGAAACCCGCGTAGCTGGCCAGCGCGACCATGCCGAAGCAGAGGCCGATCGCCACCAGCAGCAGGATTTCGTCGGTCAGGTATTTGCGTGCCCATTTGAGGAGGGAGGGGATGACATAGATGCCCACCAGGAACCAGAGGATCAGGAAGAACAGGAGCTTGGCCAGGCCCATCAGCATCTCGCCGCCCGCAAACTGGTTGGCCGTCGCAATCGTGGTAAGCAGCACCATCAGGATGACGGCAATGAGATCCTCTACCACCAGCGTGCCGAAAACAAGGGTCGCATAGGCCTTGTTCTTGAGCCCCAGGTCCGTATAGGCCTTAATGATGATGGTGGTGGATGACATGGACATCAGGCCGCCCAGGAAGATCGCCTCGATGGAACTCCAGCCCATCGCGTGGCCCACGATGTTGCCGATCACGAACATGCCTACGCAGACGCACCCGGCCGTGATCAGGGCGCTGCTGCCCACTTTGAGCAACTTCTTGAAACTGAACTCCAATCCCAGCGCGAACAGCAGGAAGATGATGCCGATCTCCGACCATTGTTCCACGGATTCCGTGCTGGAGATGCCGAAAAGGCCGAGGTGCGGGCCCACGATGAACCCGGCCACGATGTAGCCCAGGATCAACGGCTGCTTCAACGCTTTCGATATAATGGTGAAAAGCCCGGCGGAAATAAGGATTATCGCGAGGTCTTTGACCAAATTGAGTTCTTCAGACATATTTTCGTTCGGATAGACAGGTAAAGTTAATAAAAAGATGCTAAATTTGTAAGCAAATACCAGATTTATGAGAAAATCGACGTTCTTGCTTTCAATCCTTTTCCTGCTCTTTTCCTTTGTGGCACAGGCCCAGACCTTTACCGAATGGCAGGATCCGCACATCAATTCCATCAACCGGCTTCCGATGCACAGCACGTTCCTGCCCGAGGGGACCCGGATGATCTCGCTCGCGGGTGACTGGAGTTTCAACTGGGTACGCAGCGCGAACCAGCATCCGGTCGGATTCTGGAGCCCGGATTACAAGGAGTCCAGCTGGGGCAAGATGAAGATTCCCGCAGTCTGGGAACTGAACGGTTACGGTGATCCAGTGTATGTCAATATCGGTTATCCCTGGCTCGGTCGCTTCAAGAGCGAGCCACCGATCGTCCCTGTTGAGAACAACCATGTGGGTTCCTACCGCCGTTATTATGATATTCCCGCCGAATGGAAGGGCGACCAGATCATCCTCCATTTCGGATCGGTCACTTCCTGCCTGTACCTGTGGGTCAACGGCAAGTTCGTGGGATACAGCGAGGACAGCAAGCTCGAATGTGAGTTCGACATCACGGAATACGTAAAACCGGGCAAACGCAACCTCATCGCATTCCAGGTGTACAGGTGGTGCGACGGCACATACCTGGAGGACCAGGATTTCTTCCGCTTCGCGGGCGTTGTGCGCGACTGCTACATGTATACCCGTCCCTTGAAACATATCGAGGACGTGTCCTTCACGCCTGACCTGGACGCCAATTACCGGAACGGCATGCTGTCCGTGAACCTCAGCATTTCGGATTTCCGCCGTACCCGCGTGGAGATGCGGCTGATGGATGCGGAAGGGAAGGAAGCCGCTCCGTCGCTCAGTACGACCGGAGCCTATGTCAACGGACGTTTCGAGGTGCCGGATGTGCGCAAGTGGAGTGCGGAGGATCCGTACCTGTACCGGCTCGACGTGCTCTTGTATGAAGGCAAGAAACTGTTGCAGACGCTACATTTCGACGTGGGATTCCGCAAGGTCGAGATCGTCGGTTCAGACCTGCTGGTCAACGGGAAACGCGTGTTGATCAAGGGCGTGAACCGGCACGAGCTGGATCCGGACGGTGGCTACGTGGTGTCGCGGGAGCGGATGGAACAAGACATCAAGCTGATGAAGGAATTGAACGTCAACGCGGTCCGCACCTGCCACTATCCGGACGATCCATACTGGTATGAACTCTGCGACCGCTATGGCATCTATATGGTCGCCGAGGCGAACCTGGAGTCGCACGGCATGGGTTATGGCGACAAGACCCTGGCCCGCGACACGGCCTATCTGCAGGCACATCTTGAAAGGAATCTGCGGCACGTGCGGCGGAACTTCAACCACCCCAGCATCATCATCTGGTCGATGGGCAACGAGGCCGGATACGGCCCGAACTTCGAGGCGGTCTATGACATGCTGCGCTCGATGGACCAGTCGCGCCCTATCCAGTATGAACGTGCCGGCTACGAAGGACGGACCGATATCTTCTGCCCGATGTATGCCAGCCATGATTACATCCGGAATTACAGTGCCGATCCTTCGAAGACCAAACCGCTGATCCAGTGCGAGTATGCACATGCGATGGGTAATTCGGAAGGCGGTTTCAAGGAATATTGGGACCTGATCCGTTCGCTGCCGAAGCTGCAGGGCGGCTTCATCTGGGATTTCGTGGACCAGTCGATCCACTGGAAGAACGGAAAGGGGAAGCGTTTCTACGCGTACGGCGGCGATTTCAACAACTATGATCCCAGCGACCAGAATTTCTGCGACAACGGCCTTGTCAATCCGGACCGCGTGCCCAATCCGCATGCGTGGGAGGTGGCCTATTTCTACCAGGACATCTGGAGCACGCTCAAGGCTCCGCACCGGCTGGAAGTGTTCAACGAATTCTTCTTCCGCGACCTTTCTGCATATGAGATGCAATGGGAGGTGCTCCGCAACGGTATCAAGCAGGCATCGGGCTTGGTTGAAGATGTCAACGTAGCGCCGCAGGGACGTCGTCTGGTGGAGGTCCCGTATGGTGAGATTGACGGGACAGGGGAGTGGCTGCTGAACGTGAGCTATCGCCTGAAACAGGCGGACGGGATGCTGGCTGCCGGCACTGAGGTCGCCCGCCAGCAGCTGCCGCTCAACGATTTCAAGTGGCGGATGACGACGCTGACGAGCGTCCTGCGTCCGAAGATCAGCAATTCCGCGGCGCATCAGTTTACCGTTCGCGGCGATCGTTTCGAGGTCGTCTTTTCGGTGGATGACGGTTCGATCATCCGTTACCGTGTCGGCGGCGTGGACATGCTCAAGAGCGGGGAGACCATCCGGCCGAATTTCTGGCGGGCGCCGACCGACAACGACTACGGCGCATCACTCCAGCAGAAGATGTCATTCTGGCGCAAGCCCAAGCTGACGTATTACAGTCTGGCCCAGTATGACAAGAACAAGTTGCAGGTCATCACGATCGACTACAGGATCAGCGGAACGGATGCGATGGTACGGATGGAATACCGTATCAGCGATCAGGGCGCCATGGAGATCACCGAGACGCTGATTCCGGGATCTGACCGCAGTCTGCCCGATCTTTTCCGTTTCGGTGTACAGATTCCGATGCCGCGTTCTTTCGAGCATCTGGAGTATTATGGCCGCGGGCCGCACGAGAATTATCTGGACCGCAACAGTTCGTCGTTCCTGGGTATCTGGAAGCAGACGGTGACGGAGCAGTTCTATCCGTACATCAAGCCGCAGGAGACGGGCACGAAGACGGACATCCGCTGGCTGCGGATTACAAACAATGTCGGCCGCGGTTTCGAGTTTGAGGCGGAAGAGCCGTTCTCGGCGTCTGCGTTGCATTATTACATCGAGACGCTGGATGACGGGCCGAACAAGCACAATCGTCATTCAGAGTTCCTGAAGGAGGATGATGTGACGAATTTGTTGCTGGACTGGCGGCAGATGGGTCTCGGCTGCGAAGACAGCTGGGGCGCGGTCCCGCTTCCGGAGCATCGTATGCCTTTCGGCGAATACAGTTTCCATTTCGTCATCCGCCCGATCTAACAATCGCTGCAGCCGATGAGAAATGGCTGTCGATGTCGGGATCGTTCGGGAAGAAGACGTTCAGGGCGGAGGATTTCGGAAAACGGGCGAACCAGGGATCGTCGCTCCAGAAGAACTCGACCGACAGCACCTCGCCGCTATGCATCAGCCCCCGGCGGTATGCCTTGATGCGCTGTTCGATGAGCGGCAACACCTTTACGCCCGTCCGGCCGTCCTTCATCCGAACCCTCGCTACGACACGCCAGGACGGCTTGCTTTCAGCGACCTGCTCCCGCTGCAACGCCGTCAGCCGGTGTGAGACGGTGATATGCCGGCCGTATCGTTCGTTCAGTTCTTTCATCCGGGCCCGGAACAGACGTCCGTGGGCAGATGTGTCACGCAGTTGTCGTGACAGGATTTCATAGTGGATCATCTCGTGCAGGAGGATGTCTTCCAGTTCCTCCTCGGGCAGGTCAAATTGCGTGCTGATCCGGATGCAGAAAGCCCAATACTCCTCTTTTCCGAAGAGTTTCCGCCGCTTCTTGTAGGTGCAGGCGCCCAGGCTGCGCCGGGCACGGCTCAACTTGATGGGAACCGGCTCCAGCGAGTCGGCGAAATAGGCGTGGTTAAACGTTTCGAAACGTTTCTCCAAAAACGGAATCGAGGCAATCATCAATACAAAAATACAACTTTCCGGCATTTTTTTTAAATTTGTCTGATTAACTTGAAAAACTCCGCCATGCTCAAGATTTACTGCAAAAACACCCGCACATGCAAGCATTTCAACGAAGGAACGACACTCGAAGAAATGCTGCCGGAATTCGAATTCGAACGTCCTTTCCCGATCGTATCAGCCAAGGTCAACAATGTTTCGCAGGGACTGCGGTTCCGCGTCTACAACAATCGTGATATCGAGTTCCTCGACTTGCGCGACCCGAGTGCACGCCGTGTCTATTGCCGCTCGCTCAGTTTCCTGCTTTGCAAGGCGACGACCGACATTTGCCCTGAGGCGAAAATCGAGATCAAGCATCCCATCTCGAACGGCTATTTCTGCGAATTGCACAAGCCGGACGGTACGGAACCCACGGCGGAGGACATACAGAAGATCAAGGCCCGCATGCAGCATATCATCGACGAGAACCTTCCGTTCCACCGCCGCGAGGTTCGGCTGGAAGAGGCGATCGAGATATTCCGCGAGCAGGGGTATGAAGACAAGGTACGGTTGCTGGAAACCAGTGGCCAGCCCTATGTGGACTATTATATGCTGGGCGATACGGTGGACTATTATTACGGACGCTTGCTGCCGTCGGCCGGCTACATCAAGGTGTGGGACGTCGTGCTCTACCACGGCGGACTGCTGCTGCGTGTCCCGGACCGCTACAACCCCGAAACGCTGGCACCGTTCGTGGACCAGCCTAAGACTTTCGAGGTGTTTTCAGAGGATTTCAAGTGGAACCGGATCATGAACCTCCGGAACGCGGGCGACGTGAATCATGTCTGTCAGGAAGGCGGAGCATCCGACCTGATCCAGATATCTGAGGCTCTGCAGGAAAAGAAACTCGTGCAGATTGCCGAAGAGATTGAACGCCGGTATAACGATCCGGACAATCCGGTCCGTATCGTACTCATTACCGGACCGTCAAGCAGCGGAAAGACCACTGTCACGCGTCGCTTGAGCGTCCAGCTCAAGGCCTGCGGCCTGCAGCCGATCTCTTTCTCGACCGACGATTATTTCGTCAACCGCATCGAAACGCCGAAACTGCCCGACGGCAGCTACGATTTCGACAATTTCGAGACCGTCGACCACCGTGCCCTGGAACAGGATGTGCTGAAACTGTTGAACGGTGAAGTGGTGGATGTGCCGGAATTCAATTTCGTGACAGGCCGCCGCGAATACAACGGCAAGCACCTGCAGATGAAGCCGGGACGCGTGCTGCTCATCGAAGGTATCCACGCGCTTAATCCGCAGTTGATTCCGCAGGTCCCCACGGAGAGCACCTTCAAGATTTTCATCTCCACGCTCACCAGCATTGCGCTTGACGACCACAACTGGGTGCCGACCAGCGACAACCGTCTGCTGCGGCGCATCATCCGCGACTACAACAACGGCTCCTTCTCCGCCCGAGAGACCATCAACCAATGGCCCAACGTGCGCCGCGCCGAAGAGCAATGGATCTATCCGTACCAGGAGAACGCCGACGTGATGTTCAACTCCGCTTACCTCGTGGAATTCGCCGTGCTGCATGTGCATGCCGAACTGATCCTTCGCACCGTCCCGAAAAACTGTCCCGAGTACAGCGAAGCACATCGCTTGCTGAAATTCATCCATTACTTCAATCCTGTCTCCGACAAGGAAGTCCCCGCCACCTCGCTGCTCCGCGCCTTCATCGGCGGCGGCACGATGTAACGGGAGCAAAAACCGCTATAGAGATGCCCGGTCAAGCCGGGCATGACGTGAGTCGCGGAGCGCGGGCTGCGCGCAGGCCTGGTGCAGCAGCCGCGGTTCGTTTGGGGCGAGGGCTCACAGCCCCAAACGGTTCCGGCTGCGCCACAGGGCAAAGCCCGCACATGCGGAGCGACGGTCAACGGCGCGCCTACGAGGAGGAAAGCTGCTAGATGGAGCCGAGGATGAGGTTCCAGACGAGGAAACGGAGGAATTTGCCGATGAGAAGGAGCAGGGCGGTGAGCCAGGGATTGGTCTTGTAGAAGCCCAGGGCGATGGCGAAGACATCGCCGATGAAGGGGACCCAGCTCAGGAGGGCCAGCCAGACGCCGTAACGGTCGATATAGACCTTCTGCTTTTCCAACTTGGCCCGATCGACCTTGAACCACCGCTCAATCCACTCCCATTTCCCGAGCCATCCGATCCCGAACGTGGTCAGGGAGCCCAGCCAGTTGCCCAGGGTGCCGACGAGCAGGCACGCCCAGGGGGCGGATGTCATCTGCAGGACGGCGATGTACAGCAGGTCGGAACTGAACGGGACGACGGTCGCGGCCAGGAATGTGCCGAGGAAGAGGCCCCACAGGCCCCAGGCGCCGAGATCAAGCACGGGAACGGCGTTTGATGGTAAACATCCTGTTGGGCAGCTCGCTGATGAGGATGATGCCCAGGACGATGGCAATGGTAACCTTGACGGCCATGAAACCGCTGTCCAGTGCGAGACGCAGCTGATCGGAAACTACGTAGTAGGAGGTCCAGAACACGCCGGCACCCGGAACCAGCGGGAAAATGCCGCAAAGCAGGAAGACGATGGCCGGACAACGGTCCCAGACAGAGAAGTAACGGGCCGAAAGCACGACGAGCATCGTGGCGAAAACCGTAGCGGCCGGCGCCGTAAAACCAGCGTAACGCACCAATAACATATACAGGATCCATCCCAGTACACCGGCCACGCCGCAAAGGACATACTGCCGGCGCGGAACGCCGAACAGGACGGCGAAGGCAGCAGTGCCGATGAACGAAGCGATAATCTGTACCCACATCTGCGCCGTAAACGAATCGACCGACATGCCCTTCAGAACGATCATCGAACCGGTAACCAGCCGGTCGCAGACGAAGGCCAGGGCGACGCCCGCCGCAATGCAGAAGAAGACCAGCATCGCGTCCAGAAGCCGCGTGGCGCCGGCAATGTAATCTTCATTCGCCACGTCGCGCACGCCGTTGACGAACGGCACTCCGGGAATCAGCGGGATGATGGCGCCGATAATCATGTTCGGCAGGCTGTGCCCGAAACCGATGCGGTGGAACAGGATGCAAAGCCCAGTGACGAAAAAGCCGCCGACGATGTTGCCGACAATCTTCGACATGTGCGGGGCCGTTACGAACAGGACGAACAGCCAGAGCAGCACACCGCAGACGAAGGAAGCGGCGCAGTCGAGCATGCCGCCGCCGAAGACGATGCTGAAACCGGCGCTGCCCAGGCCCGATGCAAGTACCTGCTCCCAGCGGGGGTGGGGAGGCATCGTGCGGATGGCGCGCAATTGCTTGCGGGCTTCCGCGAGCGAATACTTGCCGCTGACGATGTCCCTGGAGAGCTGGTTGACGGCCACGACTTTGTCGAGCTGCGTTCCCTTGAAAGGAATGAACTCCACATTCGCATATTTGTTGAAGCTGCTTGTGGTGAAGATGCCGTTGCTCAGCACGAAGAAACTCTTGGAATCCACGCCGTAAT
>LUZE01000117.1 GCA_001602845.1 Bacteroidales bacterium Bact_13 | reverse complement strand
CTTCAAACGACCTGATCAAGCTGGGGCAGGGGACCGAGCCGGTGGGATGCTTCTCCTTCTACGATAACATGTTGAAGGATTACGGCGTCGCGGTGGCACCGGGTTCCAACATCTACTACCTGCGCGACTACAACGGTCTGGCTTCCTATCTCGGGGTGTTTTCCTATTACGACCCGACGGATTTCCGGGTTTCCCGCCTGTTCCTGGAATTGGAGTCGAAATATCGTAACGATGTGGTCATCAACCCGTTGGATGCGATTACGACACGCGCCAACACGGCAGCCACCCTTCCGCGCATCTATTCCTATGCGCGCTATTCCGACGACCGGCTTGTCTCGCACGGCGGCAGTTACGATTATCCCGTCGTCCCGACTTCCGATTCCTGGAAGGAATACACGATGGTCAACCGCAACGGTTACATCCATTTCATCAATCCCATCTCCGACGAGGACCTGACGGTCATTTCGCGCCCGCGGCGACCGTTCTTCCCGCACCTGGTATCGTTCTCGTACCTGGCCATCTTCTACGGGCTGTTCCTGCTCGTCTTCACGATCCGCTGGCGGCGGGAGAAGCTTTTCAACCTGCCGAAGCATTCGCTCAAGCGCAAGATTACCCTTACGACGACCCTGACGATGGTTGTCGCCCTGGTCGCGATGGGCGTGGGTACGGTCATCTTCGTGATGCGTCTCAACCGCGAGAACAACCGCGAAGCGATGGATTCGCTGATGAATTCCGTGCAGACCGCACTGGCCGAGCCGTGCCGCTATGCCATGCGCTACAACGAACTCAACACGCCCGAGCTCTTCGATGCGCTGGAGGAGTTCTCGCGCTTGACGCGCAGCGACATCCATCTCTACAACATCCACGGCGAGCTGATCCGCTCCACCAAGCCGGAACTGTTCGACCAGTATCTGGTCGGCAAACGCATGAGCAACAAGGCCTACCGCCAGATCGTCAAGAAGCGGCAGCTTCGGTATGTCGACCTGGAAACCATTGCCGGCGTCAGTTTCTACTCGATCTATGAGCCGGTGTTCAACGGCGACGGGACGATGGTGGCCATCGCCAACGTGCCGTTCTTCCAGCGCAGCGAGGACGTGACCATCGCCACGGCCACCACCGTCTCGGCGGTCATCAACATCTACCTGATCCTGCTTATCACGGCCATCGCCCTGGGTACCATCCTGTCGAACGCCCTGTCCAAGCCCCTGGTCGAGATCAAGGAACGCATCGACCGCCTGGCCTTTTCGGGCAACCGCCGCATCAAGTACCGCAACACGAAGGACGAACTCGGCGTGCTGATCAACTCCTACAACAAGATGGTGGAAGACCTCGAAGAAAGCTCCCGCCAGCTGGCCCAGAGCGAGCGTGAGCAGGCCTGGAAGGAGATGGCCCGGCAGATCGCCCACGAGATCAAGAACCCGCTCACCCCGATGAAGCTCAGCATCCAGTACTTGATGAAGATGAAGGAGGAGAACGTGCCGGGCTGGGAAGACAAGCTGGAGAGCGTCAGCAAATCGCTGCTGGAACAGATCGACACGCTGTCGCAGACGGCTTCGGAGTTCTCGTCGTTCGCCCGGTTCTACAGCGAGGAGATCACGCGGATCGACCTGGCGGCCCTCATCTACGAGCAGCGCGAGCTTTTTGACAACCGCGAGGAGATCGAGTTCCGTTTCAACAATGAGGTGGGAGAGGCTTGGGTGGACGGCCGTCGCAGCCAGCTGGCCCGCGTGCTGGTCAACCTGATTACCAATTCAATCCAGGCCATTGACAATGCGGGAAAAGATTCGGGCGTCATCGCGATCCGTCTTTCCGCGGCTTCTGCGGACAGCTGGCAGCTGGACGTGGAGGATGACGGTCCCGGCGTCAGCGAAGAAGATATGGCGAAACTCTTTACGCCGAACTTCACCACGAAGAAGACCGGCACCGGCCTCGGCCTGGCCATCTGCCGCAGCATCATTGAGCAAAGCCAGGGCACGATCTCCTACAGCCGCTCCGCTCTGGGCGGCGCAAGGTTTACGATCGTCCTTCCAAAGGCTTGATCACTATTTCTGCCTCAGGTAAATCTGGACGGTGCAGCCGGTGAAGTCGAAGTGGCTGCGGAGCTTGTTTTCGAGGAAGCGTTTGTAGGGGTCGCGGATGTACTGCGGCAAGTTGCAGAAGAAAGCGAAGCTCGGCGAGGGCGTCGGCAGCTGCGTGATGTACTTGATCTTGATGTACTTGCCCTTCCATGCCGGCGGCGGATAGTTCTCGATTTCGGGCAGCATCGCATCGTTGAGCTGCGAGGTGGGGATGCGGCGGGAATAGTTGGCATACACGTGGTCGGCAGCTTCGAGGACGTCGAGGATGCGCTGTTTGTTCGTCGCCGAGGTGAAGATGACGGGAATGTCGCTCATCGGCGCGATGCGCTTCTCGATAGCCTGCTTGAATTCCTTCATCGTATTGGGCCCTTTGTCTGTGACCAGGTCCCACTTGTTGACCACGATGACGCAGCCCTTTTTGTTGCGGATGATCAGGTTGAAGATCGACATGTCCTGCGCCTCGATGCCGCTGGTGGCGTCGATCATCAGGATGCACACGTCGGAATTCTCGATGGCGCGGATGGAACGCAGGACCGAATAGAACTCGAGGTCTTCGGTCACCTTGGCCTTCTTGCGCAGGCCGGCGGTGTCCACGATCATGAATTCGTGGCCGTACTTGTTGTAGTGGGAAGAGATGGCGTCGCGGGTCGTGCCGGCCACGGGCGTGACAATGTTGCGCTCCTCGCCCAGCAGGGCGTTGGTCAGCGAGGACTTGCCGACGTTCGGCTTGCCGACGATGGTGAAGCGGGGGAGGCCTTCGTAAGGGTCCACCACGTCTTTTGTCTCTTTCGGCAATAATTCGACGACCTTGTCGAGCAGGTCGCCCGTTCCGCTGCCGGTGGCGGCGGCGATGGACATCGGGTCGCCCAGGCCCAGGCCGTAGAACTGGTAGGTGTCGTACATCTTGTCGCCGGTATCCACCTTGTTGACGGTCAGGATGACCGGTTTTTTGCAGCGCCGCAGGATGTCAGCAATCTCTTCGTCGAAGTCGGTGATGCCGGTGGCGGCCTCCACCATGAAGAGCACCAGGTCGCATTCCTCGATGGCGATCATCACCTGCTTGCGGATCTCGCCCTCGAAGACATCGTCGCTGCCCGAAGTGAAGCCGCCGGTGTCGACCACGGAGAACTCGTGGCCGCACCATTCGCATTTGCCGTAGTGGCGGTCGCGGGTCACGCCCGCCGTCTCGTCGACGATGGCCTGGCGGATGCCCACCAGCCGGTTGAACAAGGTCGATTTGCCCACGTTCGGGCGTCCTACGATAGCTACCAGATTCATTTCTTTGCTGTATTAAATGGACGGGGTCGCGTACGCGATGACGTCTTCTTTCGTGATTTCTTGTCCGCAGAGGATCATCAGGCGCTCGGCCACGTTCCGCAGTTCGCGGATGTTGCCGGTCCACGGGAGCTTCTGAAGTTCCGCGATGGCAGCCGGCTGGACCGGTTTCTTCGCCATGCCGGTCTCCTGGCTGATCTGGCCGATGAAATAATCCATCAGCAGCGGAATGTCCTCCGTACGGTCCTTGAGTTCCGGCACGTGGATCACGATGACGCTCAGTCGGTGATAGAGGTCTTCGCGGAAGGTACCCTTGGCGATCTCGTCGGTCAGGTTCTTGTTGGTCGCCGCGATGACACGCACGTTGACCGTGATGTCCTTGTCGCTGCCCACGCGCGAGAGTTTTTTCTCCTGCAGGACGCGGAGGACCTTGGCCTGTGCGGCCAGGCTCATGTCGCCGATCTCGTCGAGGAAGAGCGTGCCGCCCTCGGCCTGCTCGAATTTTCCCTTGTGCTGCTTGATGGCCGAGGTGAAGGCACCTTTCTCATGGCCGAAGAGCTCGCTCTCGATGAGTTCGCCAGGAATAGCGGCGCAGTTGACCTCGATGAAAGGGGCTCCGGCGCGGGGGCTCTTGTCGTGGAGCCGGCGGGCGACGAGTTCCTTTCCGGTGCCGTTGGCGCCCATGATCAGGACGCGGGCGTCGGTGGCGGCCACGCGGTCGACGATCTCCTTGATATGCTCGATGGCTGGCGACTTGCCCACGATCTCGTATTTGCCCTGGATCTTCTTCTTCAGGATGACCGTCTCCTTGACGAGCGTCGACTTGTCGGTGGCGTTCTTCAGGGTGATCAGGATCCGGTTCAGGTCGAGCGGCTTCTGGATGAAGTCGTAGGCACCCTTCTTGATGCACTTGACCGCCGTCTCGATGTCGCCGTGGCCCGAGATCATGATGATCGATGCCTCGCATCCGGCCGCAACCAGGGCGTCCAGCACCTCGTTGCCGTCCATCACGGGCATCTTGATGTCGCAGAAGATGGCGTCGTAGCTTTCAGCGAGCGCCTTGTCGACGCCCTGCTTTCCGTCTTCGGCCGTTGCTACTTCGTGCCCTTCGAATTCCAGGATTTCCTTGAGCGTGTTGCGGATGCTGCGCTCGTCATCGATGATCAGAACCTTCATGGCGGGTGATAATTACTTATATGGATTGCAAAGATAGACATATTTTTGTTACTTTTGTGATTATGAACAATATCATCATCGCCATAGACGGCTACTCTTCCACCGGGAAGGGGACATTCGCCGTGGAAATCGCCCGTCGCCTGGGCATCCTGTATCTCGACAGCGGGGCCCTGTACCGCACCGTAACCCTGTATGCCCTCCGGAACGGGGAGATCGAATGGAACGGAGAAATCCATGACCGCATGCTCCAGGAAGACCTCCTGCTGGGCAAGGTCGATATCTCTGTGGCGGCTAACCCGGACGGGTCGATGCGCGTGTTCCTGGGCGGGGATGACGTGTCGGGCAAGATCCGTGAGCTGGAAGTGGCGCGCAATGTCAGCGCCATTGCCACGCTGCCGTTCGTCCGGAATTTCGTGGACGAGCAGTTGCATAGGCTGGGTGCGAAGGGTTGCGTGATGGACGGCCGCGATATCGGGACGGCCGTGTTCCCCAATGCCGACCTGAAGATCTTCATGACGGCCGACGCCCGCATCCGTGCGCAGCGCCGCGTCCTCCAGATGGAGGCCGCCGGGCAGCATCCCGACTTCGAGGCCATCCTCCGGAACGTGCAGGAACGCGACTATATCGATTCCCACCGGGCGATGAACCCGCTCCGCAAGGCGGATGACGCCATTGAGCTCGACAACAGCCACATGACGGTCGAAGAGCAGATGGTCTGGCTGGACGGCATCCTTCGCGAGCGGTTCAACCTCAGCATTTTATGAATCTGACCATCGAGATCGACCCCCGCTCCGGCTTCTGCAACGGCGTGGTGCGTGCCGTCCAGCAGGCGGAGAACTACCTGCAGTACAGCAGCCGCCTCTATTCGCTCGGCGCCATCGTGCACAATACGGAAGAACTGGAACGGCTGAAGAAAAAAGGTCTCGAGATCCTCTCCATCAGCGACGTGGAAAAGCTCCACGACGACGTGATTCTCGTGCGTGCGCATGGGGAACCGCCTTCCACCTATGCGCTGGCCCGCCGAAACGGCCTGCAGGTGATCGACTGCACATGCCCCGTGGTTTTGAAGCTCCAGCAGCGGGTTCGGGAGACCTGGGAACGGCTCCGGCCCTCCGGCGGCCAGGTGGTCATCTTCGGCAAGAAAGGCCATGCGGAAGTCAACGGCCTGGTGGGACAGACCGACGGGGAGGCGCTGGTGATCGGCAGCGAGGCAGAAGCGGCCTCGATCGACTTTTCGCGTCCCGTAGCGCTGTTTTCGCAGACCACCAAGGACCCTGACGAATATGCCCGGGTAGCCGCCTATGTTCACAGCCGCCGCCCCGACGCCGAGGTGTACGATACCATCTGCCGGCAGGTTGCTCAGCGTCACAAATCACTGGTGTCCTTTGCGGAAAGCCATTCCGTCATCCTGTTCGTCAGCGGCCGTGAAAGCTCCAACGGAAAAGTGCTCTTCGCGCTGTGCCGCAGCGTGAACGCCCGTTCGTACTGGCTGGAAAACGCTTCGCAGATCGACCAGTCCTGGTTCCGGGACGGGGACCGGGTGGGCATTTGCGGGGCCACTTCGACCCCCAAGTGGCAGTTAGAAGAAATTTTTATATATTTGCAAGCTATTACGCGATCATAATAATCATCAAAATAAAGTTTTATGGCAACAACTGCTGATTTCAAGAACGGACTTTACCTGAACTTCAACGGAAAACCCTGCTCCATCGTGTGGTTCCAGCACGTCAAGCCGGGCAAGGGCCCCGCTTTCGTCAAGTCCAAACTCCGTAACCTCGAGAACGGCCGCATCTTGGAGAAGACCTGGAACGCAGGCGAGAAGATCGATGTGATCACCGTCGAGCACCGCGAATACCAGTACCTCTATGCAGAAGAGGACGGCTTCAACTTCATGAACAACGAAACCTTCGACCAGATCAAGCTGGAGAAGGACATCGTCGAGAACGCTGACCTGATGAAGGAAGGCCAGATCGTCAACATGGTCTTCCATGTGGACGGCGACGACGAGCGCTGCCTCACCTGCGAGCTCCCGACCTACGTCGAGCTTGAAGTGACCTACACCGAACCGGCTGTCAAGGGCGACACCGCTTCGACCAACGCCCTCAAGGAAGCTACGCTGGAGACGGGTGCCATCATTATGGTTCCGCTCTTCATCAACCAGGGCGAAAAGATCCGCGTCAACACCACAGACCGTTCCTACGGCGAGCGCGTCAAATAACCGCACCGCCATGCGCAAGGCATTCGCCATCCTGATGTCCACGCTCGTCATCTGCGGGTGTGGACATCGTGCTTCACAGGGAGACCCGACGCTCGACATCACCCCGGCCGAACGGGATGCCCGCATCGCACTCGACTTCAACCGTGACAGCGCGTATATCGTCGACTATCTGAAACCCTACTACCCCGACCTGACCGCGGAGCAGGTGGCGGCATGGGAAGAATCCAAGGCACTGGAAAGCCGCGTCATCGACGGCCAGAAACGCTATTTCCGCAACGCGGGACGCAATCTTTTCCGCATCGATCCCGAAGCCCGCAAAGTGTTCGTGGCTGTCAACGGTGTGACCCGCGACGTGGAGGATGTATTTCTCGACGCCTACAACCGCGAAGTGATCCATGCAGTCCGCAGTACCGGCGAGAACCTGGTCATGCCCGTGAACTTCGTTATCAAGTACGAGCTTACCGTCAAGGCTGACGCCGTGCCGGCCGGCGAGACCGTCCGCGCATGGATGCCCTATCCGCGTGAAGACCAGAACAGCATCTCCGAAGTGCAGCTGATCACCGCATCCGAGCCCGACTACATCATCGCGCCCGACGACGTGGAGCACAAGAGCATCTATATGGAAAAGAAGGCTGAGGCCGGGAAGCCCACGGTCTTCTCCTATACCTTCTCCTTCACCGGTTTCAACGAGTGGTACGACTTCCAGCCCGAAGACTGCCTCCCCTATGACACGCAGTCCGAGCTGTACAAGACCTATACGGCCGAGCGCAAGACCCACATCCGTTTTACCGACCGCATCAAGGCCCTGACCGATTCGCTCGTGGCCGGCGAGACCAATCCGTACCTGAAGGTCCGCAACATCTACAAGTGGATTGCCGAGACGTATCCCTGGGCCAGCGCCCGGGAGTACTCGACGCTCGAGAACATCCCGATGTACGTGCTGGAGAACCGGCACGGTGACTGCGGCCAGGTCGGCCTGCTGCTGGTGACGATGTGCCGTTACGCAGGCGTCCCCGCACGTTGGCAGAGCGGCTGGATGCTGCATCCGGGTTCCGTGAACATGCACGACTGGAGCGAGGTTTATTATGAGGGAATCGGCTGGGTGCCGACCGACGTGTCGTTCGGCCGCGGCCGCGACGGCGTCAAGGACATCGAGGACGAATACTTGTTCTACACGAAAGGTTTGGATGCGTACCGCCTGATCTGCAACAGCGACTATTCAGGACAGTTCTATCCGGCGAAGAAATTCATCCGCAGCGAGACGGTGGACTTCCAGCGTGGCGAAGTGGAGTGGGCCGGCGGCAACCTCTACTTCAACCAGTGGTCCGGCTGGATCGAGGAAATCGACTACCGATAATCTAATCGTCCAGATACAAAAGGTGTCCCGGGTGCTTGCCCTGGACGCCTTTTTCTTTGTAGAATTGCTGGATGGCGCGCAGGTCGTCCATCGCGTTTTCAGAGCATTCGAAGCGGGGACCGTGCCCGATCTCTTTCTTTCCCCAGTCGAAGAAACCCAGATAGACCGGCATACCCGTAGCCCGGGAGAACGTGTGGAAGCCCGTCTTCCAGCGTTTCACCGGCTTGCGCGTCGCTTCGGGCGCGATGCACAGGTGGAACGATTCGCTCTGCTCAACCATGTCGATGATCTGCTTGGTGACGCCCACGGGGCTCTTGCGGTCGACCGGGATTGCGCCGATACTGCGCAGCAGCGCGCCGAGGGGCCAGAAGAAGAACTCCTTCTTGATCATCACGCGCGGATGGCCGCCGATGCTGCGGTCGTAGAGCCATGCGACGATGAAATCGTGGATGGAGGAGTGCGGAACGCCCAGGATAATGTGCTTGGGCTCCGGTGGAAGGTCCGGGTCCACGATGGTGAACTTGTACAGCCGGGTCAGGATGAATCGGGCGGTAGCGGGTTTCATGGCGTTTACTGTGCTTCTTCTGTGTTGTCGATGTCCGAGCGGAGGTTCGTGCGGATGAACTTCTGGCGGACGGGCGTATTGTCACCCATGTAGAACTGGATGATGTCGGCGATCTTGTCCTCGCCGGTCAGGTGCACCTGCTCGAGGCGGATACCCTCGCCGATGAAGCCCTTGAACTCGTCGGGCGAGATCTCGCCGAGACCCTTGAAGCGCGTGATTTCGGCATTTCGTCCCAGCTTCTTGAGGGCAGCCTCCTTTTCATTGGAACTGTAGCAGTAGATGTTGGACTTCTTGTCCCGCACGCGGAACAGGGGCGTCTGGAGGATATACAGGTGTCCGGCGCGGACCACGTCGGGGTAGAATTTCAGGAAGAAGGTGAGCATCAGCAGGCGGATGTGCATGCCGTCGACGTCGGCATCGGTCGCGATGACGATGTTGTTGTAGCGGAGGCCTTCCGGCCCGTCTTCGATTCCGAGGGCTGACTGGAGGAGGCAGAGTTCCACGTTCTTCTCGGCATACAGGTCTTTCTTCGAGGCCTTGGCGCAGTTGAAGGGTTTGCCCATCAGGCTGAAAACGGCCTGCACGTTGGCGTCGCGGCTGAGCGTGATACTGCCGGACGCGGAGTCGCCCTCCGTGATGAAGAGCGTGCTCTGCTCGGCAAGCGGATTCTTGTCGCCGTAGTGGACGCTGCAGTCGCGCAGCTTCTTGTTGTGGACCGTGGCCTTCTTGAGGCGGGCCTTGGTCTTCTTGCTGATGCTGGAGATGGCGTTGCGCTCCTTCTCGGAGTCCTGGATCTTGTTCAGGATGATGTCGGCCACATCAAGGTTCCGGTGCAGATAGTTGTCCAGGTCCGTGGAGAGGAAGTCGAGCATGGTCTTGCTCAGCGTGGGGCCGTGCGTGCCTTCCTGCTTGTTCTGCCACATGTATTTCGAGCCGAGCTGCACCTTGGTCTGTCCCTCGAATTCGGGCTCCTGGATTCGGACGCTCACGGCGCCGATGATCGACTGCCGGATGTCGACCGGGTTGAAGTCCTTCTTGTAGAAGTCCTTGAGTACCTTCGCGATGGCTTCCTTGAAGGCAGCCAGGTGCGTACCGCCCAGCGTGGTGTTCTGGCCGTTGACGAACGAGTAGATATTCTCGCCGTAGCCGCTGCCATGGGTGAAGGCCACCTCGATGTCCTGTGTCTTGAGATGGATCGGGGCGTAGAGCGGTTCTTCGTCGATGCTTTCGTTGAGCAGGTCGAGCAGGCCGTTCTCCGATTTATACTCGGTGCCGTTGAAGGTAAGCTTCAGGCCGACGTTGAGGTAGGCGTAGTTGCGGAGCATCGTGTCGATGTACTCCGTATTGTATTCGTAGGGCTCGAAGAGCGTGTCGTCGGGGATGAAGGTGATGAGCGTGCCGTTGCGCTCGGTGGTGGGCTTCGGGGTGAAGTCGGGCGTGACGAGGATGCCTTTCTCGTATTCGAGGGCGAGGGTTTCGCCGTTTCGGAACGACTGGACGGTAAACTTCGACGAAAGGGCGTTGGCCGCCTTCAGGCCGACGCCGTTCATGCCCACCGATTTCTGGAAGGTCTTGTTGTCGAACTTCGCGCCGGTGTGGAGCTTGCTCACGGCGGCGTCGAGCAGGTTCTGTGTCTTGTCTTTCTCGCTGAAGCCGAAGGGGATGCCGCGTCCGTAGTCCCGGATCGAGATTTTCTTGTCTTCAATCTTGATCTGGATGACCTTGCCGAAGCCCATCGCGAACTCGTCGATCGAGTTGTCGATGATCTCCTTCATCAGCACGTACATGCCGTCGTTGGGCGCGGTGCCGTCGCCCAGGCGGCCGATGTACATGCCCGGTCTCAGCCGGATGTGTTCCAGGTCTTCCAGGTGGACGATGCTCTCGTCGCCGTAGTCGTGTTCGGGAATATTCAATGTTTCGTCAGCCATATTTCACGTCATGCCCGGTCCCGACGTCACCCTCGACCTGATCGGGGGCGGGCAGCTTATCCTGCAAAGATAGCGAAAGTTTTAATCAGAAAACAAACCATTATCAGATTAATTCTGCTTCTGGTTTTTTCCTACAAATATGCAATATTCTGGATTCCCTTTTTCACGTTAGAAAAAAACCGCCGTACAGGCTGAACCAAATAAGGCCTGTGACGGCGGGTGGCCGATTTAATGACGGCGAATGTTTAGATTAAAAAATAACCGCGGCGTTGGCTTTTATTTTGCGTAAAAGAGAGATAACCTACTAATTATCAGAATTATGAAAAGAAAATCTATTGGCATTTTAGATTATTTTGCCAGGCATAATGACGCCTTTTCGGCAAAGGTTGGCTTCAGTCGTACTGCGGGAACATATGAGCGATATCGTATTGTTTATCGGCATCTAAAAACGTTTGTCAAGGATACACATGCACGGGACGATGTGCCCATCACAGAATTGCGATGTTCATTTATCGACGAATTTGATGTGTGGCTTCGCAGTGAGCGTGGCCTTTCTCCTAACAGTGTTTGGGGTTATATGACTGTGTTCAAGCACATCATCTCTTTGGCGCGAAATGAGGGCTTGATTGTTATCAACCCTTTTAGCTCATATATCAATGCTTACTCGCCCGTTGATCGAGGCTATCTGTCAGAAGATGAACTGGTCAAACTGATGGCAATACCAGCCAGGACAGAAATCGAAGACGTTGTTCGGGACATGTTTCTATTTGCAGCCTTTACTGGGTTGTCGTACATTGACGTACGAAATTTGCGTGAGGATAATGTCCAGCGGCGCTTTGACGGAAATTGGTGGATTATCACGCGGAGGCAAAAGACGCGTGTGGAATCGAATATCAGACTGCTCGATGTCCCGCTCCGGATTATCGACAAGTACCGTGGGTCCATGCCGGATGAGCGTTTGTTCCCGATGCCGAGCAACAATTGTTGTAATGAGAACCTGGAAAAGCTGGCAAGCAGGTGTGACATTCGTATACACCTGACCTTCCATGTCGGCCGACATACATTTGCCACGCTTGCACTGAACCGAGGAATGCCCATCGAGACCCTCAGCAGCATCCTGGGCCACACGAACATCCGCACGACGCAGATCTACGCCAAGATCACCAACAAAAAAATCAGCGAGGACATGGCTGCCCTCGCTGATAAGATCAAAGATCTGAAACTACTTGTATAGCGACGCTGGATCGGCGGTGTCCCAGCTGGAACGTTCCCGGAACGGGTCGTAGTAGGTCTCGTCAATCTCATAGTGCTTGCCCTGTTTCACGAATTTCTCATAGAACCAGAGGATTTCGTCATAGTTGTCGAAGTAGCGCGCGGCCACGGTGTGGCCCTCGCCGGTGAACCGGAGGATCTTGTGGGCGTAATGACTGTCCTTGAACTCCTTGGCAATCTTGTCGGAGCCATAGAATCCGGTACCGAAAAACTTGATCTGCTTGTAGGTAACCAGCTGGTCCGCCGTTCCGTGCAGCAGGAGGGTCGGGGCGGGGATGTCGTGCGGATACTCCAGCCCGATCCGCGAGAAAATGGCTCCCGCGAAAGCGATCACGCCCGCATAGCGGAACCCTTCCGGCAGATAGCGTCGTGCCAGGTCGGTGCGGTTGCAGCGCTCGAAATCGCACTGGAGCGAAGCGATGGCGCCGGCACTGCTGCCGACCAGTATGATCTGGTAAGGATCCACGGTCAGTTCGGGCGCGTAGTCCACGACATAGCGCGTGACCTTCATCACGTCTTCCGTGGCCATCTGCACCGCTTTCTCAAGGGGCTTGACCATGCTCAGGGGCGTCTTGAACTGGACGCCTTTCAGCCCGAGCCGGTAGTTGGAGGCCACGACCACGAAGCCGTCATCGGCCATCTGGCGGCAGAGCCGCCGGATCTCGTAGTGGCGCTGGTTGTTGGTGACGAAGCCGCCGCCGTACGAAAAGATGATGCAGGGATGGCTTTCGGCCTCGTCGGCCGGGAAATAGATGTCCATCTCCAGGGCGAGGGTGTCGTATTGGGCGAAGGCGATGGATTCGTCCGGCTGGCAGCGAAGGCTGTCGAGGTCGGTCTGCCCCCACGCGGGCAATGCCAGCAGGAAGGCGGCGAAAAGTATCAATAATCGTTTCATAGTCGTAATTTCAATTTCAAAAATAAGAAATAAATCCTAAATTTGCAGATTAATGTAACCTCGAAACAACTAAAACACACTATAATAAAATCAAAAAAATGGCAGAAAAACTGTTTACTGAATTTCCTCCTGTTTCGACAGAACAGTGGGATGCGGTAATTATCAAGGACTTGAAGGGGGCCGACTACGAGAAGAAGCTCGTGTGGAAGACCCACGAAGGTTTCCCGGTGCGCCCGTACTACCGTGCTGAGAACCTGCCCGACATCAAGTCGCTGGGAGAGATGCCCGGACAGTTCCCGTTCGTCCGCGGCACCAAGAACGACAACAACTGGCTGACCCGCCAGGACATTTGCCTGTGCGAAGGCATTGAGAAGGCAAATGCCGAGGCCCTCGACATCCTGAACAAGGGCGTCGAATCGCTCGGTTTCATCCTGGCCGAGAAGAAAGACCTCTCCGTCGAGGAGATGGAAGCCCTGCTGAAGGGCATCTGCATCCCCGCCGTGGAGATCAACTTCCGCCACTGCTGCCCGAAGCACAGCGCTGAAACGCTGAAGAGCTTCCTGGCTGTGGTAAAGAAGCAGGGTATCAAGCCCGAAGAGGTCCGTGCCTCGTTCGACTTCAGCCCGCTGCACCGCCTGACCGTGAAGGGCAATTTCTGCGAAGACAAGGCATACGGCTATCTGGCAGAAGCCGTCAAAGCCGTGGCAGACTTCCCGAAGATCCGCGTGATCAACGTGCAGGCCTATGACTTCAACGATGCAGGCTCGAATCTCGTGCAGGAACTCGCCTTCGGCGTGGCCATCGGCAACGAGTACATCGCCAAGCTCACAGAACTCGGCTTCAGCGCCGAAGAGATTGCAAGGCGCATCAAGTTCACCTTCGGCATCAGCTCGAACTACTTCATGGAAATCGCCAAGTTCCGCGCAGCCCGCGTGATCTGGGCCAACATCGTCAAGGCATGGGGCGTCGACTGCGACTGCGCTTGCAAGATGCGCGTCCACGCCGTCACCAGCCGCTGGAACCAGACGGTCTATGATGCCTACGTCAACATGCTCCGCGGCACGACCGAGACCATGAGCGCCGCCATCGCCGGCGTCGACTCCATCGAGGTCGTTCCGTTCGACGACGCTTTCCGCGCTCCGGGCGAATTCTCGAACCGTATCGCGCGTAACGTGCAGTCCATCCTCAAGGAAGAATCGCACTTCAACAAGATCGTCGACCCCGCTGCCGGCTCCTATTATATCGAGGAACTCACCCAGTCGATCATCGACGCAGCATGGAAGTTGTTCAAGGATGTCGAGGAGAAGGGCGGTTACACCGAGGCCTTTAAGGCCGGTTTCGTCCAGGAACAGGTGAAGGCTGTCTCCGACAAGAAGGACAAGCTGCTGGCACAGCGCCGTGAGACGCTGCTGGGTACCAACCAGTTCCCGAACTTCCTCGAGAAGGCCGGCGACGAGATCACCAAGGAAATCGTCACCCGCGACTGCGGTTGCTGCGCTTCGACCGGCTGCGGCTGCGACGAGCAGATGGCCGAGCCGCTGCATCCGTACCGCGGCGCCCAGCCGTTCGAGCAGATGCGCCTGTCGACCGACCGCAACGACCGCCAGCCGATGGCCTTCATGCTGACCTTCGGCAACCTGGCCATGTGCCGTGCCCGCGCCCAGTTCTCCAGCAACTTCTTCGCCGTGGCAGGCTTCAAGGTAGTCGACAACAACCGCTTCTCCACCATCGAGGAAGGCGTCGAGGCCGCTCTCAAGGCCAAGGCCGACATCGTCGTTGCCTGCTCGGCAGATGACGAGTACCTCGAGAACGTTCCGAAGATCGCCCAGCTGATCGGCGACAAGGCCATCGTGGTGGTCGCCGGCGATCCCGAGTGCCGCCCGGCCCTCGAGGAGCAGGGAATCAACCATTACATCCATGTCAAGTGCAATGTGCTGGATACCCTCAAGGAATACCAGAAAGCACTGGGAGTCAAGGAACTTTAATCAGGAGGAAAGACAATGAGACCGAAATTCAACGATATCGACTATACGAAGGGCGCAGCGCCCAAGTGCGGTTGCGCTTCCAACCAGGAAGAGCTCTGGCACACTCCTGAGAAGATCGACGTGAAGCCGCTCTACACGGCCGCCGACCTCGAGGGCATGGAACACCTGAACTACGCCGCCGGCGTGGCTCCGTTCCTCCGTGGCCCTTACTCCACGATGTACGTAAACAAGCCCTGGACCATCCGCCAGTACGCAGGTTTCTCCACGGCTGAAGAGTCCAACGCATTCTACCGCCGCAACCTGGCCGCCGGACAGAAAGGCCTTTCCGTGGCCTTCGACCTGGCGACGCACCGCGGCTACGACGCCGACCACCCGCGTGTGGTGGGCGACGTGGGCAAGGCGGGCGTGTCCATCTGCTCCGTCGAGGACATGAAGGTCCTCTTCGACCAGATTCCGCTCGGCAAGATGTCCGTCTCCATGACGATGAACGGCGCCGTCCTCCCGGTCATGGCCTTCTACATCGTGGCCGGCCTGGAGCAGGGTGTCAAGCTCGAAGAGATGGCAGGTACCATCCAGAACGATATCCTCAAGGAGTTCATGGTGCGTAACACCTATATCTATCCGCCGGAGTTCTCGATGCGTATCATCGGCGACATCTTCGCCTTCACCTCGCAATACATGCCCAAGTTCAACTCGATCTCGATCTCCGGTTACCACATGCAGGAAGCCGGTGCGACGAACGACATCGAGATGGCATATACCCTGGCCGACGGTATGGAATACATCCGCACCGGTATCAAGGCCGGCATCGACGTGGATGCCTTCGCACCCCGTCTGTCGTTCTTCTGGGCCATCGGCATGAACCACTTCATGGAGATTGCCAAGATGCGTGCAGCCCGCATGCTTTGGGCGAAGATCGTGGGACAGTTCAACCCGAAGAACCCGAAGAGCCAGTCACTCCGTACGCACTGCCAGACCTCCGGTTGGTCGCTCACCGAGCAGGACCCGTTCAACAATGTGGCCCGCACCTGCATCGAGGCCATGGGCGCCGCCCTCGGCCACACGCAGTCGCTGCACACCAACGCGCTCGACGAGGCCATCGCACTGCCGACCGATTTCTCCGCGCGTATCGCACGTAACACGCAGATCTACATCCAGGAAGAGACGCAGGTGTGCCGCTCCATCGACCCGTGGGCGGGTTCCTACTACGTGGAGAGCCTGACCAACGAGCTCGCGCACAAGGCCTGGGCACACATCCAGGAAGTCGAGAGCCTGGGCGGTATGGCGAAGGCCATCGAGACCGGCGTGCCGAAACTCCGTATCGAGGAAGCGGCAGCCCGCAAGCAGGCCCGCATCGACTCCGGCCTGGAGAAAATCATCGGTATCAACGAATACCGCCTGGCACACGAGGATCCCATCGAAATCCTCGACGTGGACAATACCAAGGTGCGCGAATCGCAGATCGCCCGCCTGAAAGACCTCCGCGCACACCGCGACGAGGCCAAGGTCCAGGCTTGCCTGAACGCCATCACCCACGCCGTAGAGACCAAGACAGGCAACCTGCTCGCCCTGGCCATCGAGGCTGCAAAGGCACGCGCAACGCTGGGCGAAATCTCCGATGCCTGCGAAAAGATTGTCGGACGTTATAAAGCCGTTATCCGTATGAACACTGGTGTTTACTCTTCCGAAGTGAAGAACGACAGCGAGTTCGAGACCGCCAAGAAGATGGTGGCCGAGTTCGCGAAGAAGGAAGGCCGTCAGCCCCGTATCATGGTGGCCAAGCTCGGCCAGGACGGCCATGACCGTGGCGCCAAGGTGGTCGCTACCGGTTATGCCGACTGCGGTTTCGACGTGGATATGGGCCCGCTCTTCCAGACCCCGGAAGAGGCTGCCCGCCAGGCTGTCGAGAACGATGTGCACATCGTGGGCGTCTCCTCGCTGGCAGCTGGTCACAAGACCCTCGTCCCGCAGATTATCGCGGAACTCAAGAAACTCGGCCGTGAGGACATCCTCGTGGTAGTGGGCGGTGTGATCCCTGCCCAGGACTACGACGAACTCTACCGCGACGGCGCCGTGGCCATCTTCGGCCCGGGTACGCCGATCTCGAAGGCCGTGATCAAGATGATCGAGCTGCTGAACCAGAAGTTCGAGGATTAAGACGGTCCCGTTTCCATGAAAAAGGGCGCTCACGATACCGTGGGCGCCTTTTTTTTTGGTTCTGGTTGCATTGTAATATTGATTTTTTGGTTATCTTTGCATTAATTGACTGGATTGACTTCAGTTGAAAAACAAAACCTAATACAATTATTTTTTAATCTAAAATTTCATTTATGAGGAAACTGAAACTTTTCATCACCTGCCTGCTGACGGTGGTTGTGTGCAATGTTGCTGTTGCACAGAACATTACCGTAAAGGGTACGGTGAAGGACGCCTCTACCGGCGAGGGCATTCCCTTTGCATCCATACAGCTGAAGGGAACGCTGACCGGTACTTCGGCCGACCTGGATGGTAACTACGCCATCGACGTTCCTAAGAACGGCACCCTGATCTTCAGCTCCATCGGTTATGTGAACCAGGAAGCAGCCGTCGAAGGCCGCACGGTCATCGACATCCTCCTGGCAACGGACGCCGAAGCGCTGGAAGAGGCGGTGATCACCATCGCCTACGGTGCAGCGAAGAAATCCTCGCTGACCGGCGCAATCTCCAACGTCAATTCCGAGAAACTGGAAGCACGTCCTACATCGGCTGTGACTTCCGCCCTCGAAGGTACCGTGACTGGCGTGCAGGTCAATACGACCACCGGCGCTCCGGGTTCCGACCCGAGCATCATGATCCGCGGTAACGGTACCATCAACGGTTCCACGAGCCCGCTCTACGTGATCGACGGCGTGCCGTTCGGTGGTAATATCTCCGACCTGAACCCGAACGACATCGAGAGCCTGACCGTCCTGAAGGACGCCGCATCCTCGGCCCTTTACGGTAACCGTGCAGCAAACGGCGTCATCCTGATCACCACGAAGAAAGGCAAGAGCGGCCGTGTGGCCGTGACCGCCAACGTGAGCCAGGGTATCTACCAGCGCGGTATGAAGGAGTATGACTACGCTACTGCCAACGAGTTCATGGAGGTCGCTTACCGCGAGCTCTACAACCGTACGCTGTTCCCGAACATTGATATGACTTATGCCGACATCATTGCCACCGCGCAGGACGCCAGCAAACGTTCCGCCGCCGCGGATTATGCAGGCAAAAACCTGATTGCCGACAAGCTCTACCTGAACATCTACAACGTGGCGGATGACGCCCTGTTCACGGCTGACGGCAAGCTCGTCTCGAACGCTGCCATCAAGAGCGGCTACCTCGACGACCTCAACTGGTTCGACCAGACCATCACCAACGGCTATCGTGCAGAGTACAACGTGAGCGCAAGCGCCGCATCCGAGAAGAGCGACTACTACTTCTCCGTGGGTTACCTCGATGAGAACGGCTACCTGCGCAACGCGACGTTCGACCGCTTCTCCGGCCGCGCTTCCGTCAACGTGAAGCCGACCAGCTATCTGAAGGTGGGCCTGAACATCAACGCCACGCACCAGAATTTCAATAACATGGATGCCGGATCCGATGCTTACGTGAACCCGTTCATGTACTGCCGTAACATCGCCCCGATCTACCCGGTCCACGTGCACGATATCAACACCGGCCAGTACATCCTCGACGATGCGGGCAACAAGCAGTATGACGGCGGTTCCTACATCGACGCCAACGGACAGGTCGTGGTGACCCGTAACCAGTACGCCGACCGCCACGTCATCTGGGAGAACGAGCTCAACCAGGACGTCTCGACCCGTAATACGATGAACGCCATCGCGTACACCGAGTTCTACTTCCTGAAGGACTTCACCTTCACGATCACGGGCAACATGAACCTCCGTGGCAGCCGGACCCAGAGCTACGACAGCGCGGTCATCGGCGACGGCAAGGGCAACAGCGGCCGCGGCAGCCGGAGCGAGTACCAGTACAAGACCTTCTCGTTCCAGCAGCAGCTGCGCTGGAGCCACCAGTTCGGCGAGCACTTCGTGAACGCCCTCGTGGGCCACGAGAACTACTCGAACACCTATGACTACCTGTACGGCTACAAGACCAACGAGGTGTTCCCGAATATCAACAACCTCCGCAATTTCACGGAGATTACGAGCCTCTACAACTACGGCAACTACTACCGCACCGAGTCGTACCTGAGCCGTGTGCGCTATGCATACGCTGACAAGTACAACGTGGAGGCTTCCTTCCGCCGCGACGGTTCCTCGCGCTTCTACAAGGATGCCCGCTGGGGTAACTTCTGGAGCATCGGCGCCAACTGGCTGATCTCGAAGGAAGCGTTCATGCAGAACGTGGGCTGGGTCAACACCCTGAAGCTCCGCGCCGACTTCGGCGAGGTGGGTAACGACTCCGGTACCGGATACTACGGCTACCAGGCCCTCTATACCTCCGGCCAGAACGCCAACAAGGGTGCTTACTGGCTCTCCCAGCTTTCGAACAACGAGCTGATGTGGGAAACTGCACAGAGCTGGGGCGTCGGCATCGAGGCACGCCTGTTCAACCGGTGGAACCTGAACGTCGAGTACTTCGACAAGCGCAACAAGGACCTGATCTTCGACGTGATCCTCCCGATCTCCGCCGGGCCGACCTCCACGGGCAGCACCAACCCGGGCATCACGCAGAACATCGGTACGATGTCCAACCGCGGCGTCGAGATCGAGACCGACTTCGACGTGATCCGCAACCGCGACTTCCGCTTCAACGTCTTCGCGAACGCAACGTTCCTGAAGAACAAGATCGTCAAGCTCCCTGACCAGAACAAGGACGGTATCATCGACGGTACGAAGAAGTACGTCGAGGGCGGTGACCGCTATGCGTTTTATCTCTACCACTGGGAGGGTGTCGACCAGATGACCGGACGTTCCCTCTACACCTGGGATGACGAGCAGTTCTTCATCACCGACGACAACACGATTGACGGCAACGTGATCTACGGTACCGCTCCGCAGTTCGACGACGAAGGTGCGATTACGAACGGTGTTTCCCTGATGGGTGCCAACGACTATGTCGTCATCGGTGGCAAGCCGTATGTCTACAACTCCGGTTCCTATGGCAAGCGCGACTTCTGCGGCACCGCCATTCCGACCGTCTACGGCAGCTTCGGCTTCAATATGAGCTGGAAAGGCCTCTCACTCGGTACCATCTTCACGTACTCACTCGGCAACATGGCCTATGACGGTATCTACCGCAGCCTGATGACTGTTGGCGCCACGCCTTCGAGCATGCACCACGACATCTGGGCCAACAGCTGGACCGGCATCCCGAGCGGCATGACCGAGACCTCGGCCGACCGTATCAGCAAGACCGTCAACCCGCAGATCAACAACACGTACTCCTCGTACAACAACGCGTCTTCCGACCGCTGGCTGATCTCCGGCAACTACCTCGTGCTGAAGAACATCAACCTGTCGTATTCGCTCCCGAAGCGCTGGGTCAACCGTCTCGAGATGGAAGGCATCAGCCTGAACCTCTCCTGCGAGAACGCCTTCACCCTTACGGCCCGTCAGGGCATGAACGCCCAGCAGACCTTCAGCGGTACGGTCAGCACCAACACCTATACCACGGCACGCGTCTTCATGGGCGGCGTAACCTTCAAATTCTAATGTAAACGCAAGATGACTACCGATATGAAAAAGATATTCAAATCCTTCTTCCTTCTGGCGGCGCTTGTTGCAATGAGCGTGGCCTGCTCCCAGGATTACATGGAGACGGCCCCCGAAAGTTCCACTTCCCCTGCGACCATCTTCTCCACGACCGGCAATGCCGTGCTGGCCGTCAACGGTATCTGCAAGATGATGACGACCCAGTACTGGAGTGTACAGGGCCTCAACGGCGAAGGTTCCATCAAGACCTGGTGGGGCAACTTCGGCAACGACCTGCAGCGCTGCAACCACACCGGCTGGGCCAACGTCTGGAACCACCAGTACAATGAGGATGCGAGCGCCCGCTATGCGACCTATCCCTGGTACTACTATTACAAGATGATCGGCAATGCCAACCAGATCATCGAGAACATCGACAATGCCGAAGGTCCGGACAGCGAGAAGCAGTTCATCAAGGCTCAGGCCCTGACGTTCCGCGCACACGCTTTCACGATGCTGGCCGTCAACTACATCTACCGCTGGTCTGAGACCAACAACGGTGCAAGCGCGGGCGTCGTGCTCCGTACCGACACCAGTATCGGCGACATGCCGCTCTCCACGGCAGCCGAGACCTACGCACAGATCTATGCCGACCTCGACGAGGCCATCAGCCTCTACCAGCAGTCCGGCCTGACGCGCGGTGACGAGTTCTGGAAACCCGACATCTCGGTGGCATATGCCATCTATGCACGCGCCGCCCTCAACCGTGAGGACTGGGCTACCGTTGCCAAATACGCTCCGCTGGCCCGCCAGGGTCACCCGCTCATGAGCCAGGACTCCTACATGAACGGCGGTTTCTCCAACGCGGACAAAGAATGGATCTGGGGTGTCTATGAGGCAGAGGACCAGACCATCTACTACTACTCGTTCTTCGCTTATCAGGCATCGAACGCTTCGTCTTCGATGCAGCGCACCTACCCGCTGGCCATCAGCAAGGAACTCTACGACCAGATTCCGGAGACCGACGTCCGCCGCAAGATGTGGCTCGGCCCGACGGAGGCTGAATGGAAGGAGTGCAACGCGGCAGGCCGCAGTACGGGCGCCCTTTACAAGCGCGCTTTCGCGGAATATGGCAGCAAGCTGTATTCCACCAGCCTCGTGTACGGCTACATGCAGTTCAAGTTCCTGGCGACCTTCATGCCGGGCGGTGGTTCGTTCAACATCTACCGCTCCGCCGAGATGGTCCTCTCCGAGGCTGAGGCCCTCTGCCACATGGGCGGCCAGGATGCCAAGGTCCAGAGCCTGATGAACGAGCTCAACAAGAACCTTGACCCGGAATACAAGTGCACGAAGACGGGTGCCGACCTCCTGAAGGAAGTCAAGCTGTACCGCCGCATCGACCTCTGGGGTGAAGGTTTCGACTACTACGACTACAAGCGCTGGAACGAGCCCATCGTCCGCAAGTCGAAAGCCCAGGGCGGCAGTTTCCATACGACCTTCGCCATCACCATCAAGCCGGAGGATGGCAACCACTGGACGTATGTGATCCCGCAGAACGAGTTGGATTACAACCACGCGCTCTAATCCCTGCAAGCGCCTGAAGGCGCGAATAAAAGAAGCGGATGACCTTCGGGCCATCCGCTTTTCTTTTGAGGAGGGGGGTGTCAGTGACGGTCCCGATATTTCTTATTGGCGTTCTGGGAGGCCTTGGTGGTGACCAGGGCGACGCCATTGGCACCGCGGACGCCATATCCGGCGACGCGGGAATCGGTAATGATCTCGACGGCGATCACGTCGTGCAGGTCGATGCTGTCGAAGTTCTGGACCTCGAAGCCGTCAACCATCAGCAGGGGATTGGTGTTGCCGTTGACGGTGCTCACGCCGCGGGCGGCGATGCCTTCAAAGAAATGAGGACAGACCGCCTCGATATACTCGCTGAGCGAGCGGAAGGTGAGCCACGGTTGCTCGCCGGAGGCACCATCGTCAATCCATTTGCCGGTGCCGCAGGACGCCAGCAGGGACAGCGCCAGGGAGATGATGAGGATAGGGCGGGTTTTCATGGGTGATAGTGGTATTACCAGGTGACTGTCAAAAGATAGGGAACGCCGTTGAGCACGTCGGTCCGGCCGGTGTACTGGACACCGTAGAAGGTGTCGACGGTGTCGACGGTCGTGGCGCAGAACACGGAAATGTAATAGCGTCCCGGCTTGTCGACAGGAATCGTAAAGGCCTTGTCGGTGCCGTGGTGCGCATTCTTCCAGCGGGCGTTGTCGCGGAAAGCAAAGTCCTGTCCGTCAGCGAAGAGCCACAGGTCGAAGCGGTCTGTCCACTTGGCCGGCGCGGCGAGTTCGACCTTGATCTCCTTCACGCCCTTGGGGACGTCCACGGCAAAGTGATGGTACTGCCGGTCGCCGATGCACGTGTAGTCGGGGTCGTTGTCGCCCGTGGTGCGGATCATCTCACGCGTCTCGCCGTTATGCAACATGCCTTTGAGCCGCGGCGTGCCGCAGCCGTCCATCGCGTAGCGGATCAGCGCCGCCATCAGTTCCAGCCGGTCGCCTTCCACCATGCGCTCGGGGTGCGAGCCGATGGCCACGATGCGGCCGGTCTGCACGTTCTCTTTCCAGGCCCACGCGCTGACCTTCTGGTGGATGGATTTCTTGAGTTTCAGCGTGTCGCCGATGTAGCGCAGCAGTACCTCGGTTCCTTCGGGAACGTTCTCTTCCATATAGGCGTAGCAGCCGCCGTTGTGGCGGACGCTGTCGATCTGCATGTCGCCCCCGAAATCATAGTAGCGCAGCAGGGGAGAGCCCGGTTCCACGGTCATGCCCGTGGCCGATTTCTCGAGGCCCGTGCCCACCACCCAGCCCGGGTAGGTGCAGAGATAGTCCGGACGGGGCACGTAGCCCGTGTCGCGGACCGAGCCCTGTGCGACCATGAAGGCCCCGGCGCAGGTGCCCACGTAGCTGCCGCCGTTTTTGAGGTGGGTGCGGAAGCGCTCCCGGCCTTCCGCCGTCAGGGATTTCGTGTGCCCGAGCGCCTTACCGCCGTTGACGTACACCACCTTGAAGCGCGGGGCGCCGTCAGGGTAGAGCAGGGCACCGTTCTCGTCGAGCGGGTTGCCCACCAGCAGGTAGTTCTGCATCAGCGTGTCGAGGGAGGTCATCTTCAGCCGCTCGGCCGTGCTGAGCTGCTCCATCGTCAGGCCGAGCCAGTCGGCGGCGGGGAGGTCGGGATAGGAATTCAACGAGCAGCCGCCGTCCATGAAGAGGTCCTTGTAGTAGCCGTCTGCGCGCAGGCTCGCGCTATTGCCCTGGGCAAAGACAGGCACTGCCGCCAGGAGCAGCGGCAGTGCGAGCCAGAGTTTGCTGATGCGTTTCATCGTTAGTAGACTTTCGCCACTTCGCGGCCCTGCATCACGCTGAGGCCATTGTGTGCAAGGGCGCCCATCTCGTCCTCGCCCGGATAGATCTTCACCGGAGCAATCCAGTCGACATAGGCAGCCAGGTCGGCCATCATGGCCTTGCCGTAGGCGATGCCGCCCGTCACGAGGATGGCGTTGACCTTGCCCTTGAGCACGGCCGCCATGGCGCCGATTTCCTTGGCAATATTGTAGAGGTACGCATCGGCGATGAGCTTGAAGTGCGGGTCGTCCGCCATCTTGTGCTCGATCTCGATGAAATCGTTCGTGCCGAGATGGGCGACCGTACCGCCGCGGCCGTTGATCATCTTCTTGACTTCCAGCGGGGTGTACTTGCCGCTGAAGCAGATGTCGGCCAGCTGTTGTGCCGGCAGGGCGCCGGAGCGCTCGGGGCTGAACGGGCCGTCGCCGTTGAGGGCGTTGTTGGTATCAATCACGCGTCCCTTGCAGTGCGCGCTGACCGACGTGCCGCCGCCCAGGTGGACGACGATCAGGTTCAGGTCCTCATACTTTGCGCCCTGCTGTGCCGCATACGTCTTGGCGATGGCTTTCTGGTTGAGGGCGTGGAAGATAGAGATGCGCTTGAACAGGGGATGACCCGACACGCGGGCCAGGTCGCAGAGTTCGTCCACCACCACTGGGTCGGTGATGAATGCGCGGCAGCCGATTTCCTGGGCGATGGCGTGGGCCAGGATGCCGCCCAGGTTGCTGGCGTGCTCGCCGTACTCGCCGCTGCGCAGGTCGGTGAGCATGCGTTCGTTGACTTCGTAGACACCCGAGGGAATGGGGCGGAGCAGGCCGCCACGGCCTACGATGGCCGAAATCTCCTTGAGCTCGATGTCATTCTCTTTCAATGCGTCCACAATCATCCGCTTGCGGAATTCAAACTGCGAGACGATGTTGGGATACTGACCGATCTCTTCGGCGGAGTGACGGAGCGTCTTGGTGAATACCGGCTCGTAGTCTTCGAACACCGCGATCTTGGTCGAGGTGGAGCCGGGATTGATGGCAAGGATTTTCATGGCTGTGTCCGGCTATTTGGCCGTAATGGCGGCCAGTGCGATGGAATTGAGCTTGGTGTCGATGCTGTCGGCGCGGCTGGAAAGCACGCAGGGGGCCATGCCGCCGGCCATGATGGCTGCCTGGCGGACGCCCTGGCAGAGTTTGGAGTTGACCTTGTAGAACACGTTGGCGCTCTCGATGTTCGGGAAGAGGAGGCAGTCGGCGTCGCCGGCCACTTCGCTCTTGACTTTCTTGATGGCTACCGATTCGGGATCGATCGCCACGTCCATGGCGAGCGGGCCGTCCACGACGCAGCCGGCGATCTGTCCGCGGTCGGACATCTTGGCCAGCAGAGCGGCTTCGACGCAGGCCGGCATGCCGTCGAGCATCTGCTCGGTAGCGGCGATGGCGGCAACCTTCGGCTTTTCGATGCCGAGGGCCTTTGCGGTGGCTGCCAGGTATTTGCAAATAGCCAGTTTCTGCTTGAAGTCCGGAAGCGGAATGACGGCCATGTCGCTTACGATCAGGAGCTTGTGGTAGTTCGGGTTTTCAATCACGGCCACATGGCTCAGGACGGCCTTCGGCGGCAGGAGGCCGCGCTCCTTGTTAAGGATGCCGCGCATGTACTTGTCCGTGCTGCAGAGGCCTTTCATCAGGATATCGCCTTCACCGTCGCGAACCATGCCGACAGCCTGTGCGATGGCGTCCAGTTCCTTCTTGTTGTCGATGATGGTGAAGATGGACGGATCAATCTTCTCGTTTTCGCAGACCGCGAGGATCTTGTCCTTGTCGCCGACGAGGGTGACGTCCACGATGCCTTTCTGGATAGCGAGGGAGGCTGCAGTGATGGTGTGGTCGTCCACGCCCCAGGCGGCGATCATCCGTTTCTTGCTCCGGGAGCGGAGCGCTTCGAACAGTTCGTTGAAATTGGTTATCATAATCGGTTACTTTATTTGTTGTTTACTTTCTGACAAGATTCATCGTGTCGGTGGCGATCACCAGTTCCTCATTGGTGGTGACGGCCACGACCTTGACTTTCGAACCGGGGCGTGTAATGACGACATCCTTGCCGCGGACTGCATTGGCCTGCGGGTCAAAGTCGACGCCGAGGAATTCCAGTCCTTCGCAGACCTGTTCGCGCACAGGCCAGGCGTTCTCGCCGATGCCGCCCGTGAAGACGATCAGGTCGACGCCGCCGAGGGCTGCAGCGTATGCGCCGACGTATTTCTTGATGCTGTAGGCCAACATCTTGCGGGCCAGGATAGCACGCTGGTTACCGGTCTTGGCGGCCGCTTCGATGTCGCGGTTGTCAGCCGATACGCCCGAGATGCCCAGCAGGCCGCTCTTCTTGTTGAGCAGGTTGTTGACGCCCTGCCAGTCGAGGTTTTCCTTTTCCTGGATGAAGGTCACGGCGCCGACGTCGAGGTTGCCGCAGCGGGTGCCCATCACCACGCCTTCAACCGGGGTGAAGCCCATCGAGGTGTCCACGCTTTCACCGTTGCGGATGGCGGTCACGGAGCTGCCGTTGCCGAGGTGGCAGGTGATGATGCGGCTTTTGTTGATATCGAGTCCCACGAACTTGCAGGCTTTGGCTGCGACGAACTTATGGCTGGTCCCGTGGAAGCCGTAGCGGCGCATCCGGTACTTCTCATAGAAGCGGTAGGGGATGGCGTACATATAGGCGTAGTCGGGCATCGTCTGG
>LUZE01000116.1 GCA_001602845.1 Bacteroidales bacterium Bact_13 | reverse complement strand
GCCCAGGGGCCGACGGCCCCTGGGAATCCCCAACCGGCGGGCGGGGAGTGATGGGAGTTGCTTGCTTCGGCATGGGTCCGCCGGTATATCCCTCCCATGTGCACTGATCCCGCCCAAACGGACCTCTCCCGCTACGTTGTCAACAACCTGTACGACCGGAACTTCTTCGTCCATGAGCTGCCCGGCCACCTGGCCCCGATCGAGACGGCAGCCGAGCTTTTCCCCAAGATAAAGGCCGTCTTCGATCAGGACGAAATCCGCGCCCTCAACGAGCCGCAGCTTGAGGATCGGGTCATCAAACCGGTTCTTGCGCTGTTGGGTTGGTTCCCGTTGCCTCAGGAAGTGAAGGTGGTCCAGGGCAAGCAGCTCAAGCCCGACTGGTCTCTGTTCGCCACCCGGGAAGCGCAGGATGCCTACCTTGCTGTCGGCAAGGAGGAGCGGAAGCAGACTCTCGAGGGGATTGTCGCCTTTTGCGAGTCCAAGGCCGCCGACCAGGAACTGGACACCAAGAAGGCGGACAAAAGGGACAACCCGTACATCCAGCTTTTGGAATACCTGAACTATACCCGATTGCCCTATGGGTTCCTGAGCAATGGCCGCGAATGGTGGCTGGTGGATAACAGCCGCGTCAGCAGCGATAAGCGATATCTGCGGATTAACCTGGAGCAGATACTGGTGGATGGCGATCAGGAAGCGTTTCGCTACTTCCACTATTTTTTCCAGTGCGGCACCTTCTTGCACCGGGAAGAAGACAAACCGGCCATCGCGGTTCTGGCGGACAGGGAAGCCCAGGCGCGCATGGAAGTGGAGAACGACCTGCGCAGCGTGGTGTATGGCACCGACGGTCGGGATTCCCTGTTCGAGCGCATCGGACAGGCGTTGTTCAACGCCACCGGCCGGGACACCTCGCCCAGTCACCTGCGCGACGTGTTCGAGAACAGTCTGTACCTGGTCTTCCGGCTGCTCTTCATCGCCTTTTTCGAGGATAAATACGAAGAGCAGCTCGCCGTGCACCCCAGTTATCGAGAGGTTTCCCTGAAGCGGCTTTCCGAGGGGCTTGCCGAAGCGGCTTTCCCCTATTGGGGCTGGCACAACTTGAAGCTGCTCTTCTCCATCCTGGACGAGGGCAGCGGCGATCTGGGCATCCCACTCCTCAACGGCGGCCTGTTCGACAAGGCCCGGGCCACCCTGCTCAACAAGCCCAAGGTCATGGACAACGACCTGCTCCGGCAGGTGCTGGACGACCTGTTCACCTACCGCGGAGGCTTACTCCGCCGGGACTACCGGACCCTTTCCGTGACCCACCTGGGAGCCATCTACGAGGGGTTGCTCGAATTCGAGTTCCGGGTGGCGGAGGAGCCGCTCACGTATCTGGAATACCGGGTGCGGGAGAGGGATGGGGCCAAGGTCCACGAGGGGTATTTCGACACCTACGATGCGGAGGCGTTGCGCCAGTCGGCGAACACCACAATTTCGGTTGAACGCCAATACCCCAAGGATGCCTTATACTTGGTGGGCACGCAAAATTCGCGCAAGGCGTCCGGCAGCTACTACACCCCGTCGGAGTTGTCCTTTCCCCTGGTCCGCCGGGCCATTGACCACCAGCTGGACAAGGTTGGATCGGTACTGGAGTTGCGTGTCCTGGATAATGCCTGCGGTTCCGGCCACCTGCTCATCGAGGCCCTGAATTACCTGACCCGCAAGGCCCTGGAGCGGTTGGATCAGGATGCCGCCCTGCGCAGCCAGCTGGCTGGGGAAAAGGAGAAAATTCAGGAAACGGTCCGGGAATTCGGGCTGGTGGTGGACGAGTTCGCCGTGCTCAAGCGGCTGCTGCTCAAGCAGGTCATTTACGGCGTGGACATGCAGCCCTTTGCCATCGAGTTGGCGCATCTGGCCCTGTGGATAGACACTTTCGTGTTCGGCACACCTTTGTCGTTCATCGGACACCACGTAAAGGTGGGCAACTCGCTCATCGGCACGGGCTTTGCCCGATTCCGGAAGTTTTTAGCTCCGGACGGCCAGGGGAATTTGCTTTTGGATGAACTGTCCGAGCGCTTCGGCAAGCTCCGCGAGGTGTACCGCAAGCTCTCCGCCATCCGGGACACCACGGCCGAGGAGGTACGGCAGTCCAACACGCTGTACAAGAACGAGATACGCCCCATTCTGGCCCAGATGGATCGGGCCATGGACCTGCTCAACTTTCGGGAGATGCTGGAATACGAGGGGGACCGGGAGGAAGCGGACAAGATCAAGTTCGACGCCAACCTGGTGCGCAAGGTCCTGGACGGCAGCGACCCGCTCCTGCTTATCAAACTCGCCGAATACAAGGAGCGCTACCGGTTCTTCAACTGGGAACTGGAGTTCCCCGAAGCCTTCGCCAACGGCAACGGCCGCGGCTTCCACGTCATCGTCGGCAACCCGCCGTGGGACAAAACTAAATTTTTGGACCCGGATTTCTTCAGCCAGTACCGTTCCAACTATCGGACCATGACCAATCGGCAGAAGGCTGAAGTACGAGTCAATCTCCTTGATATAGTTGAGATTCGCAACCGTTACGACAAGGGCAAGGCCTGGGTTAAGGCCGTCAACGAATACTACAAGTCCAGGTATCCTCTGAATTCAGGCTCGGGTGACGGGAATCTGTTCCGCTTTTTCGTCGAGCGTAATTTGGCGCTGCTTCTGCATGGAGGGGCACTTAACTATGTATTACCTACGGCGCTTCTTACGGAAGAGGGGTCTGATACATTACGCAAACATATTTTTGAAAATTACTGGATAGCCAGGTTTGATGGATTGGAGAATCGAGAGAAGATATTCCCCGATGTAGATTCCAGATACAAGTTTGGACTGCTTCAGGTCGAACGCACCAAAGATGTTGGTCAAGCCGCCACCATGCGTTTCATGTTGACGGACCCTGCGGCCTTGGCCACGGAAGAAGGCTGTTTCCCCTATAGTCTCGATGACCTTCGCGTGACTTCGCCGGATCACATGGCCTTCATGGAGGTGGCAGGGGGCCGGAAGGACTTGGATATTCTTCGAAGGCTCTATAGTCTTTTTAAACCGCTCGATCCACAGTGGCTCGATTTCCGAAATGAACTGCACGCGACGAATGACAAAGCTATTTTCATAGAGACGGACAGGCCGGAGGGCCTTTTGCCCCTCTACAAAGGGGCCATGATTTGGCAGTATGACAGTTGCTACGCTCAGCCCGAGTACTGGCTGGATCCGAAGGTGTTCGACGAATACTTACACGAGACGGAAATCTCCCGCTTAGTCAAGGATGTCTACCCGTCTATTGCAAAGCCCCAGGGGAAGACGCAGGTTGAATCGGTGTTGATGGCCTTGGGTTTGAAGTCCAAGGAAGAACTTGGCAGGTTTGTACGCCCTGATCGTGATTATTACCGACTCGGCTTTAGAGATATCGCCAGAGATACGGATGAAAGGACGTTGATCGCCTCCCTGCTGCCCAAGAATATCGGGGCACAGAACAAAGTGTGGGTTTCAATTCCCAAGAACTATGTCTTGGGAAGGAAGAAAATAATCTTAGAGAGCATTCCGAATCAAAGAATTTTGTTCAGTCAGGCGGTATTCAATGCGGTAACTGTAGATTGGGTACTTCGGTTTATGATTGCCATCACAGTTAATAAAACCTATTTAATGCGCCTCCCGCTTCCGCAGCCCACTGACGAAGAGCTTGAAACAAATCAGGCGTACCGGGAACTTGTGTTTAATTCCCTGCGGCTTTCCCTACATTTCAACCCCGAAGGATTCGCAGAGTTGAAGGAGGAATTCGGGCTGAAAGACAAGGATATTCCGCACACTGCCAAGCAGGTGGACATGCTGAAGATTCGCAACGACTGCCTGGTCGCCACGTTGTACCAGGTCACTCCAGACGAACTCACCCACATGCTGGCGAGCTTCAAGGTTTTGAACTCCAAGCACCCCGAGTACGTCCAGGCCCTGCTTGCAGCCTACCGCGCCATGCACGGGGACAATTGACCACTGCCATGGAAAGACTCAGCGTGACGACCTCCCGGCGGGAGGAGATGGTGAATGTGACGGCGGAGGTGCAGCGGCTGGTGGCGGGGAAGGGGTGGAGCGAGGGGCTCCTGTACCTGTGGTGTCCGCACACCACGGCCGCGCTCACCGTGAACGAGGCCGCGGACCCGGACGTGGTGCGGGACATGGTGGCCAACCTGGCCAGGCTCGTGCCGCACCGTGGGGACTACCGCCACGCCGAGGGCAACTCCGACGCCCACATCAAGTCCAGCCTGCTGGGGCCGGGCCTGACCCTCATTGTGGCGGACGGCCGCATTCAACTCGGCACCTGGCAGGGCGTGTTCCTCTGCGAAGGGGACGGCCCGCGCAATCGCCAGGTGTGGGCGGCCTTCCTGGCCTCCCGTTGAGGCCGGGGTAGCCGCCATCCGCCCGGTCCGGCCTGGCCGAACCGGCCCGAATCCCTTCCTCCTCTCGTCCTCCCTTTGCCTGTCGTCCCCCAAAGAACGCGGCAAGGCCGGAGGCTTTCGCCTCCGGCCTTGGGCGGGGGGCCTCCCTGCGGCCAGCGCCGAGGGAGCGGTACGTTTAGTGGCCGGTCGACATAAGCAGGTTGGGCAGGAACAGGGTGAATTGCGGCCAATAGGTGATGAGGATCAACTCCAGGATTGACAGGATCACGAAGGGGAAGACTCCCTTGACGATTTCGGAGAGCGAAGACTTGGCCACCGTGGACAGCACATAGAGGTTCAGTCCCACCGGCGGGGTGATGAGCGCCAGTTCCATGTTCACGGTCATGACGATGGCGAAGTGGACGGGGTCGATGCCCAGGACTCCCAGAAGCGGGAGGATGATGGGCAGGGTGATGAGCATGATGGAGACCACCTCCAGGAACATGCCCAGGATCAGAAGCATGATGTTGACCACGAGGAGGAAGGCCCACCAGGAGAGGTTCGCCTTCTGGGTGAGGGCGACCAGATCGGCCGGGATCTGGGCCTCGGTGAGCCAGGACCCGAAGACCAGGGCCGTGGAGATGATGAACATGATCATGCCCGCGGACTTCATGGCGTCGCCCACGATGCCCACCACCTCGGAGAGCCGGACCTCGCGGTAGATGAACACGCTGATGAAGATGGACGCCACCGCGGCCAGGGCCGCGGCCTCGGTCACCGTGACGATGCCGGAGTAGATGCCGCCGATGACGATGACCGGAAGGGAAAAGGCCGGCAGGGCCTTGATCATGGCCTGGGCCACTTCGCGGCCGGACTTGCGCTCGTCGCCCCGGTAGCCCTTGCGTTTGGAGTAGTACAGGATCCAGCCGATGTAGAGGACCCCCTGCAGGATTCCCGGCAGGATGCCGGCCAGGAACAGCCGGGGGATCGATTCCTCGGCCAGGATGCCGTACAGAATGAGAGGGACGCTGGGCGGGATGAGAATGCCCATGGTTCCGGACGCCGATACGATGCCCGCGGAAAACTGCCGGGAATAGCCGCGGTTCACCATGGCCGGAATGATGATCACGCCCATGGACAGGGCCGTGGCCACGCTGGAGCCGCAGATCGCCGCGAAGACCATGCTGGCGAGGACGCAGACGATGGCCAGCCCGCCGTTGAAGCTGCCCACGAGGGCGTTGGCGGCATTGATGAGGTATTTCGACGTGCCGCCCTTGGTCATGAACTGGGCGGCGATGACAAAGAAGGGAATGGACATCATCGAGAAGGAGGCCAGGGTGTTGTACATGATCTCCGGGACCATGCACAGCGGGGTGGTGGAGAAGAAGACGAGCATGAAGACCGAGCTCAGGCCCAGCACGAAGGCGATCGGCATGCCCGACGCAAGCAGCAGGAAGAAGATGCAAAGGAATATGGCAGTCATATACGTCTCGCTCCCCTATGCCTTCTGCTTGAGCTGTTCTTCCGTCTGGCCGGTAACCATGGACTCGTCGAACCGGAACAGGAACCGGTAGAGGCGATGGAGGTAGCTCATGATGATGAGGGCGGTGCCGCTGGGAATCGCCAAATAGGATATCCACAGGGGAAAACGGAGACGGGTGGTGGAGCGCTGGTTCATGACCAGGGAGGTATCCACGATCTGCCAGCCGTAGTAGACGACGATGACGCAGAACACCAGGGCCAGCACGCTGGTGATCACGCACATCACGCGCTTGGCCTTCACGGGCAGCATCTTGTAGAGGAAGTCCGCGCCGATATGTTCATCGTCGCGCACCAGCTTGCTGGAGATGATGAACACGCACCAGATGATGAGATAGAGGACGGTTTCCTCGGCCCATTCCGGAGCATTGTTGAACAGGTAGCGCATGACCACCTGGTAGAAGGCCACGAGCATGGCCAGGGTGGCCAGGGCGCCCACGAGATATTTTTCCGCAGTGTCCCATATCCTGAGAATCTTGCTGGATTCCATGAACCGATCCTCCGAGGTTCGGCGAGGGCCCTTGCGGGCCCTGCGCCGAATGCAGCCTACTGTTGCATGGCCTTGTTCAGATGCGCCTGAACCTCGGCCACCAGCTTCGTGTCCATACCGGTTTCCTTGACGATCTGGTCCTGGACCTTCATGATTTCCTTGCGCCACTCAGCCAGTTCCTTGTCCGAGGGGCGGTAGATTTCCACGCCGTTGGCCGCCATCACGTCCGCGCCGCGCTTCTGCTCGTACTCGGCGATGGCCCGGGCGATGTCGATGTGCTCCTCCCAGGTGTCGGTGAAGATCTTCTTGAGGTCGTCGGGCAGGTTGTTCCAGAACTTGCGGCTGACCAGGGGGATATATTGCGAGTAGAACTCCTTGTCCTCGACCACGTGGGTGGCCCCGGTCTCCCAGAGCTTGGCGCTCATGTAGCTGCGCTCGGTGGTTCCGAAACCGTCGCAGGTGCCCTGGAGCACGGCCATGGGCAGGTCGGGCCAGGGGATCATGACCGGGTTGGCGCCCATGGCCACCAGGCGCAGGGCGTTGCTGGCGCCGCCGGAATGGCGCATCTTCAGGCCCTTGAACGCATCCAGGGAGTGCAGGGGCCGCTTGGCGCATAGGATCTGGTAGCCGTGGTAGTACCACTTGCCCGGGATGATGACGTCCATCTTCTTTTCCAGGGACGCGTTGAGCATCTTCCCGACTTCGCCGTCGACGACGTCCTTGGTCACCTTCTCGGGCAGGCCGAAGAACATGGGCAGGCCGGTGATCCCCATGTTCGGGTCCACGCCCTCGAGATTCCAGATGCCGGGCGCCGCCATGTCCACGGTCCCCAGCCGCATGGCCGTGGGGATGTCCTTGTCCTTGTAAAGCTGGGCGCTGTGGAAGAACTTGATCTTGAGCCGGCCGTTGGAGTTACGTTCCAGAAAGGCCTGGAACACCTTGAGGCCCATGTTCCGGTGATGGTTCATGTTGGAATCGACCGAGAGCTTGATCTCATAGACCTTGTCCGCCGCGATGCAGGGCAGGGCCACGGCGGTTGCCAGCAAGGTCACCAGCAGCATTGTGGCTAACCGTTTCATCGAATTCCTCCAACGATCTTTAAGGCCGTTTCAAGACACTCCAGGGATCAATCCATCCGCACACTTCTCCACGATCAATCGTTGATGACGTCATTGATGAGCTGGTCGTTCATGCCCAGGTAGTTCGCGGGGTCGATCAGATTCCGGAGTTCTTCGCGGGAGAAGTGTTCCCGGATGCCCGGATATTCCAGAACGAACTGGTCGAAGGGCACGCCCTGTTCGAAGGATGCCATGGCCGCCTTGTGCACCAGGGCGAACCCCGTTTCCTTGCGGCCGGTCTTCTTGGCCAGAGCCAGCATGAGCGGTTCGGCCATGATCAGGCCGTGGCTCAGGCCCAGGTTGCGCCGCATGTTCTCGGGCTTGATCACCAGGCCTGCGCTCACGAACTTGAAGAATTCCAGGATGCTGCTGGTCAGGATGCAGCTTTCCGCGATGACCAGGTCCTCCAGGCAGAACGGGGTATGATCCCGGAGATCCCGCATGTGCACCTCGGCAAAGCCGTTGGCGTTGGAGCGCACCTTCTTGGACAGGGCCTTGATGGTCTCGCAGCGGAAGGGATTGCGCTTCTGGGGCATGGTCGAGGAGCTGATCTGGTGCTCGGTGTCGAAGGGCTCCTCGGCCTGGGCGAACTCGCTGCGCTGGAACAGGAAGATGTCGTCGGCGATCTTCTCGAAGCTCACGCTCATGAGCGCCAGGATCTGCATGAATTCGGTGAGGCGTTCGATGCGGGGCTGGAGATTGATCCGCGGGGGCTGCAGGCCCAGGCGGTGCAGGACCCTCCGCTGCATTTCCAGGGCGTTGCCGCCGCCCAGGAGGCAGAAGGAGGCGGAGTTGCCCACGGCGCCCGCCACCGTGCCCACCAGGATGCGTTTCTTCGCCTCCTGGATGCGCTCGATGTGCCCGGCCATCATCTCGGACCAGATGGCGGCGTTGTAACCGAAGGTCACGGGCAGGGCCTGCTGGCCATGGGTGATGCCGGCCATGAGGACATTGCGGTACTTGTCGGCCAGGTGGTTGAGGTTGGCGCGCACCTCCTGCAGGTCGGCCAGGAAGACCTCCAGGACCTTTTTCAGGCGCATGGCCAGGGTGGTGTCGAAACAGTCCTGGGTGGTGGCGCCCAGGTGGATGTACTCGCCGGCGTTCCCCTCGCACGCCTCCTTGAAGGCCCGGATCATGGACACGCTGGACAGCATGGTCTTCCGGTAGATACCCGCCACCCGCGCCAGGGGCACGTGCTCCAGGTTGCCCTTGGCCTTGATCTCCCGGGCCGCTTCGGCCGGGATGAACCCCAGTTCGGCCTGGACCTCGGCCAGGGCCACCTCGAACTGGATCCAGTCGTTGAGGATGCTCGCCTCCTCGAAGATCTCCCGGACCTTGGGATGCCCGAAATCCTCTCCGTAGATCTGCGAATCCATGACATGCAGGGCCATGCCCATCTCCTTTGGACGAGTTGTTACATGTTGCCGTACGGACTAGTAGGCGTTCTCATCGAGGTATTGCAGGAACCGCTTCTGGGCGATCATGATGTGTTTCTTGATGTAGTGTTCGACATAGCTGGGGTCGGTGGCCGGGGTGGTGAGCATCTCCATCAGGAAGGTGTGCCCAGTCAGGAACGCGGAGAAGTCCTCCTGGTGGAACTTGAAGTAGTACCGGTGCCAGATGGCGTGCATGCGCACCCGGGAGGTCAGCTCGATCAATTCCTCGTTGCCGCTGCCCTGGATGTAGGCCTCGTGGAACTTCACGTGATGGGCGGTGTATTGCTGGGCGTTGTTGTCCGCCACGGCCCGCTTCATCCCGTCCAGGGCCAGGGCCAGGCTGTCGAGCATGGACTGCTCCCTGCGGATGCAGGCCATCTTGGCGGCCAAGCCCTCCAGCACGGCCCGGATCGGGAAGTTGTCCTCCACGTCCTTCCGCGAGACCTTCCGCACGAACGCGCCGCGCCGGGGAATGATCTCCACGAGCCCCCGCTTCTCCATGACCCGCAAGGCCTCGCGCAAGGGCGACCGGCTGACCTTGAACTGCTTCTGCAGGCGGGGCTCGGACAGCTTGCTGCCGCCCTCGAGGGTGCCGTCGAGGATGTCCTTGATCAGGATGTCGGCGAGTTGCTCCACGAGAAGAAAGGGCCTTGTCTCGCAATTCTCGTCAGCCATTTTCAGGTCCTCCTTCTTTTTGGGGAGAGGGGTACGCAGGTCAGGGAACCAACAGGCGGTTCACGTCGTCCAGGTCGGCCAGGCCCAGCGCCCTCTCGGCCAGCGTCGCCGCGCGGGCCGGGGAGACGGACAGGCAGGCCAACCCCATGAATTTCTCCCGGATCTCTGCCACGGAGAGCGGGTTTTCCGGGTCGCCCTTGGAGTGCTCCAGGGCGGCCTCCAGGACCGTGCCGTCCTTGAGCAGCACGCGCACCCGGGCGGGCCAGCGGAGGGGAAACAGCCGCGTCATGTCCGGGTCCGCCGTCACCGCCACCCTGGCCGCAAGCTCCCGCAGCACGGGGTCGGCCACGGTCTGTTCGGTGAAGGCATCCAGGCCCAGGGGGCCGCGGACCAGGGCCGAGGCCACGCAGAACTCCAGGCAGAACTTGGCCAGATACGGGGTGTCCGGCCGCACGCCGTGCACCACCCGGTAGGACTCGCCGTTGATCTTCACCTCCACCCGCTGCACCTGGCCGGGGTCCAGCTTCCGGCCGCCCACGGCGGCCAGGGTGGCGTCCACCGCGGAGTGGGTGTGGCCGCAGGCGGCATGGCGCTTGAGGGCGCTGCGGTCCATGACGAAGACTTCGCCCAGGCCCTCGGTCGCCTTGCCGCAGTCGAAATCCTGTGACGTGGCCCGGTAGAAGCCCTGTCTGCCCTCCAGGATGGTGCTCACGCCGGTGAAGCCGCGCTGGGCCAGCAGGGCCGACAGGATGCCGGCGGACGCGGCCCGTCCGGGGTGCAGCACCTTGCTCATGGCGTTCTCGGCCAGGAATTCCCAGAGACCCGCCGCCTGGGTCCCGGCGGTGCCGAGGGCCCACACGGTCTGCTGCTCGTCGAGGCCGAGCAGCTTGGCCGCGGCCGCCGCTGCGCCGAACCCGCCGCAGGTGGCGGTGGTGTGCCAGTAGCGGTAGTGGCTGGG
>LUZE01000115.1 GCA_001602845.1 Bacteroidales bacterium Bact_13 | reverse complement strand
TTCATCTGGAGTTCGAGCCCGTTGCCGTGGAGCCGGGCGGTGTTGAGGCGGGCGGCTATGGTGGTGGCGTAGGTGCAGGTGCTGTCGTCGAGGTCGAGGTCGAACGCGAAGCGTCCGCCGTCGGCCCGGGCGGTCTCGCGCGACACGAGCGTGTAGCCGTCGACCGGCTTGCTGCAGCCCGCCAGTGCTAGTGCCAGGGTCAGAGCGAAGGCCAAGATGCGCCTATTTCCCGTCATCTTTTCGCTCGCCGCCTTTCCCGCCGCCCTTGCCGGAGCGGTTGCGGCGCCGGTTGTTGTTTTTCCGCTGGTTGTTGCGGCGTTTCTTCTGCTCGTCGAAGCGGGTGATGCTGTCGTCGCCCACGGCGCTGACGAACTCCTGCACTTTGGTGCCGCCTTTCTCCTGCAGCGACGCGGGCTTGACACCCTTGTGGTTGGCGGCCAGGATTTCGCGTACGCGCGATGCGGGGACGGCATGGAGGTTGGCCAGGCTGCCCTGTTCGTACGAGAAGTACATCACACCCTTGAGGATGTCGGTCTTCATGAGCCAGGCGGGGCCGTCTTCCAGCTCGATGGGGCCGTGGAGTTCGGGCAGCTGGTGCTGTGCGTCGAGGTAGGTCGACACTTCGTAGTTGATGCAGCATTTGAGCTTGCTGCACTGGCCGGCAAGTTTCTGCGGGTTGAGCGACAGGTCCTGGCAGCGGGCGGCCTGGGTGGTGATCGACTGGAAGTCGGACATGTATTTCGAGCAGCAGAGGGCGCGGCCGCACACGCCGATGCCGCCGATCAGGCCGGCTTCCTGGCGGGCGCCGATTTGCTTCATTTCCACGCGGATATGGAATTCTTCGGCGAAGTCCTTGATGAGCTGGCGGAAGTCTACGCGCTCGTCGGCGATGTAATAGAAGATGGCTTTGGTGCCGTCGCCCTGGAATTCCACGTCGCCGATCTTCATGTCGAGCCCGAGGCGGGCGGCGAGCTGGCGGGCGCGGATCATCGTCTTGTGTTCCCGGGCGATGGCTTCCTGCCAGCGCTCGATGTCGAGGATCTTGGCCTTGCGGTAGATGCGGCGGAATTCATACGTGTCGGGGTCGATGCGGTGCCGGGCGAGCTGCTCGAGCACGACCGGCCCTTCGAGCGTCACGATACCCACGTCGTGGCCGTTCTGTGCCTCGACGACCACCAGGTCGCCTTTCTTGATGATCTGTCCGGAGGTGTTCCGGAAGAAGATCTTGCGGGTATTCTTGAAGCGGACCTCGAACAGGTCGTTGTAGCGGCTCTGGCTGATGCCTTCCATCCAGTTGTAGCTGCTGAGCTTGCAGCAGCGCGGGTTGTACTTGATGTTGAGTTCGCCCTGCGGCGTGCGCTCGACTTCACAGCCTCTCGAGCAGTCGTATACTTTGGTTCCTTTTTCCTTGATTGTCGGTTCCATGTGTGATTCTTTCCCTACAATGATAACAGCAGCCGGTTGCCCAGGTCACAGAAGACCAGTTTCGGATTGACGTTGCTGGCGATGGCCGACAACGCATCTTCGAGATGGTTGAAGGCCTTTTCGTAGAAGCCCGGCTTGATGCGGGCGGCCAGCGTGCGGACCTGGGTTTCCTCCTGCGGGGAGAGGTCGGCCAGGTCGTCAATCTTGCGGGCGACCAGATATATTTTCCGCAGATAATTCTCCATGTACAGGCACCACTCACGCTGCTTCTCACGGCCCAGGTCGGCGAGCATCTCCCACTGGGGGAAGAGGGCGGCGAGGTCCTTGGAAAGGCCGGCTTCGAGCAGTGAGACGGCGATTTCGCGGTATTCGGCGTTGTCGGGTGCGGCCATCGCGCGGCGTTGTTCGCGGCTGAGGGGCTTGAGAGCCACCAGCTGGCAGCGCGACCGGATGGTGGGGAGCAGGCGCTCGGGGTTGTGCGAGACCAGCAGGAACAGGGTCCCCTGGGGCGGTTCCTCGAGCAACTTGAGCAGCTTGTTGGCGGCGTCGAGGTTCATCTTTTCCGGCAGGAAGATGATCATCGTCTTATAGAGGCCTTCGCCGGCGCGCAGCGAGAGTTTCTCGAAGATGCGTTTGGCTTCGGCCACGCCGATCAGGCCGCTCTTGTTTTCGATGCCGAGGGCGTCGTAGAGTTCCTGCTCGGTGAAATAGGGGTTGGCGAGGGCCAGTTCCCGGAAGGCGGGCAGGAAGTAGTCGGAGATGGGCGCTTTCTTTTCGCTTTCGGACAGCAGGTTGCTGGTGCTGACGGGGAAGGCGAAATGGAGGTCGGGGTGGATGAGTTTCTGGTATTTATGGCAGGCGGGGCATTCGCCGCAGGAGTCGCCTGCAGTGGCGCCGGTTGCGGGTTGCGGGTTGCGGCAGTTGACGTATTG
>LUZE01000114.1 GCA_001602845.1 Bacteroidales bacterium Bact_13 | reverse complement strand
GACGCCACCCTCGCCTTCGACAATACGGGCGGCAAGACCCGCATCAACCTGACCCCCGCCCGCATCGACCACTTCACCTTCCGTGGTTATGACTACCACGGCATCGTCGCAGAGGCCAAGATGGTCGGCGACAACATCACCGCCGACATCCACAGCACCGATCCCAATCTCCAGATGAACCTTCACGGCGACATCGACGTGAACAACCGCACCAAGGAACGCCGCTACCGCATCGGCATGGACCTCGACACGGTCGACCTCTCCGCCCTGAATTTCGATAAACGAGAAGGCGTCACTGCCAGCATGTCGCTCGACGCCGACATCACCCAGACCGCCCGCGGCGACCTGCTCGGCGAAGCCACCATCCGGTCGCTTCGCGGACAGGTGCAGGACAAGACCTTCGACGTGGGCGACATCTTCCTCAACTCCACGCTCGACCAGGACCGCTATGAGCTGACCCTCAACTCCTCCGTGGCCAAGGTCGACTACGACGGCAATGTCTTCCTCACCCATTTCATCCGGCAGGCGGTACAGGTCGTCTCGGACGGCCACCTCAACTCCATCATCAAGCAGAAAGGACAGCACGAATATGATCCCGAAGCCTTCGGCTCGCTGATGCTCCGTACACTCGACCTCCAGCCGGTCTGCAGCTTCTTCGCCCCGAAATTGTACATCTCGCGGGAGAGCAGCGTCGGCGTATCGATGCTCGGCAACAGCGTGGAGGGCCGCATCGCGACCGAACTTGTCGCAGCCGGGAGCCTGTTCGTCCACAACCTGCAGGGCCGCGTCTACAACGACGGCGTGCTGCTGCGCGGAATGTTCAACGTGGACCGCGTGGAATCGGGCGAGCTCTTCGCCGACAACATCTCGCTCGACGCCGCGGCCGACAGCACCGGCCTCGACCTGCGCGCCCGCTTTGAGAACGAAGACGAAAAGAAGAACCGGGCCGACATACAGACCCGCCTATCCTTCGGAGATCCCGCGACGGACGGCTGGAAGTTCAAGGCCGACATCCGTCCCTCCGACCTCACCCTGGCCGGATCCACCTGGAACCTCGACCCCTCCACCGTCTATTACCGCGACAAACATATCCGCATCGAAGAATTCGCCCTCAACCACGGCAACCAGAGCCTCGAGATCGACGGCATCGCAGGCGACCAGCCCGGCGACACCCTGATGGTCTGGCTCAACGATTTCGACGTGAACCTGGTGAACGCCTTCCTCCAGCGCGACCTCGACCTGCAGGGCAAGCTGACCGGCGAAGGACAGGGCATCGCCCTGCTGGGCAAGGACAGGGCCCTGCTGCTCGACCTCTACGGGAAAGAGCTTTCGATGATCGGGGAACCCATCGGCGACCTGCGGGTCCGCAGCAACTGGGACGAAGGCGAAAAGGCCTTCAAGTTCCTGGTCAACAACACCCTCGAGGGCCGTCATCCGGTCCGCGCGACGGCCAGCTACCGGCCTTCCAACAAGAACCTCGACCTCAACCTGAAGCTCGACCAGTTCTCCACCGCCTACCTGGAACCGTTCCTGGGCGGCCTCGCGTCCGACATCGGCGGCTCGATGTCCGGCGGCCTGCAGGTAAAAGGCCCGCTCGACAAGCTGGACATCAAGAGCGAGAATACGCGTTTCAACTCGCTGAAATTCAAACTAGACTATACACAGGTAGAATATACGGCCGAAGGGCCTTTCACTGTCAACAGCCAGGGCGTCACCTTCGACAACATCTCCGTCAAGGACAAGTTCGGCCATCCGGCCACCCTCACCGGCGGCATTCCCTACGACTATTTCAAGAACCTGCGGCTCAACGTGCGTCTCGACCTGCAGAACGTCATGGCGCTCAACACCCGCAGCACGGACAACGAAAGCTTCTACGGACGGGCGTTCGCCGACGGCAACATCCGCATCCTCGGCACGCTCGACAACATCCGGCTGAACCTCAACCTCACGACGAAGGAGAACTCCACCATCCACATCCCGCTCGACAACTCCGCTTCCGAAAAAAACTCGCTGCTGACCTTCATCAACAACGAAACCAAACCGCTGGGCCTCTACGACTCGCTCGTGATCGCCCACAACGTCTCGCGCGGAAAAGATGAAAACGGCCACAAGTCGTCGAAGCTGAACGTGAACCTGCGGCTCAACGCCACGCCCGACGCCGAGGTGCAGATCGAGGTGGACCGCTCCACGGGCGACATCCTCAAGGCACGGGGCAACGGACAGATGAGCATCACGGCCGGTGCCGGCAGCTTCGGCATCAAGGGCGACTACCGGGTGGACAGCGGCAACTACCATTTCGGCATGCTGGGCCTGACCACGCGCGACTTCTCCATCGATCCGGGCGGCTCCCTCGCGTTCAATGGCAACGTCATGGACACCGACCTCGACCTGACCGCCACCTACCATACGAAGGCGTCGCTCAGCCCGCTGATCGCCGACTCCACGGCCGTAAGCACGCGCCGCAACGTGGAATGCAGCATCGCCATCACGGGCAAGCTCGCCAATCCGCAGATCGGCTTCAAGATCAACGTGCCCGACCTCGACCCCAGCACCGCCAGCCGGGTCGAGAGCGCTCTCAATACCGAGGACAAGCGCATGAAACAGGCGCTCGCGCTGCTCATCTCGGGCGGTTTCGTCCCCGACGAGCAGTCCGGCATCGTCAACAGCACGACCATCCTCTTCTCGAACGCCTCCGAAATGATGGCCGGGCAGATCAACAACATCTTCCGACAATTGGACATCCCGGTCGACCTGGGCTTCAACTACCAGCCCACGGAGACAGGGCGGAGCATCTTCGACGTGGCCGTCTCCACGCAGCTGTTCAATAACCGCGTGAGCATCAACGGCAACATCGGAAACCGCCAGTACATCTCCTCGAGCAACAGCGACATCGTGGGCGACCTCGACATCGAGATCAAGCTCAACCGCCAGGGCCAGCTGCGCCTGACGCTGTTCTCGCACTCCGCCGACCAATACAGCAACTACCTCGACCAGAGCCAGCGCAACGGCGCCGGCATCGTCTACCAGGAGGACTTCAACTCGCTGGGCGAGCTCTGGCGCAAAGTGTTTCATATCAAGGACAATGAGCAAAAAACTGTACCTGATTCCGACCCCGCTGGGCGACCACGCCCCCGCTAGCGTGCTTCCGGCACCCGTGCTGGAACAGATCCTCGGGCTGCGGCGGTTCTTCGTGGAAGAGCTGCGGACGGCGCGGCGGTTCCTGTCGGCGGCCGGGCTGAAGGGGCACATCGAGGAGCTGGAGCTCTTCGAGCTGAACGAGCATACCACGCGGGAGCAGATCGAGGCGTACGGGGCGATGCTCGGCGAGCAGGATGCTGGCTTGATCTCCGAGGCGGGGCTTCCCGCAGTAGCTGATCCTGGGGCGTTGCTGGTAGAACTGGCGCACCGGCGCGGCGTGACGGTCGTCCCCCTGGTGGGGCCTTCCTCGCTGATGCTGGCGCTGATGGCCTCGGGCCTGAACGGACAGTGTTTTGCTTTTACGGGATACCTGCCGGTCAAGACGCCGGCCCGGCGGGAGGCCATCGTGCAGCTGGAGCGGACCTCGGCCCGGCTGGGACAGTCCCAGATCGTGATCGAGACGCCCTACCGCAACGATGCGCTGCTGGCCGACCTGTGCACGGCCTGCCGTCCGGCGACACGGCTCTGCGTGGCCGCCGAACTCACCTGCCCGGGCGAATTCATCCGGACGCAGACGATCGCCGACTGGAGCAAGGCGCTGAAAGCCGGCTTCGCCATCGGCAAGCGTCCGTGCGTCTTTATTCTGCTGGCATGAAAAGGGGCGCGCGCATAGCTGTGGCGCGTAAGCCACTGATTTCCAGCAGATTACGCAAAATCGGTTGCGTAAAAGTGCGCAACCGATTATTAACAAACGATTGATAATCAAATATTTATCTACCACGATGGTACGACTGAACAATATGGAGTTTTTCGCCCGGCACGGCTGCCTCGAAAGTGAGTGGCGCGACGGCAACTGGTTCCGGGTCGATTTCGCCTACGACTACGACATGCGCAAGGCCATCCGGACCGACGACCTAGAGAAAGCCATCGACTACGCCGCCATCTACGAAGTCATCCGCACGGAGATGGACAAGCCGGCCAACCTGCTCGAGCACCTGGCTTCCCGGATCCTCGACGCCATCACCGACCGTTTCCCGGCCATCGAGTGCGCCGAGCTGACCGTCACCAAGTTCAATCCCCCGCTGCCGGGACGTGTCGAAAGCACCTCGGTCACCGTCACCTACGAATAATCCATGAGCCGGAAAGTCGCCTTCGTCACCCTGGGCTGCAAGCTCAATTTCTCCGAGACCTCGACCTACGCACGGCAGTTCGCGGCCGCCGGCTGGGAGGAAGTCAAGCCCGGCCCGGACGTGGACGTCTTCGTCGTGAACACCTGCTCCGTCACGGAGCACGCCGACAAGAAGTGCCGCAATCTCATCCGCCGGCTGCACCACCTCGCTCCCGGCGCACGCATCGCCGTGACAGGCTGCTACGCGCAGCTCAAGCCGCAGGAGATCCGCGCCATCGACGGCGTCTGCCTCGTGGCGGGAACCGAGAGCAAGCGGGACCTGGTGCGGATGATTCTGGAGCAGGAAGCGGCAGCAGCGGAGGCCGAAGCGGCGGGGCCGGCGACGGAGGCCACGGCGCCGGGGGCGGGCGGGAATTTCTTCCCGGCTTATTCGTCGGGCGAGCGCACCCGCTCATTCCTCAAGGTCCAGGACGGCTGCGACTATCACTGCGCTTATTGCACCGTGCCGCTGGCCCGCGGCCACAGCCGCAACATCCCCGTTGCCGATCTCGTGGCACAGGCCCGGGAGATCGCGGCGCAGGGCATTGTGGAGGTAGTGCTTACGGGCGTCAACACGGGCGATTTCGGCAAGACGACGGGCGAGAGTTTCCTCTCGCTCATCCAGGCGCTGAACGACGTGCCGGGCATCGAGCGCTACCGCATCTCTTCCATCGAACCGAATCTACTGACCGAGGAGATCCTGCGCTGGATCGCCACGGGCACGAAGTTCCTCCCCCATTTCCACATCCCCATCCAGTCGGGCTGCAACCGCACGCTGCGGGAGATGCACCGGCGCTACACGGCGGAGCAGTTCGAGGCGAAGATCGGCCTGATCCGCGACATTCTCGAGAAGCCGGAGGAGCGTTTCACGCGCGTCTTTTTCGGCATCGATGTAATCGTGGGCTTCCCGGGCGAGACGGATGAGGACTTCGAGGAGACGTACCGGCTGCTGGAGCGTGTACGGCCGGCCTTCCTGCACATTTTCCCGTATTCGCGCCGGGCGGGCACGCCGGCGGCGGCACGGCCGGACCAGGTGCAGGAGTCGGTGAAGACGGAGCGTGCGGCGCGCTTACAGGCGCTTTCCGACCGGCTTCATGCGGAGTTCACGGCGGCGAACAACGGCCGCACGGCGCACGTGCTTTTTGAGAGCACGATGAAGGGGGGCAAGATGTTCGGCTACACCGAGAATTATCTCCGCGTTGAGCGACCTTATGACAAAAACTTGATCGGAAAAATCGTTGAAGTGACAATATGAGAAGCTATTGCCTCCTGTGTTCTGGTATATGTCTTTCAGACCGTCTCGCTACGCTCGACCCCTCCCATGCTGCGCATGGGCCCCTCCCTCTTACGGTGCCGAGGGTGGCACGGGTCTTCAAGACATATACCGTCACACATACGGCAATAGCCATGACGCACAATGAATAGTATTACATTTTTAGGCACAGGGACATCCCAGGGCATCCCGATGATCGGGTGCAATTGCGAAGTCTGCAAGTCGGCGGATCCGCGCGATAACCGCCTGCGGTGCTCTGCACTCATACGGTACCAGGGCAAGGAGTTCCTGATCGACGCGGGGCCGGATTTCCGGCAGCAGATGCTGCGCGAAGGCATTTCCCATCTCGACGCCATCCTCTTGACGCATAATCATAAGGACCACACCGGCGGCCTCGACGACGTGCGCTCGTTCAACTACCTGGAGAAGCGCTCGTTCCCCATCTTCTGCGAAGCACACGTGCTGGAATCCCTGAAAAAAGAATACTATTACGTGTTTCAGGAAAAGCCCTATCCGGGCGCGCCGGAGATGGATATCCACCTGATCACGAGCCTGCCGTTCGAGATTGACGGCATCCCGGTCGTGCCCATCCGGGCGATGCACTACAAACTGCCGGTGCTGGGGTTCCGTTTCGGAGACTGCGCCTATGTGACCGATGCGAATTACATCCCGGACAGCGAGTTCGACAAGCTGCAGGGCCTGAAGGTCTTTGTCCTGAACACCGTCAAGCGCGGCAAGCATATCTCGCACTATGCGCTGGAAGAGGCCATCGAAGTCTGCCGCCGCGTCGGCGCCCGCCACAGCTACCTCACCCATCTCTCCCACATGCTTCCCCGCCACGCCGACCTGTGCGCCGAACTGGCCACCCTCCCCTTCTCCCTCCAGCCCGCCCACGACGGCTTGAAAGTGGAATTCTAGGACACGCGGAAATATCAGGTTATTTTATTATATTTGTGGAATGATAAAGTCATTCCACAAGATAATGAAACGTCTTCCGATTTTTGTTTTGTCAATCCTGCTGCTGGCAGTGGGATGCGAGCCGGAAACGATTCTCAACGTTCCGACGACACCTCTTCAGTTTGATGCCGACGGAGGCACGGCTACCGTGGACTTCGTGGCCAACAAGGTCTGGAGCGTCAGCAGCGACGCCTCCTGGTGCAAGATTTCGCCCGGCACGGGCGACGGATCCGAGAACAGCCACGCGACCGTCACCCTGACGTGCACTCCGAATACCGATTATGATACCCGCAGCTGTACGGTGACCGTCAACTGCGATGATGCGTCGGCTTCCTTTGCCGTGAGCCAGGATGCCGCAAACGGACTGATCGTCTCCCAGACGACCTTCGACGTCCCGTGCGAAGCGCAGCAGCTGGCCATCGAAGTCCGCGCCAATGTCGACTACACGGCCAAATCCGATGCCGCCTGGCTCCGGGTCGTATCGGCCAAGGGCCTGGCCAGCACTACCCTCACCCTGGCTGTCGACGCCAACACGACCGGCAGTGCGCGCACGGGTTCCGTGCTGGTGAAGGAAACCTCCGGTTCCCTCTCCGCCACCGTCACGGTCAACCAGGCGCAGAACGACGTATTCGAGGTCAAGGCCGACCAGGCCACCGAAAACCTGTCGGAAGCACGGCACAAGATCACCTTCACCGTCAAGACGAACGTGGAATACGAAGTCGTGTTCGAAGACCCGGCTCCGGACTGGATCTCGATCGTTTCGACCAAGGGTGTCCAGACCGACAAGATTACGCTGGAAGTCGCGGCCAACAACACGATGGAAGCCCGTTCCAAGAATGTCACCATCCGGCAGAAGGGCGGCAATGGCTCGCACACCTTCCTCATCGGCCAGCGCTGCCGCAAGGACATCGTCTTTGACCAGAGCCGCATCGAACTGCCTTACAACGGCACTGAGGCACAGGAAGTCCTGGTTGAAGTCGAGGCATCCGTCGAATACACCCTCTTCGCCGACGAGGGCAGCAAGAAATATGTCGAAGAGATCAAGCTTGTCAGCGATCTCTCGAAAACCCGCAAGCAATGGAAGGTCCGCATCAAGGGCAACGAGGACTTCAAGATGAGGGTCATCACGATCATCGGCCAGGCGACCGACAAGAGCGTCAACAGCAAGCTGTCCATCGTACAGCTGGCACCGGAAATCAAGATCCTGCTCAACGACCAGCCGACCGGCGGCCAGAGCGAATCCCTGGTCGGATGCGACGGGACCTTCTCTGTATCTGTCTATCCCGAAGAGCTCGCGAAATACGGCTACGAGGTGACGCTCAAGGATATGAAGAGTGCGCCCCAGCCCATCCGGCTCGAAAAGGACAAGGAGGCTGAAGGGCTTGAATGGCGTGTCTATTCGCTGTGCGAAGGCCGCACGTCCATCACCATCAAGTTCAAGAAGGCGAACGCCGCAGCGACGCTGAACTGGGAAGTGAAAGACGAGGTGTCCGCCGACCCGATCACCCGCCAGGCGCTCGTCGCAGCGGGCGTCGATGCCAACTACAACGGCATCTTCGAGCCGGAAGAGATTGCAGCCGTGAAGAAGCTGTCCCTGTCGGGAATCATGGAGAATGTCCTCGATCTGGCGCAGTTCACGGAACTGGAAGACCTTACCTTGGAGAAGGTTCCGCGCCTCAAGGGCGAGCTCAAACTCACCGGAAACACGAAGCTGAAGAAACTCACCGTCCGCGGAGCGCTCCAGTTGGAGACCCTCAACATCAACGACAACCCGGAATTGAATGAGCTGGCTTATCAATACAGTTTCCTGAACGAATACATCGGGGACAAGTGCCAGAAACTGGAGAAGGTGGACTTCACCGGCACGCAGGTCGCCGCGCTCGATTTCCGCGAGAACCACGGCCTGCAGCGGCTGGTCTGCGACAGTTGCGGCCTGTACCAACTCAAGGGCAATGAAGAGCTGGTCTACGGCTCCGCACGGGCCAACAACCTGGAAACCGTGCCCTTCGGCGGGCCGAAGCTGAAAGAGATCCATCTGGAAGGAAACCGGATCACCGATTTCTGGTTCCAGAAGAATTTCACTTCCCTGATCCGGGTGTATATCAGCGACAACCAGCTCAAGGAAATCCACGCGACGGAGAATGCCAAGCCGCTGGAAATCCTGGACTGCACCAACAACAAGCTGACGTTCCTGGATGTGCATTACAGCGAATACCTGAAGAAACTCTTGTGCACAGGCAACCCGATGACGGAAGTCCGGCTCCTGGCCGGGCACAAGTATTCCCTCCTGGAACTGCCTGACGGCGTAACGGTCACGTATGTCGAACTTCCCTGATAATTTGTATAATTATTAACAATCATAACGATCATGATTAAAGTAGATTTAACCGGATGCGACTCCTTCGTGGGAAAGGAGGCATTCGAAGAATATCTGAAAAAGGCCCTGGCCGCGCAGGTCGTCCTTGAAGAAGAGACCGGCGCCGGCAACGATTTCCTCGGCTGGCAGCATCTGCCCTCTTCGATCGGCCAGCCCGAGATCGACGAAGTTCTCGGCGTGGTGGACCGCTGGATCGAGCGCGAGATCGACCTGATCGTCGTCATCGGCATCGGCGGCTCCTATCTTGGCGCAAAGGCCGCCATCGAGGCCCTCAGCCACAGTTTCGCCACCCATCTGGGCAGCGCCGGGCCGAAGGTCGTCTTCGCCGGCGAGAATCTGTCCGAAGACTACACGGCCGAGCTGCTCGACCTGGTGCATATCCGCAACACGGCGTGCGTGGTCATCTCGAAGAGCGGCACGACGACCGAGCCCGCCGTCGCTTTCCGTCTCGTTAAGAATTATCTTGAAGAGACGTATGGCAAGACGGAGGCGCAGGCCCGCATCGTCGCCATCACCGACAAGGCGCGCGGCGCCCTGAAATCGCTCTCGAACCAGGAAGGATACCAGACCTTCGTGATCGAGGACAACATCGGCGGCCGATTCTCGGTGCTGACGCCCGTTGGTCTGGTGCCCATCGCCCTGGCGGGCTTCGACATCGAAGCCCTTGTCCGTGGTGCGCAAGATGCCGAAAAGGCGCTTGCTGCCCGCGATGCCGAGAACCCGGCAGTCCGTTACGCCGCCATGCGCAATCTCCTCTACGACAACGGCAAGAAGGTAGAGCTTTTCGCCAGTTTCAATCCGAAGCTCCAGTATCTGGGCGAGTGGCTGAAGCAGCTGTTCGGCGAGAGCGAGGGCAAGGATGGCAAGGGCATTTTCC
>LUZE01000113.1 GCA_001602845.1 Bacteroidales bacterium Bact_13 | reverse complement strand
GGGCTTGCTCGCCGCAAGCGCCTGCACGGTCAGGGAAGACCGCCAGCCGTGTCCCTGCTATCTGGACGTGGACTATCGGGAATTGCTGGCGGCAGGTTTGTTTCCGGATGAGCCCGGAACGGTCGACGTTGCCCTGTTCCATCCGGAACTTTCGGCGCGCTGCACGCATCCGCTGGCAACCTGTCCGGACGTGGAGGAAAAGACGGTCTCGCGGGATACGGTCCGGGTCGTCGCGCTGGTCGGAAACCGGATTCCGGATGGTTTTCCGGTTCCGGGTACACAGATCCGCTACGAGGCCGGGAACCAGATCGATTCCCTGTATGTGCACACCAGCGAAGTGGACTGCACCGGCGAGGAGTCCGTCTGTGTCATTTCGCCGCTCAAGCAGTTCTCTACGCTGTTTTTTACGGACGAGGAGGACGGCGCCCGGCTGCGCAGTTATAACCTCGTCATCCGGGGTACTACCTGTGGACTGGATGCGGCGGACCTTTCCCCGCTGGAAGGCGCCTATCTGTATACCGTGCAGGAATACGACAAAGACGGACGCATCAGCGTACGGATTCCCCGGCAGGCGGAAAGCAGCCTGATGCTGGATTTCTATGACAAGGAAAACTACCAGCGCCTGTTTTCGACGCCGCTCGGCCTCTATCTGTTCGACGCAGGATACGATCCCGATGCCAGGGAACTGGAGGATTATACAATCAAGATCAACTTCGACCGGGCGCTTCTGTATCTGCGGATCGCCGACTGGGAGGAGGAATACATCTATCAATTGTACAAATGATGAAAAAATTTGGCTATTTACTGATACTCAGTTGCCTGTGTGCCGGGTTGACGGGTTGTGCGCAGGCCGGTCCCGAACCGTCCGGCCCGGTTTCCGTGGACGTGACGGTCGTTGACGGCGTTCCTGTGAAAAGCACCCACACCAAGACGGAAGACGATGTCAGGAACCTGACCATCGCGCTGTATGAGGGCGGTTTGATCTCCGGGACCTGGTATTTCCCGGCGATGACGGATTTGCGACTGACGGACGTACGCCTGTCGCGGCACTATTCGGTCTATGCCCTGGCCAATATGGGACAGGTGACGTTTCCCACGTCGGAAGCGGATATTCCTGCGATGTCGGTGGCCTGGAGCAGCGTGAAGAACAATGCGGCCTGGCCGATGGCTTATTCCGGAGAGATGGATGCGGTAGCGAACGGAACGCTCAGTATTCCGCTGGTCCGGCTCGTGGCCCGGATGGACCTGACCGTGGACGTTTCGGAACTGTCCCTGTACAAGTTCAAGGCCCAGCGCGTGCAACTCAAGTCCGGGGCGGGGGACTGCCGTCCTTTCGTGAACCGGTCCGTCCCCTTGTCGGATCCCGTGCAGCCGGATGCGGCATCCAATTCTGACGTAACGGCAATCAATGCAGGGGGCGCCACATCCTACTATCTGCTGGAAAGCTGTTTCGGCGATCTGCTGCCGGACAACCGGGATGCCTGGAATAAGGTTCCCTCCAGCCTGACAAGCGGCGTGGAGCCGCCTTATGTAGAAATAACGGGCGTCCTGACGGTTGATGACAACAGCGGGACGACGCGGAATGCGACCTACCGGTTCTATCTCGGGCAGAACGCAACGCGGAATTTCGACGTCGTCCGGAATACGATCAACACGGTGACGCTGGTCCTGACCGATTCCAATGTGGACCGCGGTTCCTGGAAGGTGGAAGTGGGCCCTTACAATGAAAAGGCGAGCCTGTTGTTTACGCCGGCGACGTTGGAACTGCCCTGGATGTCAACCGGCACGGTCGGCATCCGGGCAAGGCCGACCAACCTGAAATACCGGGTCTACGAGAAGAACGGCTCGATGGCTTCGGCCGGCTTGTCCTTTTACCGCAGCGGCAACACGGTCGTGATTACCAGTACACGGGAGGGGACCGCGACCGGCACGCTGTACGCCAGCACGCTTGACGGCCGCCTGGAATGCTCCTGCCGGATCACGACGGTCGTTCCGCCCGTGACGGTGACGCAGATCGTGCTCAAGTGCGAGGGAGATTATATCGACTACATGGATCTTTATCGCAAGCGGGAGGGGGCCTTTTTTACGTGTTACGCAGACATTTCCTACAGTGATGGGACCGTGGAAACAGACGTGCATGACCTGTCCGGGTTCGATTGGGTTATCGCGGATGAGGACGTGGTCAGCGTGGCGCCCGGTACGACGAACATGCTGGGTGCCTGGGAACCCGGCGAGACGACGGGATACATCAAGAAGGGGAACGTCATGTCGAATACCCTTCGGTTCCGTGTCTTCTCTCCGAACCTGTCCGTCCGGGCCGTCCCGGCCACCATCGATTGCGGCGCGCAGTCGACGCTGATGGCCACGTACGGTGGCAATTCCGTCAGCATGAGTACGGTGTGGACAATCCTGGAAGGAGAGGAATTCGGCTCGCTGGAAGACCGCATCTATACCACTTTTGTCTCCAACGGCAGCAACGAATCTGACGAAACCGTCATCATATCCGGATCGTACGGCGGCCAGACCGCCACTTGTTCGCTGACGATCCGCGGTTCCGGCGGGACGGTCGGGCCAACCGTTACGCATGAACTGACGGTGACGCCATCCTACGCGGAGATTGATTACAATGGCACGCAGGACTTCACGGCGACCTATTATACGTATGAAGATGGCATCTGTACCCGGGAAAAAGACGTGACTGATATCGCTTCCTGGTCGGTCAGCGATGCGACGGTCGTCAGGATGTCCGGCCGGGGCGAGGCGCGGGGCTGCAACGAAGAACAGTCCGAACAAACTGTTACGGTAACGGCGATGTATGCGGGCTATGATGATGACGCAACCCTGAAGGTCGGACCTGCGCCGGTCGACCCGGATCCGCCGGGACCTGATCCCGGCCCCGACCCTGGTCCGGATCCTCCGGGACCCTCGCTGACCGGCATCACGCTTTCCCTGGACAAGGCAAAGATCTGGAACGGAGAATCGGTGACGGCAACCGTGACCGCATGGTATGATGACGGATCAAGCCAGGATGTGACATCCCAGATACAGGGCTGGCCGGATCTGGAAGGATGCACGCGCCAGGGCGCGCGATACACGCACGCGGCCAGCGGGCTCAGGACCGATGCACTCCGGACGCTTTCGGTGACCTACGGATCGTTCGGCGCCATGTCTGATTTCCTGCT
>LUZE01000112.1 GCA_001602845.1 Bacteroidales bacterium Bact_13 | reverse complement strand
GGGAGGCGCGGGGTTCGGGGCAGAGCCCCGTATAAAGATGCCCGGTCAAGCCGGGCATGACGGAAAGGGCGCGCCAACGATGATGGCAAGTCGCGGAGCGAGGGCTGCGTGTGGGCCTGGTGCAGCAGCCGCGGTTCGTTTGGGGCGAGGGTTCGCAGCACCAAACGGTTCCGGCTGCGCCAAGGGCCAAGGCCCAAGCGGAGCGACGGTGAACGGCGTGCCGCATACACCGCCCGGTCCCGCAGGGCATGACGACGGGGGTGCGCCGACGATGGTGCAAGTCGCGGGACGCGGGGTGAGCCCAGAAAAAAGGCGCGAACAGGGGTGTTGATAACTTTTTGTGTAAAATTTTGGAAGTTTTTGGAGGAATGTGGAAAATTATTTTTACATTTGCATCACACATCACTAAACGCATATACGACTTGATGGCAAAGTTTATCGGATGCTACAAAGCGAAGGTCGACGACAAGGGAAGACTCATCTTCCCTGCCGCCTTCAAGTCGAGTATGGGCGAAGGTGCTGACCTTCGCTTCGTAGTCAAGAAGTCACTCTTCGCGGAGTGCCTCGAAATGTACGCTTACGGACAGTGGGAGAAAGAATCCGAAGAAGTCAGGAGCCGCCTGAACTTCTTCAAGCCGGAACACGCAGACTTCTGGCGCGAGTACATGAGAGGCACGGCCGCCGTGGAACCCGAAAGCAAACTGGGACGTATCACGATTCCCAAAGCCTTGCTCGACAAGGCGGGCATCGCAAAAGAAGTCGTCTTCGCAGGCAACAACCACATGATCGAGATCTGGGACAAGGAGAAGTATGAAGCCCGCGAAATGGACGGTAAGGATTTCGTCGCACTTGCCGAAAAGATCCTCGGCTAACCGGAGGAGGACCGATACGTGTCTGCCTACCACATCCCCGTAATGCTCAAGGAGAGCGTGGATGCGCTCTCCATACGCAGGGGGGGGATTTATGTGGATGCAACCTTCGGCGGCGGCGGCCATAGCCGGGAAATACTCAGCCGGCTGGGCCCGGACGGACGCCTGATCGCGCTGGACAAGGACGAAGAAGCCCTTGCCAACGCGCCCGAAGACGAGAGGCTGACACTGGTGCACGGGGATTTCCGGTTCGTGCACCACTTTGTAAGATATCACGGCGGCCGGACCGTGGACGGCATCCTGGCGGACCTGGGCGTCTCATCGCACCAGTTCGACACCGAAGAAAGAGGATTTTCGTTCCGGTTCGAAAATGCCCCGCTGGATATGAGGATGAACCCGCGCGCACGCGTTTGCGCAGCAGATATAGTAAATAGTTATAGTGGAGAAGATCTGGAACGGATCTTCAGGCTTTACGGCGAGGTGGAGGGAAGCAGAAGGGTCGCAGAACTGGTTGTGGCGGCCCGGGAGAGAAGCCCGTTGAGAACCACGGAAGATTTAGGCAGAGCGCTAGCACCTGTTCTGCCTAAATTTTTGGAGCATAAGTATTTGGCTAAGATATACCAGGCTCTTCGGATTGAAGTCAATGGCGAGATGACTTCCCTGGAGGGGTTTATGAAAGGGGCCATCCGGTCGCTCGGGCAAGGAGCGAGGCTGGCCGTCATAACATACCATTCTTTAGAGGACCGCATCGTCAAGAACGCAATCAGGGACGCCTGCCAGGCAGGGCTGCTTGAGCGTGTGACCCGGAAACCCGTCCTTCCCGCAGAGGAAGAGATCGCTTCCAACACGCGCGCGCGCAGTGCAAAACTGAGAGTGGCCGAAAGACGATAGACAAATGAGCGGAAACCTCAAGCAGAAGATCAGGAAATTCTTTGACCGGCTCTTGTCCCGGGTCAGCTTCCTCAGCGGAGACGTGCTGGTCGAGCGCGGCATCGACCGCCAGCTCGGCTTCATCTTCTACTGCTTCGCCCTGGTCTGCGTCATCATCGCCTGGAGCCTGATGGTCGAGCAGAACCTGGTCAGGGTGCAGAAGAACGACAGGGAACTGCAGGAACTCCGCATCAGCTACCAGCAACGCACGCTCGACATCGTCGGAATGAACAACCGGACCCGGATCGACAAGATGCTGAAGGCCGAAGGATCGAAGCTCCACGCGCCCCAGCTCCCGCCGAAACGAATCGTCCTCAAGGAGAAGGAAGAATAACATGCAGGTCAATATCCGCAAAGTAGGCTTCGCCTACCTGGTCTTCGTCCTGATCGCACTCCTCGTGGTGGGACGGATCATCGACCTGCAGTTCATCCATAAGCCCGGCCGCAGCCTGAGCACGAAGATCTATCGCGAGGACGTGCTCCCCTGCACCCGCGGCAGCATCCTGGCCGACGACGGCCGCTACCTCGCTTTCTCCATCCCCGAATACCGCATCGGCATGGACTGCGTCCAGGCCGACTCGGCCGTCTTCGCCCGCGGCATCGACTCGCTCGCCATCTACCTCGCCAACTTCTACGGCGACAAGAAGGCCGCCCAATACAAGAAAGACATCACCGAGCGCCGCAAGGAAGGCCTCAAGGGCGGACGCCGCTACCTGTTCCTCAACCGCAAGCTGCTGACCTACCAGGAGATGAAGCAAGTCTCGTCCTTCCCTATCCTGCGCGAAGGCCGCGCCCGCGGCGGCGTCGACGTCGTGAAGGTGGACCACCGCACCTATCCGTACGGACGGCTGGGCTTCCGCACGCTGGGCTATATCAAGGACCAGAGCGAGATTCCGACCATCGGCATCGAAGGAAGCTGCGACTCCATCCTGCGCGGCACCGACGGCATGCAGCCCATGCGCCTGACCGAAGGCCGCAACTGGATCGTGGACACCGACCGGGAGACCATCCAGCCCGTCGACGGACTCGACGTGCAGCTGACCCTCGACATCGACCTGCAGGACGTCGCACAGAACGCCCTGATGGACATCCTCAGCAAGACCAACGAGGTCCACGCCGGAACCGTCGTGGTGATGGACGTCCCCACCGGAGAGGTCAAGGCGATGGTCAACCTCGAAAAGAACGGCAAGGGCGGCTTCGACGAGACGTACAACTACGCCATCGGCCGCAAGGGCGAACCCGGCTCCGTGTTCAAGGGCGCGACCCTGACCACCCTGCTGGAAGACAAGAAGATCACCCTCGACACCGAGATCCCGGCCATCGTCACGTGGAACTACGGAGGCGGCGCGCCGTTCGTGGACCACTACCTCGACCGCTATTCGACCATCTCGGTCAAGCGCGCCTACGAGATCTCCTCGAACAACGTGTTCCGTATCCTGGCCGCCCGCAACTACGACAAGAATCCGAAAGAGTTCCTCGACAAGCTGACCAACGAACGCCGCATCACGAAGGACTTCCCCTTCGAGCTCAAGGGCATGGCCAAGGCCAACCTCAAGGACCCCGAGGTAAAGACCGGCCGCGCCGCCTGGAACATGAAGGACCTGCCGCAGATCGCCATGGGCTACACCGTCGAGATCACCCCGCTCCATACCCTCAACTTCTACAACGCCATCGCCAACGAAGGCGTGATGATGCGGCCGCACCTGGTGCGCAACTACCAGAAGGACGGCCGGATCGTCGAGGAATTCAAGCCCGAGAAACTCGGTACCGTATGCAGCAAGGAGACGGCGCACGAAGTGTGGAAAGCCATGCGCGGCGTCGTCGAATCGGAAGGCGGAACGGGCTACCGCATCTTCAAGGACTGTCCGGTCGAAGTGGCCGGCAAGACGGGTACCGCCCGCATCGTCTTCCCCCAGAACGGCAAGTATGAAGACCGCGCGGGCCACAAGATGCACCAGGCCACCTTCGTGGGCTTCTTCCCCTACGGGTCGCCAAAATACTCGATGATCGTCGTGGTCTACTCCGAGCCCACCTTCGGCAACTTCTACGGCGCGACGTGGTGCGGACCGGTGTTCCGCCAGGTCGCCGAGCAGATCTACGCCTCGTCCATCGACTGGCAGGAACCGATCCCCCGCACGGGCACGATGCCCGAACGCGACGGCGTCAAGCCGCTGGAATGCCACGAGGACATGCGCAACGGGCTGGTGCCCGACCTCACGGGTCTGGGCCTGCGCGACGCGATGGGCCTGCTGGAAGCGGACGGATACACCGTCACGTTCGAAGGGAAGGGAAAAGTGTACGGACAGGTCCCGGCCGCCGGCGACACCGTGAAAAACAAGAACATCCATTTGAAACTGAAGGAAAGTTACAGCCATGCAACTGAAAGAGATACTACGAAACATTGACACCCTGGACATCGCCGGGACGCTGGAGCGTGAGATCTGCGACATTACGGCAGATTCCCGCCAGTGCCGGGAAGGCTCGCTGTTCATCGCC
>LUZE01000111.1 GCA_001602845.1 Bacteroidales bacterium Bact_13 | reverse complement strand
GTCGACGATGATCTTGCGGCCGGTCAGGCCGGTGTCGCCGTGCGGGCCGCCGATGACGAACTGTCCCGTGGGGTTGACGTGAAGGATCATTCCGTCCTGGAACAGGGCGGCGTTCTCTGCGCTGAGGCGTGCCTTCACGCGCGGGATGAGGATCTTTTCGACGTCCCTGCGGATGCGGGCCTGGTCCACGTCGGGGTCATGCTGGGTCGAGAGGACGAGCGTATGGACGTGGTGCGGGGTATGGTCGTCGTTGTACGCGATGGTGAACTGGCTCTTGGCGTCGGGCCGCAGGTACGGCATCGGGGAGGGGACCTCGCGGCGGATGCGCGCGAGTTCGATGAGCGTCATATGCGCAAGCGTGAGCGGCAGCGGCATGAACTCGGGGGTCTCGTCGCAGGCATAACCGAACATCATGCCCTGGTCGCCGGCGCCCTGTTCTTCCTTGGTGGCGCGGTTCACGCCCTGGGCGATGTCGGCGCTCTGCTCGTGCACGGCCGAGATCACGGCGCAGGAGTCTGCGTCAAAATGGTATTCGCCCTTCGTGTAGCCGATGCGGCGGATGGTGCGCCGCACCACGCCCTGGATATCCACCCAGGCGTCGCGCGAAGAGACCTCGCCGCCCACGACCGTCAGGCCGGTGCTTACAAATGTTTCACATGCGACGTGCGATGCCGGATCCTGCCGGAGGAAGTCATCGAGAATTGCGTCGGAAATCTGGTCGGCCACTTTATCGGGGTGGCCCTCTGAAACGGATTCAGAAGTGAAAAGATACATAATTTTAGCCTTTTTTAGAGTGGTTGGCAAGCAGTCAAATCCATCCACTGATTTTTCGTGCCGCAAAGGTAGAGATTAATTTCAAGAAACAAAAATTATTGCTATTTTTGCCCCGTCGTTTCAAGCCTGCAAAACATGAAACCATTCAGATTGCTTCTTTGTTTGGCTGCCCTTGTGCTCGCCGCGGTCGCTTGTGGCCCGGAAGAGCCTGAGAAGCAGACAATAAGTGTGTCTCCATCGTCGTTGACCTTCCCGGCTGAGGGCGGAACGCTGACCGTCTCGGTCACCTCGAACGGCTCCTGGTACGTTTCTATAGAAGGTGAGTGGGCGAAAGTGAATACGTCGGCCGGAAGCGGCAACGGTTCCTTCGATGTGACGGTTTCGTCGAACAGCGGCGACGCCCGCCAATGCGCCCTCACCGTTTCCACGGCCGACAACAAGGCGGCGATGACGGTCCACCAGGAAGCTTTGGCGATCACTCCGATCTCGTCCGTCCGGGCGCTCTACAAGGGCTCCGATGTTACGGTTTCCGACCCTACGGTCGTCCGGGGCACAGTGGTCAGCAATTTCCGTAGTGTGGCCAACGGCGGCTTGAACAACTATACTTCGCAGAAGGCCGTCGTCATTCAGGATGAAACGGGCGGCCTGCAGCTTTTCTGCGCCAAGGACAATACGGATTTCGGTTTCGGCGACATCGTGATGGTCGACCTGACGGGCCAGAAGCTGTCGGTCTACAGCAACGGCCCCATCCAGGTCAACGGCATTCCGATCGAGAAGATTACGAAGGTGGGGACCGAAACCCCGCAGGCCCGCAAGGCGGATATCGCCCAGTTCATGGACAACGGGTATGAGTCGCAGTACATCGCCATTTCCGACGTGCAGGTGGCTTCCAACGACCTCAACAAGACTTACGGCAATCCGGACGCACACACGTCGATCAACTTCGTTTCCAAGACGGGAGAGACGTTCGTGCTCTTCACTTCCAGATATGCTTCGTTCGCCGGTCAGAAAGTTCCTTCCGGCAGCGGCACGCTCAAGGGCGTGGCCATGAAGTTCGGCACGACGATGCAGTTGTGCCTCACCGACCTGTCCGACGCCGCCGGCCTGACGGGCGAGCGCTTCAGCGACAAGCCGGGCGAAGCGACGGTCGTCTCCATCAAGGAAATCCGCGACCGCTACACCGGCTCCGACACGAAGATCACCGACAATGTCGCCATCGAGGGCGTGGTGATCAGCGACTACCGGCGGGATACCGACGGCGGCCTCAATAACTATACCTCCGCCAAGACGATGGTGGTCTCCGACGGAACGCACGGCCTGATGCTCTACTGCACGGCCGACAACAAGGAATTCGCCCGCGGCGACAAGGTCCGGGTGCACCTGGTCAACCAGTCGCTCTCCGTCTACCAGGACGGCCCGCTGCAGGTCAACGGCCTGCCGCTCGACCTGATCGAGAAGATCGGCACGGAAACGCCGGTCGCCAAGGAAATCACGGTGGCGCAGCTGCTTACGGGTGCGTACGAATCCACCTACGTGGCTGTGAGCGTGGTCGAGGTCCGTTCGGAATTCCTCGGCAAACCCTTCTCTTCCTCTACCGCCAACACCTCCATCGGCATGGAGGGCAAGGATGGCGGCGAATTTGACATATTCACCTCAAGATATGCCGTATTCCGGGACGAGATCGTCCCTTCCGGCAGCGGTACCCTCAAGGGCATCGCCGGGAAATACGGAACGAGCATTCAGCTTTCGGTATCTGCGAAGAGCGATTATGCAGGCTTGACCGGTGACCGTTTCGGAACCGGCGCTCAGATCACACTGCCGTTCGCTGAGACCTCGGTATGGGGAGAAGCAGGTTCATTCGACCTGGCCGTTTCGGCCACGGTCGAATGGACCGCGACTTCTTCTAACGG
>LUZE01000110.1 GCA_001602845.1 Bacteroidales bacterium Bact_13 | reverse complement strand
TTGAACAGGGGATGCCCGATATGGTTCATGTGGACGCGGATCTGGTGGGTGCGGCCGGTCTCCAGCTTGCACTCCACGAGCGTGACGTAACCGAAGCGCTCCAGCACGCGGAAATGGGTGACGGCATGCTTGCCCTGGGTCTCGTCGCTGCAGACCCGGAAACGCAGCCGGTCGTTCGGGTCGCGCCCGATCGGGGCATCGATGGTGCCTTCGTCTTCGGCGATGTTGCCCCAGACCAGGGCCCAGTAGCGGCGCTCGATGGTGTGATGGAAGAACTGTCGGGCCAGGTCGATCTGGGCCTCGTCGTCCTTGGCCACGACGAGCAGGCCCGAGGTGTCCTTGTCGATGCGGTGGACGAGCATGCCCATGCGCTCGTCGCCGGTTTCCGGGTCGGGCGTCCGGCCCAAGTAATAGGACAGGGCGTTGACCAGCGTGCCGCTGTAGTTGCCGTGGCCGGGATGGACCACGAGGCCGGCGGGCTTGTTGACCACCAGCAGGTCGTCGTCCTCATAGACGATGTCGAGCGGAATGGGTTCGGGCTTGATCTCGATGCCGCGGCGGCGGTAGGGCATCATCAGCGTGATGACATCGAGCGGCTTGACCTTGTAGTTGGCTTTCACCACGCGGCCGTTCACGCGCACGTATTCGGCCTCGATGGCCAGCTGGACACGGTGCCGGGACGTGTCTTCCAGGTGTTCGGCGAGGTATTTGTCGATGCGCAGCAATCCCTGGCCGCGGTCTACGACCATCCGGAAATGCTCAAAAAGTTCCTGTTGTTCCTCGTCTTCGGGAAGCAGGTCCTGCAGGTCCTCGCTCATCGTGCGGCGATCTTGGCCTGGCTGACCGTCATTTTCAGGTTGACGGACGTGCCCATCGGAGCGGAGCCGGCACGGTGTGCGGGCGACTGCTGATAGACGACGGCGTTGAGTGTATCCTGGTAGTTGTGGACGGTCTCGTCGTACGAGACGTTGCCCAGGTTCAGGGAATTCTCGAAGATATTGTCACGCGCCACAGGCAGCGTGAAACCGATGAGGTAGGGGATGTAGGTTTCGTTCTCGCCCGGTGCCAGGCCCAGCAGCAGGTCCACGGGGCTCTCGGCTTCCACTTCCTTGCCCGGTGCGATATATTTGCCGCCGATGAACTGGTCGAGCACGTTGTTGGTGGCCATGTCCTCGCGGTAGGAAAGCTTGCCGACCGTCAGTCCGGCGGCGAGGATCTCGGTCTTGGCCTGTCGGAGCGAATATCCGATGAGGTTCGGCATCTTCACGGTCTTGGTCTGCGTCGAGTTGATGGTCAGGGCGATGCAGCGGTTCTTCTTGACCTTGCTGCCCGGGGCGGGGTTCTGCGAGAAGACGTGCCCCTTCTCGAAGCGTTTCACGAAGACGGAATCGACCACCTCGGTGCGGATGTCATAGCGTTTGGCCACGATCTTGGCGTCGGCCGCCGACAGGTCGGTGAAGTCGGGCACGGTGATCACCTTGTTGTGCCGGGTGATGAGCATGAGGCTGACTTGCGTGACGATGAGCAGCGCCACGAAGAACAGCACTGCCAGCACGAGGTTCCGGACGAGCCACTTCCGGACGGGCTTTTGATCCTTGTCTACTTCCATAACTCCACAAAGTTATAAAAAAGTTATGGAATAATCCTGTAAAAACTGTCGCGTTCGACGGCGATCCATCCGGCAGCGGCGGCGCGGGCCTGCAATTCAGCGACGCTGAGGCTGGGATTCTGGTCGTCGGCGCCGGCCAGGCTGTAGATGCGCGTCGAGTCGTTGATGGTTCCGTCCAGGTCGTCCGCGCCCCAGGCCATGGCTTCAAAGGCCAGGTCCTTGCCCAGCATCGGCCAGTAGGCCTTGATGTGCGGGATGTTGTCGAGCGCCAGGCGGGCGATGGCGAAGGTGCGGAGCACTTCTTCGTCGGATACTTCGCCCAGGGAAGAGAGCGTATTGCCGCGCGAGCGGAACTTGAGCGGGATGAAGGCGTTGAATCCGCCCGTCTCTTCCTGCAGCGCCCGCAGGGCGAGCAGGTGGTCGACGCGGTCCTCGCGGCTTTCGATATGCCCGAACAGCATCGTGCAGTTGGTGGGGATGCCCATCTGGTGGGCGGTACGGTGGATTTCGAGCCAGCGTTCGCCGGTGCATTTGTCCGGGCAGATCTGCCGGCGGATGTGCGGTGCGAAGATCTCGGCGCCGCCGCCGGGCATCGTCTCCAGGCCGGCTTCTTTCAGCTGCCGGAGGCAGTCTCCGGCATCCAGGTGGTTGTAGCGGCACATGTCGTCGATCTCGACGGCCGTGTAGGCCTTGACGGTGACGGGACGCGGTGCAAAATCGTGGACTATTTCGACGATTTGCTTGTAGTAGCTGAACGGCCGGCCGGGCTGCACGCTGCCTACGATGTGGATTTCGGTCATTCCGGGCTCGAACTTGGCCTCACAGTAGGGAATGATCTCGTCGAGTTCCATGCTCCAGGCCCCGGGCTGCGAAGCGTCGTCCCTGCGGTACGAGCAGAACTTACAACGGTGGGCGCAGATGTTTGAGGGTTCGATGTGGAAGTTGCGGTTGTACCAGACCCGCTCTCCGTTGCGCTGTCTGCGCACAAAAGAAGACGCCGCCTGCAACTCCTGCAGGGGCGCCTCATAAAGCTCCAACAGTTCTTTCCGACTCGTTCTTACCAAAGGTCTTCGGAGGAAACGGTCAGTTTCTTGCGGCCGTGACGACGGCGTGCAGCAAGGACGCGACGTCCGTTGGGCGTGGACATTCTTTCACGGAAACCGTGTTTGTTGCGGCGCTTGCGCTGGGAAGGTTGAAATGTGCGTTTCATTATACTTGGATTTTATTTCTCAATTTTGGGAACGCAAAGGTAATGCTTTTCCTTTAATTAGCAAATTTTTATTGCGAGATTGTCACAATCTTTTTTTCGGCGAACCAGGGGTCGTCGGACCAGCGCGAAATCTCTGCCACATAGAACTTTCCCGGATCGATCCGGCAACGCCGCGCGCACTGTACGATTTCCTCCCGGAGGTCTCCGCCCTTGAGGTAGAAAACGGCCTTCGCGTATTTGCCCTTCACCCAGGGCAGGAAGGTGGCCAGGTCGGTCACTGCGCGCGATACGACGAAGTCGAACTTGCCGGGAAGAGCTTCCGCGCGGGCATTGACGCACGTGACGTTTTCAAGCCCAAGCTCATCTGCAACAGCCTGTGCCACTTTGATTTTCTTGCCGATCGAGTCGCAGAGCGTGAATTGGCACAGCGGAAACAGCACGGCGAGGGGGATGCCGGGGAAGCCGCCGCCTGTACCCACGTCGAGGATCGTGCTGCCGGCCGGGAAGTCGATGACCTTGGCGATGGCCAGCGAGTGGAGGATGTGATGGGTCATCAGATTGTCCATGTCCTTGCGCGAAATCACGTTGATGCGGGCGTTCCATTCGCGGTAGAGGCCTTCCATGGCCGTGAACCGGGCGCATTGCTCCTCCGTCAGTTCCGGGAACCATTTAGCGGGCGTTTCCATCGGCGGGATTATTCACGATTTTTTCAAGCATCTTCCGGGCGCGGTTGATGCGGGTTTTCACAGTGCCGAGGGGCAGCTGCAGTTCCGCGGCGATGTCTTCATAGGCGAAGTCGCGGATGAATCGCAGTTCCGCCACGCGGCGGTAGCATTCCGGCAGGCTCTGGATGCCGCCCATCAGGTAGCTGACGGCCTGGTCGATGATGAATTCGTCCTCGGGGGTCGTGCCGGACAGCACGTCGAGCGCCTCGCGTTCTGATGAGATGGGCACGGAATTGATGGTCGCCTTGCTGCGGCGGATGTGGTCGATGGCCTCGTTCTGCGCGATGTTGTAGAGCCAGGTGGAGAAGGCGTACTGCGGCTTGTACCGTTCGATGTTCATGAACGCTTTCTCAAAGCTCCGCTGGCAGATGTCTTCGGCGTCCTCCACCACGGGCACGAACTTGAGCACGTGTGCCATCAGCGGGGCGCGGTACTTCTCCAGCAGGAGCGTAAAGGCGCCCTGGTCCTGCTGCAGGGCCAGTTCCACGAGCATCTTGTCCTCGAGATTAGTGTGCTTCGCGCCAGTTCTTGCCATAGTTGCATTCGACGATTAGGGGGACGGCGAGCGTACAGACGCCCTCCATCTCGTGTTTGGCGATTTCCATCACGCGGTCGCGTTCCTGCGGCACGACATCGAACACCAGTTCGTCGTGGACCTGCAGCACCATCTTGCTCTGCAGCCCTTCCTGCCGGAAGCGGTTGGATACGGCGATCATCGCCAGCTTGATGATGTCGGCGGCACCGCCCTGGATCGGGGCGTTGATGGCGTTCCGTTCGGCCAGGCCGCGGGCCGTGGGGTTCTTGCTGACGATGTCGGGCAGATAGCGCTTGCGGCCGAAGAGCGTTTCGACGAAACCCTGTTCGCGGGCCTGGGCGATGACGCGGTCCATGTAGGCCTTCACGCCCGGGTAGCTGCGGAAATACTCGTCGATGAAGTTCTTGGCCTCGGTGCGGGAGATGCCCATCCGCTGTGCCAGGCCGAAGGCGGAGATGCCGTAGATGATGCCGAAATTGGCCACCTTGGCATGGCGGCGCTGTTCGGCGGTGACGGCTTCGGGATCGACGTGGAAGATGCGGGCGGCTGTGGCACGGTGGACGTCGGCCCCGTGGGCGAATCCGGCCACGAGGTGCGGGTCGCCGCTCAGGTGGGCCATCAGCCGGAGCTCGATCTGGGAGTAGTCGGCCGAAATGATCCAGCCGTCCGGGTCGCTGGGAACAAAGGCCTCGCGGATCTTCATGCCCCGTTCCGTGCGGATGGGGATGTTCTGCAGGTTCGGTTTCACGCTGCTCAGCCGGCCGGTGGCCGTGAGCGCCTGCGTGAAGGTGGTGTGTACCTTGCCGGCACGGTCGGCCATGGCCGGCAGGGGATCGATATAGGTGGAAAGGAGTTTCTTGACGGCGCGGAACTCGAGGATCTTGCCGATGAGCGGATGCCGGTCGGCCATTTCGGTCAGCGTCTCTTCATCGGTGGGATAGTTCTGTCGGGCGTTCTTCTTCACCCGGGGGTTCAGGGCGAGCTTTTCGTAGAGGACGACGCCGAGCTGGCGGGGCGAGGACAGGTTCAGTGCGGGCTCGCCGGCCAGGTCGCGGGCTTCCTGCTCGATCTGCACGAGTTCCCTGGTGAGTAACTGGCTGTAGGCGGCCAGACGTGCTGCGTCGATCTTGACGCCGGTGGCCTCCATGTCGGCCAGGATGCCGATGAGCGGCATCTCGATGCGGGTGTAGAGATCCCACAGGTTCTGCTGCTCCAGTTCCCGGCGGACCTTCGGCTCGATCAGGCCGGCTGCCACGCATTCCCGGGCATCCGCGTTGTCGCTGAAGTCGAAAAGGCGCATCTGTCCGTCGCTTTCCGATTCCGCCAGGTCAACCTGGAGATATTGCAGGGCCAGCTGGTCGAGTTTGTGGCTGCGCTCGGGATTGAGCAGGTAGTGCATGATCTCGACGTCGTGGACCTCGCCGCGGCAGGCCGTGTTTTTCAGGCCATGGCCGCTTTTGACGACCGTTTCGTCAGCCAGCAGGGGCGCGGCTGCGTCCAGCGGGATCCGGCACCAGCGCTCTCCGCAGGCCAGCAGTACGCCGCGTTCCCCGATCCGTACGGCGACATGTCCGTCGTGACGCGCCTGGGCCATGATCTCGGCCGCAGGAGCTTCGGTGCAGGAAAGCGTCCGGCTCTGGGCCGTCGGTACTTCCGGAATCTGCGGAACGAGCCGGCGGAGCGAGTTGAATTCGTACCGGTCGAACAGCTGTGCGACCTTCGCCGCATCGGGACGCCCGATACGGAGTTGCTCTTCCGTGACATCGATGTCCACGTCGTCCTTCACCGTGACCAGCGTCTTGCTGAGGCCCAGGTGGGGGAGTGCTTCGCGGAAGGCGGCCTGCAGCTTGGGCGTCAGCTCGTCCAGGTGCGCCTCGATGCCCTCCAGGCTGCCGTATTTGGCCACGAGCTTGCGGGCGCCCACTTCGCCGACCCCGGCCACGCCTTTCACGTTGTCCGCGGTGTCGCCCCAGATGGTGAGGATGTCGATGACCTGGCGGGGATGGTCGATGCCGTAGTGCTGGCAGATATCCTCGCTGGACAGGACTTCGTTCTCGCTGCCTCCCTTTCCGGGACGGTACTGGAAGATGTGGTCACCCACCATCTGTCCCAGGTCCTTGTCGGGCGTTACCATATAGACGTCGCATTCAGGCCCGGCAAAGCGGCGGGCCATGGTGCCGATGACGTCGTCCGCCTCGAATCCGGGCTTCATCAGCACGGGGATGTCAAGGGCAGCTACGATCTCGGACAGCGGCTCGAGGGCTGCCTTTACCAGTTCGGGCGTGGCTGCGCGGGTGGCCTTGTATTCGGGATACAGGTCGTGCCGGAATGTTTTGGCGGGCGGGTCAAACATCACGGCCAGGTGGCTCGGATGCTCCCGGTCGATGAGTTCCAGCAGATATTTGGTGAAACCGAAGAGGATGGATGTGTCCTCGCCCTTCGAATTGACCATGGGCCGGCGCAGGAATGCATAGTACATCCTGAAAATCAATGCGTGGCCGTCGATCAGGTAAAGGCTGTTCATAACCCACAAATATAATGAAAATCCGTCGGATTGTCCATTATTATTTTTTTATTGAAAAAATTGCGGAAAATTGTGGTTTTTGCTACCAATTTGTTATATTTGCAATACGACTGAAACAAATTATCAAAACAAATATGGATATTACTCCTCTTCTTTCAAACAATGCGCTCAGCATGCGCCGTTCCCAGATTCGCGACCTGCTCAGCGTGGCTACCCGCCCCGAGATCATCTCCTTTGCCGGCGGATTCCCCAACCCCGAAACCTTCCCGCTCGAACAGCTCAAGGGCATCATGCAGGATGTGATGGACCAGGAAGGTTATGCTGCCCTGCAGTATGGCTCCACGGAAGGTGTGAAGGCGCTCCGCGAAGAAATCGCCAAACTTTACAAACGCGAGGAAGGACTTGATGTTCCCGTGAAGAACATCATGATCACCACGGCTTCGCAGCAGGCGCTCGACCTGGTGTCCCGCGTGTTCATCAATCCGGGCGACGTGGTCGTCTGCGGCCTGCCGTCCTATCTGGGCGCCCTGCAGGCATTCTGGTCGTATCAGGGCCAGCCCTACGGCCTGCGCCACAACCTCGGCCTTGACGAAGCCTGCAACGTGCTGTGTGCGACGGGCAAGAAGCCGAAATTCCTGTATTCGATCCCGGATTTCCAGAACCCTTCGGGCGAGACGATGACGCTGGAAGAGCGCCGCTATGCCATCGAGGTTGCTCAGAAATATGACCTGCTCATCGTCGAGGATACCCCGTACAAGAATATCCGCTTCTCCGGTGAGAGTGTCCCGTCGATGTATTCGATGGATCCCGACCGCGTGGTGATGCTGGGTACTTTCTCCAAGACGTTCGTTCCGGGCTTCCGTCTGGGCTGGGTGGTCGCACCCGACAACGTGATCGACCGGCTCATCGTGGCCAAGCAGTCGGCAGACCTCTGCACGCCGGCCTTCTCGCAGATGGTGGCGGCACGTTATCTCGCTTCCGGTGCCTACGATGAGAACCTGAAGAAGACCTGCGCCCTGTACAAGCGCAAGAAAGAGGTGATGATCAAGTCCTTCGAGGAATTCATGCCGGAAGGTGTCAAGTGGACGAATCCGGACGGCGGTCTGTTCCTGTTCCTGAAACTTCCCAAGCAGTACGACACGCGCGAGCTGTTCGACCTGGCCATCAAGGAGAACGTGGCATTCGTCATCGGCGAGGCATTCCACTGCGACGGTTCGGGCAAGAACACCATGCGCCTGAACTTCTCGTTCGCTTCTGACGAGAAGATCGTCGAAGGCGTCAAGCGCCTGGCCAACGCCATCCGC
>LUZE01000109.1 GCA_001602845.1 Bacteroidales bacterium Bact_13 | reverse complement strand
CAGGTCCTCCGCGGCGAAATTGTTGGCCGAATGGGAACGCATGTTGAGGCGGCCGACGCCGAAATAGACGGCATTCGCCCCACCCTGGATGGCGGCGTGCAGGCACTCGAAGTTGCCTGCCGGGGCCATGATCTCGAACTTACTTTTCACGGTGGATGAGTTCTTCTGCGAAGAGTTTTATCTGGGAAAGCCGTTCCGGCGCGATGCCCGCTCCGGCGAGTGCGGCCATGGCTTTCCGGTGCCAGACGAGGATTTCCTGCTCGGCCGCCGCCTTGACACCGAGGTTTACGTAGAGTTCGCGCACCGCCCCGACCTTTTCGTCACGGCAGGTTTCACCGTCCATCCGCATCAGCCGGTCCAGTTCCAGCTTCTGCGCGGCGGAGGCGCGACGGATGCATTCCACGAGCAGCCAGGTTTTCTTGTTGTTGACGATGTCGCCGCCGATCTTCTTGCCGAACACCTTTTCGTTGCCGAACGTGTCTAGATAGTCGTCGGTGATCTGGAAGGCGATGCCCAGCTGGTAGCCGAAATCATACAGCGCCTGCGCGGTCCCGGCACCGGCTCCGCCGAGCAGGGCGCCCATCTTGGCCGAGCAGGCGAGCAGGACGGCGGTCTTCAGGCCGATCATCATCAGGTAGTCGTCCATCGTGATGAAAGGCAGCGACTCGAAGTCCATGTCGTACTGCTGGCCTTCGCACACCTGCAGCGCCGTAGTGCTGAACAGGTCGAGCGCCTGGGGCAGGATTTCCTTCGGTGCGCAGGCCAGATACTTGTAGGAAAGGATCGACATGGCGTCGCCCGACAGGATCGCGATCTCCTCGTTCCACTTCTTGTAGACGGTGGGGCAGCCGCGCCGCGTGTCGGAACGGTCCATGATATCGTCGTGGATGAGCGTGAACTCATGGAACACCTCCAGGGCCATCGCCGGGAAGATGACATCCTTGTCAAGGTCCTCGCGCAGCAGGTTGCAGGCCAGCAGGCAGAGCTTCGGGCGGATGCGCTTGCCCCCGATCGCCATCATGTAGTCGAGCGGGTCGTACAGGTTCGCCGGTTCACGGTTGATGTTTTGCAGTTTGGCGAACTTGGCCAGGATGCGGTCAATCTCTTCAAGGGTGTACATAACAGGAGATTTATCATACAAAGATACGGTTTTTGCGCGAAAACCGTATCTTTGTGCCGATGGAAAAAGGAACAGCAACGGTCGTCAAGCATACGGGGAGCCATTACCTGCTCTCCGTGCTGCCGGAGTGGGCGCCCTTCCCGGCCGTCATCCGCGGAAAACTGCGGCTGGCCGGCTCCAAGGCCACCAATCCCGTGGCCGTGGGAGACCGCGTGGAATTCGAAGGGGAGACCATCACCCGGATCCTTCCGCGCAAGAACTACATCATCCGCCGCTCCACCAACCTGAGCCGGGAGAGCCACATCATCGCCGCCAATCTCGACCGCGTGTTCCTGATCGTCACCATCATCCTCCCCGAAACCAAGCTGGCCTTCGTAGACCGTTTCCTGGTCACGTGCGAGGCCTACGGCATCCGCCCCGTGATCCTGGTCAACAAGATCGACCTCTACACGGAACCCGAGCTGCAGGAGCAGCTGGCCGCGTTCAAGGCGCTGTACCGGAACGCGGGCTACGAGGTACTGGAAATCTCCGCCCGCAAGGGC
>LUZE01000108.1 GCA_001602845.1 Bacteroidales bacterium Bact_13 | reverse complement strand
AACGATGGAAGGAGCCCGGCTCCACCTGGGTTACCGCCGGCTGGTGGATGCGGCGGGCCGGGAATGGAGAGGGCATGAATTCCACTATTCCTGCCTGACGGAGCCCGAAGCATTGCCTTCGACGGCCCGGCAGTATGATGCCCGGGGCACGCTCGTCCCGACTCCGCTGTATCGTTACAAGAACGTCATTGCCGGTTACACCCATCTGTATTGGGGAGAGTCGGATATTTTGTATCTTTGGGACTGAAATGAAAAGAATTCTATCCCTTTGTATCCTGATAGCGGTATTGTCGCTCGCCTGCTCGTGCAGGAACGGGGCGCAGAAACACCGGACTGCGGCTTCTCCCGTCGAAGGGGCTAAAGCGGGGCTGGTGGCACCGAAATACGCGGAAGGGTTCCATGTCAGCTATACCGATGCGGGCTGTCTGGTTGATATCCAGGATCCGCTGCGCGAGGAGAGCCAGTCTTTCCACTATTTCCTCGTGCCCCGCGGAACAGACCTTTATCAGGTGCCGGAAGGATATACGGTGCTGGAAGTGCCGGTGGATCGCGTGGTCTGCATGACCTCGCTCCAGCTTTCGAACTTCATCTGCCTGGGCGAACTGGACCGGGTGGCGGGCGTCACGAGCACACGGCATCTTTTCAATCCCGACATGAAACAACGGCTTGCCGACGGCCGTACGCAGAAGATCGGCATCGAAGGAAATTTCGACAATGAGGTGATCCTGGGGCTGGATCCCGACGTGATCCTTATCTCGCCCTTCAAACGGGGTGGTTACGAAGCACTCCGGGGCGTCGATATCCCGTTGATCCCGCACCTGGGTTACAAGGAGATGACGCCGCTCGGCCAGGCCGAGTGGATCAAGTTCGTGGGCCTGCTTACGGGTGAAGGGGAGAAGGCGAACCGGATATTCAGTGAGATAGAAGAACGGTACAATTCGCTGAAAGCGTTGACCACGGACGTTTCCGAGCGACCTGTCGTGGTGAGCGGTGAGCTGCACGGTGGCAACTGGTACGTGGGGGGCGGCCGCAGTTTCCTGGCTCAGATCTTCCGGGATGCGGGCGGTGAATATTTCCTGCCGGACGATGAGAATTCCGGCGGCCTGAACCTCGATTTCGAGACGGTCTACAGCCAGACGGCCCATGCGCAGTACTGGCGTATCGTCAACAGTTATAACGGCACCTTCAGCTATGACGCCCTCAAGGCGGAGGACGCGCGCTATGCCGACTTGAATGCTTTCAAGAACAAAGGGGTGATTTACTGCAACATGCGTGAGAAACCCTTCTATGAGAACATGCCGGTCCAGCCCGATGTGGTGCTGGCCGACCTGATCCATATCTTCCATCCGGAATTGCTTCCGGCCGACTATCAGCCTGTCTATTACGAACTCCTGAAATGAAGCGGTCCGTCGCCATCGGAATGATCCTGCTGGGCGTGTCGATTCTCGTCCTGTTCTTCCTGAACCTGCTGCTGGGCTCGGTTTCGGTTCCGGCCGGACAGGTATGGAAGATCCTCTGGGGCGGGGAAGTGGAGAATCCGGTCTGGCAGAACATCGTGCTCAAGTCGCGTTTCCCGCAGGCGCTGACGGCGCTGGTGGCGGGAGCCGGCCTGTCGGTGGCCGGCCTGCAGATGCAGACGGTTTTCCGGAACCCGCTGGCCGGCCCGACGGTGCTGGGTGTCAGCTCGGGTGCGAGCCTGGGCGTTGCCTTCGTGGTGCTGCTTTCCGGCCGTCTGGGCGGTGTCGCCCTGAGCCGTCTCGGATACATGGGCGAATTCGCCATGACCGTGGCGGCCATCATCGGCGCGCTGGCCATCATGCTGCTGATTGTCTGGGTGGCACAGAAAGTCCGGGGGAACGTGACGTTGCTGATCATCGGCGTGATGATCGGTTATGTGGCGACGGCCATCATCGGCGTACTGAAGTTCTTCAGTGCGGAGGAGGATGTACGGGCCTATGTGGTCTGGGGCCTGGGCAGTTTTGCCCGTGTCTCGGGCGGCCAGGTGATGACTTTCGTCGTCATCATGGCCATTCTGCTGCCGCTTTCGTTCCTGCTGGTCAAGACGCTGAACCTGTTGCTGCTGGGCGACGGCTATGCCCGTAACCTGGGCCTAAACGTGCATCGTGCGAGACTCTGGGTCATTGTCTGTGCGGGTGTGCTGGTGGCCATCGTCACGGCCTACTGCGGCCCGATCTCCTTCCTGGGCCTGGCCGTGCCGCATCTGTGCCGCGGCATTTTCCGCAGTTCTGACCATCGAATACTCATGCCGGCTTCGCTGCTGGCAGGTGCATCGCTGGCCCTGCTGTGCAACCTCATCGCCCGGATGCCGGGTTTCGAGGGGGCGCTTCCCGTCAATTCCGTCACGGCGCTCATCGGCGCGCCGGTCGTGGCGGTGGTGTTGTTCCGGCGCAGGAAGGAGGACACGGGCGAATGAGGGGCGAGCCGACCATCCGCATTGTCAACCTGTCCATCGGGTACACGGCCAAGCACAGCATGAAGGTCGTATCCGAAGGTATCACTGATACGATTCGCAGCGGGGAACTGACCTGTCTGCTGGGAGAGAACGGTGCCGGGAAGTCGACGCTGCTGCGTACGCTCTCCGGTTTCCTGCCGCCGCTTTCCGGCGAGATCGCCATTCTCGACAAGCCGCTTCGCGTCTATCGTGAACGGGAGCTGGCGACGGTCATCGGCGTGGTGCTGACGGAGCGCACGAATCTGCAGAACATGACGGTCGCCGAATTGGTAGGCATGGGCCGCAGCCCGTACACAGGTTTCTGGGGCCGCCTTTCGGAGGAGGACCGTGCGAAGGTGGATGCTTCGCTGGAGATGGTGGGCATCTCTGCCCTGCAGGACCGGATGGTGCAGACGCTGAGCGATGGTGAGCGGCAGAAGGTAATGATTGCCAAGGCACTGGCGCAGGAAACGCCGATCATTTTCCTCGACGAGCCGACGGCGTTTCTCGATTATCCGAGCAAGGTGGAGATCCTGCATCTGCTGCATCGGCTTTCCCGGGAGATGAACAAGACGGTCTTCCTGTCAACGCACGATCTGGAGCTGGCATTGCAGATTGCGGACCAGCTCTGGCTGATGGCCAGAGGGCAGGGGGTGGCGGTCGGAACGCCGGAGGATCTGGCGTTGAACGGGACGCTCGACGGGTTTTTCCGTCGCAAAGGGGTGGCTTTCGAAAAGCAGACGGGGCTTTATCGCATTGAGCCGGAGTATCGTTCCGAGGTGCGGCTTTCGGGCGATCCGGTGGCTTGCGAGATGCTTCGCAAGGCTTTCCGTCGCAATGGTATCCGGGCGGATTTCGATTTGGACGCGCCGACAGAAGTTCACGCCGATGTCTCTCCCGCCGGCGTCACGTCATATACCCTCCACGGCTCTGCTTCTCCCCGGACTGTCATGTCCATCGCCGACCTCCTGGAACTTTTCTGATCCTCTGCCATGCCCGGCCCCGACCGGGCATCTGTGACGATAGAAGGACCCTTTCTGTCGCTCATGCGTCGAAAAAGGGGCTGACCCGGTCGCTTGACGGCTAACTCCTCCCTTTTAGCCTCGCCTGACGGCGAGTCTAACGGTCGTCAAACACACGCCGTCATGCTTCGCAACGCTCCCTGCACAGGCCTTCCCACAGACCCTTTTTCTCCAAATCGCTCCAGAAAGGTCCTTCTCCTGTCTTCGATGCCCTTTGATTTCAGATGCCCGGTCAAGCCGGGCATGACG
>LUZE01000107.1 GCA_001602845.1 Bacteroidales bacterium Bact_13 | reverse complement strand
CAGCTCGAACTTGCTTCCGTCGGCGTATTCGAGAATGGCTACCCAGCGGGGGCGGGATTCGTCTTCCCGGGAAAGATCTTCGCCACAGTAAGAGCAGGCGTGGATGTAACGCATCTCCTTGTCGAGTTTTTCCAGCACCTTTTCATCGCCGCAGTAGTAGTTCCAGCCTTCCAGGGTGCCGGGAAGACGGAAATAAACGGCGTTGTGGAACGCGTCTTTCTTGAACCAGAACACTTCCGTTCCTTCGTCCTTGCTGTGCAGTTCGTAGCGGAACGACACCAGCGCGGTGTCGGGTTCCCGGTCCCGCCACGGGGCGAAAAGCGCCTCCACCTTGTCGAAGGCTTCGTTCGCGCCTTTCGGCATGGTGAAATAGCCGTCGCTGTGTACGTATTTCCCGTCGGAATACTCGAACGATACCTCCCAGTTGTCGCCGTCCTTGACGTCGAACTTCGGCAGGTAGCGTTCCTTGTACTTGTCCATCCGGTATTGGGCGATGAGTTCCTCCAGCGCGTCCAGGATGGCGTCATCCGTCTCGAAAACGCGGTCGCGGTCGTCGCCCAGTTCAATGGTGACGCGCGCCTTCCCGCCTTTCAGGCGCTCTGCCCGGTAGCCCCGGTTGGTGAAACCGCGGTAACCGTGCGTGGCGGTGTGGTAGAAGGATTGAAGCCGGTCGGCCGACTCTTCGATCTGCTGTTTCTCTTCGCTGAAAGCCTGTTCCGTCGCGTTGCGGAAAGACATTTCCGAGCAGGACGGAACGCCTTGCCGCCAGTGGCGGTCATCCGGCTTCCGGTCGAGGTAGTCCATCGCTTCGATCCGCTGGCCGTTCTCGTATTCGGCCGTCAGGATCCAGCGGGGACGGGTGGTGTCTTCTTCAGCGAGCTTCTCGCCCGTGTAAGAGGCCATGTGGTCCCAGCGGATAATGTTGGCGAGCTTTGTCGCCATGTTTTCGTATCGGGCCCCGTCCTTTTTCTGGAACGTATATACCTCGTCGCCGTCTTCACCATGCCATTCGTAGCGGAAGGAAACGAGGGCGACCTCTTCCGCCGGCTCCTGGTAGAGCCAGCGGGAAAGGAAGCCTTCGACTTTTCCGATCGCCTCACGTCCCTTGTAGGGAGGGTAGGCCATGTAACCGCCGCAGCTGGAAGAGGATCCGTCGGTGAAATCGATTTCCATCGACCAGGAATCGCCGTCCAGAATCTCCATGTCCGGCCTGTAGTAACCTTCGTACCGGTTCATCCGGTATTCCCGGACGATGGCTTCGAGCGAATCCATCAGGGAACCGTCCTCCATGAAGACACGGTCGCGGTCGTCGCCTACTTCCACGATGACACGGGTCTTCCCATCGTCCGTCAGCTCGGCGCTGTAGCCGATGTTGCTGTAGGCGTGGTAGCCATGTGTCGCGGAGAAGTGGATCTTTTTCAGATGGACGTTACTGTCCATCTCCGGTCCGGGATCGGGCGTCTTGTGGCCGCATCCGAGGAAGGAAAGCAGGGACATCAGGAGCAGGATTGTTACCACAGGGCGCATTTACTTCTTGTTGTTGTCGCGGCGCGGGCCCCGGTCACGGTTGCCGTCGCGGTTGCCATCACGGCGCGGACCCCGGTCACGGTTGCCGCCGTCGCGGCGCGGACCGTTGTTGCTCCGGGGCTTGGGCTCCACGTAGCCTTCCGGCTTCTCGGTGAGCGCACGCATCGAAAGACGCATCTTGCCTGCCTTCGGGTCGTATTCAAGAAGCTTGACATCGACTTCGTCGCCGACTGCCAGGACGTCTTCCACCTTTTCGGTTTTGGTCCAGGCAATCTCGGAGACGTGCAGCAGGCCTTCCTTGCCCGGCATGATCTCGATGAATGCACCGAACTCGAGGATCGAGACGACCTTGCCGTGATAGACCTGGCCGACTTCGGGAACTGCGCAGATGCCCTTGATCCAGTCGACGGCTTTCTTCATGTTCTCGGCGTTGTCGGATGCGATGTCCACCACGCCTTCGGTCATGTTGGTGCCCGGGATCGGCTCCTCGTCGATATTGATGACGGTGCCGGTCTCTTTCTGGATCTTCTGGATGGTCTCGCCGCCCTTGCCGATGACCGCGCCGATGAATTCGGCGGCGATGCGGAGCTGGACGATGCGAGGCACGAACGGCTTGTAGTCAGCGCGCGGCTCGGGCAGCACCTTGAGCATCTCGCCCATGATGTGCATGCGGCCCTGGCGTGCCTGCTCGAGTGCCTTCTCCAGCACCTCGTAGCTCAGGCCGTCGACCTTGATATCCATCTGGGTGGCGGTGATACCGTCCTTCGTGCCGGTGACCTTGAAGTCCATGTCGCCGAGATGGTCCTCGTCGCCGAGGATGTCGGTCAGGATGGCGTAGCGGTCGTTCGGGCGCTCAGCGTCGGTGATCAGGCCCATGGCCACACCGGCGACGGGTTTGCGGATCTTCACGCCGGCATCCATCAGAGCCAGGCAGCCGCCGCAGACGGAGGCCATCGACGACGAGCCGTTCGACTCGAGGATGTCGGAGACCACGCGGACTGCGTACGGGTTTTCGGGAGCAAGCGGCATCACGGCCTTGAGGGCGCGCATGGCCAGGTTGCCGTGGCCGATCTCGCGGCGGCCGGTAGCACGCTGTGCCTTGGCCTCGCCCGTTGCGAACGGCGGGAAGTTGTAGTGGAGCACAAACTGCTGGTCGTCCTGGATCAGCACTTCATCCTGCTCCTTCATGTCGAGCTTGGTGCCGAGGGTCACGCTGGCCAGCGACTGGGTCTCGCCGCGGGTGAAGATAGCGCTGCCGTGTGCGCAGGGCAGGTAATCCACTTCGCACCAGATGGGGCGCACCTCGTCGGTGGCGCGGCCGTCGAGACGGCGTCCTTCGTCGAGGATGAGATTGCGCATGGCTTCCTTCTCGACGTCGTGGTAATAGCGCTCCACGAGCGGGGTCTTTTCCTCGAGTTCCTCTTCCGGGATCGTAGCGAGGAAGTCAGCCTTGATGGCTTCAAATGCGTCGGCACGCTCGTGCTTCGGCAGGGCGGCCTTCGCGGTCTCGTAGCAGCGGCCGTAGCATGCTTCGTGGACAGCCTTCTGGAGGTCTTCGTCCTCGACGTCGTGCGGATAGTCGCGCTTGTTCACATCGGTGCCGAGCTCGTGCATCATCTCTTTCTGCACGCGGCAGTGGCGCTTGATCTCTTCGTGGGCGAACTTGATGGCTTCGAGCATGTCGTGCTCGGAAACTTCCTTCATCTCACCCTCGACCATCATGATGTTCTCTTCGGTTGCGGCGACCATCAGTTCGAGGTCGGCGCGCTCCATGGCCTTGAAGCCGGGGTTGATGACGAACTGTCCGTCGATGCGGCAGACACGCACTTCGGAGATCGGTCCCTGGAACGGGAGGTCGGAAGATGCCAGTGCGGCCGAAGCGGCCAGGCCTGCCAGCGCGTCGGGCTGGATATCTTTTTCTGCTGAAATCAGCATCACATTCACGAATACTTCCAGGTGGAAGTCAGCGGGCCAGAGCGGACGGATCGGGCGGTCAACCAGGCGGGAGATCAGGATCTCATAGTCGTCCGGACGGCTCTCTCTCTTCAAAAAGCCACCAGGGAAACGGCCTGCGGCATAATACTTCTCCCTGTAGTCGACCTGGAGCGGGAGAAAATCGGTTCCTTCTTTTACTTCTGTTGCAGCGGTTACGGTCGCCAGGAGCATCGTTCCTCCCATTTTCACGACCGCCGAGCCGTCGGCCTGCTTGGCAAGCTTGCCGGTCTCGATTTCAATTGTCCGACCGTCGGACAATTCGATGGTTTTCTTAATAATGTTCATATTACGTCTTAAAGTGTCTTCATACAAAAAAGGCCGCTGCAAGCGGCGGCCTTGATTCGTTCCCTGGAGATTATTTGCGGAGGCCGAGGGCCTTCACGATCTCGCGGTATCTCTCAATATCCTTCTCTTTCAAATAATCGAGGAGCTGACGGCGCTTACCTACGAGGCGGAGGAGGGCACGCTGGGTGTTGTGGTCCTTCTTGTTGGCCTTGAGGTGCTCGGTCAGATGAGCGATACGGTAGGAA
>LUZE01000106.1 GCA_001602845.1 Bacteroidales bacterium Bact_13 | reverse complement strand
CCGTTGAACTCAGCCGGACGGGTGTAGACAGGCGGCGCCAGAAGACCATCCTGGAAGGAGTCGGACAAGGCAGAGGTCTCGTCGCCCAAGGCGCCCGGCAACAGCCGGACGACGGCGTCGGTAATGATGGCCGCCGGCAGCTCGCCGCCGCTGAGCACATAATCCCCTACCGTGATCTCCCGCGTAATCAGATGCTCGCGGATGCGATGGTCGATGCCCTTGTAATGGCCGCAAAGAATCATCAAATTCTGCTTGATCGACAACTCGTTGGCCACCGCCTGCGTCATCGGTTCCCCGTCGGGCGAAGTAAAGATCACCTCATCGTAATCGCGCTCCGCCTTCAACTTTTCCATCAACGTGAAGACCGGCTCAATCATCATCACCATGCCCGCGTCACCGCCAAAACTGTAATCATCCACCTGGCGGTAACGGCCCTTGCCGTAATCGCGGATGTTGTGTACATGGATTTCAACGAGCCCCTTGTCCTGGGCACGCTTAACAATGGAGTATCCCAGCGGGCTTTCAAGCAGCTCCGGAACGACGGTCAGGATATCGATTCTCATACCATTTCTATACGCATTGCAAAAATAGCGATTATTTATAAAAAAAGAGTATATTTGCAGGTTACAACTAAATAACGAATCAAAATGAGTGAAGATCTTAACCTGGTTGAACCTGTCGAGGAACCCCTCGTGGAACAACCTGTAGAAAACAAAGAAGAAGCAGCTGAGGCACCCGTGGCCGAAACCGCTGCCGAAACGGAGCAGGAAACCGAGAAAGTCGATTATTCGAACAAAGGTCTCAAGGAAATTGTCGATACCTTCAAGGAGCTGATCGACGGCGAGAACATGCAACAGCTGTACAAGCACGCCGAAGCCCTCAAGGCAGCGTTCTATAAGAACCTGCGGAAGGAAAAGATCGCATCGGGCCTTGAACAGCCCGCCGATGCGGCAGCCCCCGAGGCAGCCGCCGAAGCGGCCGAGCCCGCCGAAGAGCCTGTCTCCTACAATCCCTTTGCTGAAATCGAAAGAGGGTTCAAGGATCTTTACGGCCAGTATAAGACGAAACGCGCCGCGTTCACGCAGGAGCTCGAACGCCAGAAAGAAGAGAACTACACCGCGAAACTCGCCATCATCGAAGACCTCAAGGCCCTGCTCGAGAAGAGCGAAGACCTCAACCGCACCTTCCCGCAGTTCCGTGAAATCCAGAACCGTTGGAAAGCCGCTGGCCCCGTGCCGCAGGCCAAGATGAAGGACCTCTATGACACCTACCAGCACTACGTCGAGAAATTCTACGACTACGTGAAAATCAACAAGGAGTTCCGCGACCTCGACTTCCGCAAGAACCTCGAAGCCAAGGAGGAACTCTGCGCCAAGGCAGAAGCCCTCGACCAGGAGGAAGATGTGGTGGGCGCATTCCGCGTCCTGCAGAAACTGCACGAGCAGTGGAAGGAACTCGGCCCGGTGAGCAAGGAATTCCGCGACTCGATCTGGGACCGCTTCAAGGCAGCCACCGCCGTCATTAACAAGAAGCACCAGGCATTCTACGAGAGCCAGAAAGGCAACCAGAAGGAGAACCTCGAGGCCAAGACGGCCCTCTGCGAAAAAGTAGAGGAAATCGCCAAGGCTGAAATCAAGGACTCCACCGCCTGGAACGAACTCACCAAGGAGATCGAACATATCCAGCAGGAATGGAAGAAGATCGGCTTTGCCTCCAAGAAGGACAACCAGAAGGTGTACGACCGCTTCCGCGCCGCCTGCGACGCATTCTTCGCCCGCAAGCGCGAGTTCTACTCCGACTTCAAGAGCCAGATGCAGGACAACCTCACCCGCAAGATCGAACTCTGCGAGAAAGCCGAGGCCCTGAAGGACAGCACCGACTGGAAGAAGACCTCCGACGAGTTCATCGAACTGCAGAAACGCTGGAAAGAGATCGGCCCCGTCTCCCGCAAGAAATCCGAGCAGGTGTGGAAACGCTTCCGTGCCGCCTGCGACGCCTTCTTCGACAACCGCGAGAAGAACCACGGCAACCAGGATTCCGAGCAGGTCGCCAACCTCGAGAAGAAGCGCGCCCTGATCGAGGAGATCAAGGCATACGCCGTCGAGGGACGCGACGAAGCCCGTGAGGCCCTCCGCGCCTTCCAGGCACGCTGGAACGAGATCGGTTTCGTCCCCTTCAAGGAGAAGGGCAAGATCCAGGATGCTTTCCGCAACGCCCTGAACGAGAAATTCGCCGAGCTTCGCGAAGGTGCCGGACGGTTCACCAGCCGCGTGGACCGCACCATCCGCACCGAACGCGACCGCCTCGTCCAGAAGTTCGTCAAGAAAGAGCAGGAGATCGCCACCTGGGAGAACAACCTGGGCTTCTTCGCCAAGAGCAAGAACGCCGAGGCCCTGCTGAAGGACATGCAGAAGAAGATCGACCTGGCCAAGGAAGAACTCGCCGAGCTCGAGGAGAAGATCAAGGAATTCGACCGCGAACACGAGCAGGAGTAAACCAACCCCGACCGAAGCATGAACGAAAAGAGAAGCAGCATCGTAGGATTCGCTCTCATCGGCGTAATCCTGCTGTTGTTCAGCTGGTACAACACCAAGCAGATGGAGAAGCGGCAGCAGGAGGACGTGCGCGTGCGCGACTCCATCGCCGCCGTCACGGCGCTCCAGCAGGAATCCGTCGCCGACACCTCCGCCGCGCAGGTCGAAGCACCGGTTGAAGACGTTTCCGAATCGTACGCCGAAGGTTGGCTCTCCGAAGCCAGCCAGGCCGCCACGGAATACTATACGCTCGAAAACGACAAGGTCCGCATCCGCATCTCGTCAAAGGGCGCCCAGCCCTACGAAGTGCTGATCAAGGAGTATTACACGTATGACAGCTCCGCACTGGTGCTCGTGCGCCCCGACAAGAGCCTCTTCGACCTCGAGTTGAACACGAACCAGTGGCTCAACACGAGCGACCTGAATTTCAGTCCCGTCGCCTTTACGGACAGCACCCTCACCCTGCGCCTGCAGTTCGACGACGCGTCGTGGGTGGATGCAGTCTATACCCTGCCCGCCGACAACTACAAGCTCGACTACCGGCTCCATTTCAACGGCATGGACAAGGTCCTCGACCGCCGCACGGGCCGCATGACCCTCAAGTGGGTGCTCGACGTGCCCCGTCTCGAGAAAGGCTACCAGAACGAGCGGAACTATTCGGGCGTCGCCTATAAGTATCTGGCCAACAACGAAGTGAAGACGCTGGGCAAGCGCCGTGACACCGCCGAGGAGACGTTCAACGCCTCCATCCGCTGGTTTGGCTTCCAGCAGCAGTTCTTCTCGGCCATCCTCGTGTCGGAAGACGGTTTCCCCGCCGGCAAGCTGGTGAACCGCTTCTACGCCGAGAACGAGCCGGGCGGCAGCCTGATGCAGTCGGGCGCCGAGATGACCATCGCCCTCGATACCGCCAACCCCGATTTCGAGCTGCCCTTCAGCTTCTATTTCGGCCCGAACCACTTCTACACGCTTAAGAGCTACAACGAAGGGTTTGAGAAAATCATCCCGCTGGGCGGAAAGGTCATCGGCACCATCAGCCGCTACATCATCATCCCGACCTTCAACTGGCTCAGCCGCTTCATCTCAAGCTACGGCCTGATCATCCTGCTGCTGACCATCATGATCAAGCTGGTCATCTCCCCGCTCACCTGGAAGTCCTACTCCTCCAGCGCGAAAATGCGCGTGCTCAAGCCCGAGATCGACAAGATCAATGAGAAGTATCCGAAGCAGGAAGATGCGATGAAGAAGCAGCAGGCCACCATGGACCTGTACCGCCGCGCCGGCGTCAGCATGTGGGGCGGCTGCCTCCCGATCCTCCTCCAGTTCCCGATCCTGTGGGCGATGTTCCGGTTCTTCCCGGCATCCATCGAGTTGCGCCAGCAGGGATTCCTGTGGTGCCACGACTTGAGCGCCTACGACTCGATCCTCGACTTCGGCTTCAAGATTCCGCTCTACGGCGACCACATGTCGCTGTTCGCCCTGCTGATGGGTATTTCAATGTGGGGCTACTCGAAGATGACGATGTCGCAGCAGCCGAGCACGCAGACCATGCCGGGCATGGAATTCATGCAGGTCTGGCTGATGCCGATCATGATGGTGTTCATCTGCAACAACCTGTCGGCCGGCTTGAGCTACTACTACCTGCTCTCGAACATCATCACCATCGGACAGAATTGGGCGATCCGCAAATGGTTCGTCGACGAGGAGAAGATCTACGAGAACCTGAAAAAGAAGGCGAACTCGAAGGAGCCCGTCAAGAAATCGAAGTTCCGCCAGCGGCTTGACGAAGCGTACAAGGCGCAGCAGGAGCAACTGAAACAGCAGAACAAGAAAAGATAGTTGAAATGTCGATTGCTGGCGTCATTCATCAACTGCACAGCGAACTGCCATCAACCGTGAAGTTGGTGGCAGTTTCCAAATTCAAGCCGGTCGGGGACATCCTGGAGGCGTACAATGCCGGGCAGCGCGCCTTCGGCGAGAACCGTCCGCAGGAACTGGCCGCCAAGGCCCCTGCCCTGCCCGCAGACATCGAGTGGCATTTCATCGGTCACCTGCAGACGAACAAGATCAAGCAGGTCCTCCCCTGGGCCTCGCTGATCGAATCGGTCGATTCGGAGCATCTGCTCACGGAAATCGACCGCGCAGCGCGCAATGCGGGCCGTACGGTGGACATCCTGCTGGAGATCCACATCGCCGCCGAGACGACGAAGCAGGGCTTCTTGCCCGACGAGGCGCTGGCGCTGGCCCGCCGGATCGGGGACTTTCCGGGCGTCCGTCTTCGCGGCGTGATGGGCATGGCCACCTTCACGGACGATGCGGATGAGGTCCGGCGCGAGTTCCGGACGCTGAAAGGGGTTTCGGAGCAGCTTCAGGGCATCCTCCCGGGCTGCGACGAGGTCTCGATGGGGATGTCGGAAGACTGGCGCATCGCCATCCAGGAAGGCACGACTATTGTAAGAATTGGCTCAGCCATCTTTGGAGAAAGAGATTATACAAAATGAAAAGATTATTCCTGTTCCTGATGGTGACCGTCCTGGCCACCACCGCCTGCTCGAAGAGAGTTTCTTCGGAAAAAATCATCACCCAGTTCAGCAAGCATTACGACAAGGTCGGCGACGTGTATCAGCAGCCGCTGTCCGGCGTTTCGACCGACAAGCGCGCCGATTACATCATGCTCAAGTTAGGCAAGGATCTGGGTGTTACCGATATCTGGTCCGTCGATTTTGATCCGGAAGAGGGTGTTGGCGGCCCTGTGGTCGTGGCGGAGCTCAAGTCGCGCAAGAAGGATGCGCAGATGTCGATGATTTCGGCTTGTCTCGACGATGCGGATGCCTGCAGTGCGGTGCTGGATGTGCTGGACGCATTCAAGCGCGAGAAGATCCGGCCGGCGTTCGCTTTGCGCGCGGTCTTCTATTATGGGGGCGAGAGCGGCACGGACGGACTGAAGGCCATTGCACAGGATTTCCTGGACGAGAACGAGCTGGCAGCTTTCGACATCGAGGTCTCATCGCGCGATTCGATTCCGGAGCGGACGTTCATCATCGAGGACAAGCTTTTCTTCGCCGAAAAAGTGGTCGAGGTGCTGCCGCAGTATCTGGCGCCGCTGGGCGACGTCTCTGTCGAGTCCGGCGATTACCCGCACGAGGGCTGGCCGACCACGATCCCGACCTATCGCTACCGCCTTGGCTCCGACCGCCTCACCGACCTCAAGCTCCTCACCGCCTTCACCTTCCTGCTGGATTAATTTTACGGTGCTCTGCCCCTTTTGTCATGCCCGGCTTGATTCATCGTCATGCCCGGCTTGACCCCTTCGTCATGCCCGGCTTGACCCCTTTGTCATGCCCGGCTTGACCGGGCATCTGAAATCTCCTGCGCCGCCCCTCCTGTCACGAAAGGCATGAGAGCGCCGCTTCATCCCTTTCGAGTCAACTTATTTCAGGGATAAGGCCGAATTCTGTTCGCGAAAGGCATCGCATAGATGAATCATCCCTTTCGTGACAGACAAATGGCATCAAACGCCTCGGGGTTGACGAGGGTTATCCTCGCCAGGGCCTGCGGGACCCTGACTTGTCCTGAAATAGGTTTACAGATTGAGTATGAACAATGTAAACTTTATTTAGGA
>LUZE01000105.1 GCA_001602845.1 Bacteroidales bacterium Bact_13 | reverse complement strand
GGACGCATTGTAAAGAGCGATGCCCAGAAGTGGTTCATCCGGCCTTCCAGCGATATCCAACTGTCCTTTGCATACATATTCTGACACGATGAAAAGATTGAGATTTATACCGGTCATCGGCCTGACGGCTCTGCTGGCTTGCCGTTGCGGAACGTACGGGAAGGTAGAGCAGCTCCTGACGGAGCAGCCCGGCGCTACGCTGGCCGTTTCAGACGTTCCGGGAACTTTCCGGGACCTGGACCTGCCGAAGGTAGTCCAGGATACACTGGTCGTCCACGATTTCGACGGGCGGGAAGTCATCGTCATGAATGCCGTGCGCGATGAATCGAGCGGCGAGATGGTGGCAACCGAGACGCTGCAGGCCGCCAAGGTGACCGCCCGTTTCCGGAACGTGGCAGAACGTTGTGGAAAGGTGGACCTGGCTTTCCAGGTCATCGTGCCTGCATCGATGCAGGACAGCCGGTGGCAGGTCCGTTTCCATCCGCAGATGCGGGTGCTCGACGACCTGGTCGGGCTGGATGATATTTATATTACGGGAAAGGATTACCGGAAGGCGCAACTGCGTGGTTACGAGCAGTATGAGCGTTTCCTGCGCTCGATCGTCACCGATTCGACCCGCTTCATCGACCTGCACCAGCTGAACGTGTTCGTCCGGCGGAACCTGCCGGAACTCTATGCTTTCCGGAAGGACAGCTCCGTGGTTTCCGATGAGCGCTTCGCCTCCGTGTACGGCGTCACTGAACGGGAAGCCGTGGAATACTACACCTATGGCATTCTGGTACGCCGCAATGAACGGAAGATCCGCGACCGTGACAAGATGTTCCGCAAATATGTGAAAGCGCCCATCCGGACCGACCGGCTGCGGCTCGACAGCCTGATCGTCAACGAGGCGGGCGACTTCGTCTACAACTATGTCCAGACCGTGGCGACGCAGCCCCGGCTCCGTAAAGTGGACATCCTGCTCTCCGGCGGCATTTTCGACCAGGACAAGCTGGTCTATGACGTTCCGGAAAGTGACCCACTCACATTCTATATTTCTTCGTTGAGCACGCTCGTGGACGGCAGGGACCGGTATCTCGACCAGGTGATTTCCAGGCGGGTGGACCTGCAGAAAACGGCCAGCATCCGGTTCGCGGCCGGCAGGGACGAAGTGCGGGAAGACATGGAAGAGAATGCGCGGGAAATTGCATCGGTCAAGCAGGCACTGGCGGAATTGCTGGACAACCGGGAATATGATCTGGATAGTGTAGTGGTGACTGCACATGCCTCGCCCGAAGGATCGTTTCTCTCCAATGGGGAATTGTCCCGGAGGCGGGGACGAAGCGTGGGCCGTTATTTTGAGGAGTACATGCGCGTCTACCGGGATTCCCTTGCCCGCGAAAGGGGTGTCCGGATGACCCTTGGCGGCGCTGATGATGAGGGCGGAAACCACGACTTTCCGGAGATCCGCTTCAGTACATATGCGGAACCGGAAAACTGGCCGGAACTTGACCGTCTCGTCGCCGCTGATCCCATGCTCACGGAAGAACAGAAGCAGCAATATGCTTCCCACAAGGAAGAATCCGATCCCGACCGCCGGGAACTGGCCATGCGCAGGGACGACGCAT
>LUZE01000104.1 GCA_001602845.1 Bacteroidales bacterium Bact_13 | reverse complement strand
GTTCAGATAGTCAGACGCAACATTTTCTGTTTTTATGCATCTATATACTGTAATCACCTTTCAACGCAGTCTGGTTAATGAAACGGATCTTCCCCCTTCTTTTTACCTTATACCTGGCAGGACTGTGCCTGGCCGGATGCGAAATCCTGAACGACGACTATCCCATCGTGGACTGGTATCCCGTCAACGTAATTGTCACGGTGCAGGACAAGAATGGCAACGACCTGCTGGATCCTGACAGGGACGGTAACTATGCTGACGGCGTGTCGCTGACCTTCCAGGGACAGACCTTTCCGGTACGGGACCTCGAGCCCGGCGAGTATTGGGACTGCGCCGAGACGAAAGCCTACTTTGCCAAGATGAAAGGACTGCGTCTTGTGCATGACTCGTTGTATGTGAACCAGTCAAGGAAACTCTGCTATTTCCTGGTTTTCGGCCAAATTGATGGAGCCGAAGACTTTGACGAAGACCTGGTCATCAAATGGCGGGATGGCAGGCAGGACGTCATCCACTACAAATGCTGGAATCACCACGTCAGAAAAAAACTGGACGGGTCCTGGGATATCGACTGCAAACGTTCGTGGAAACTGAACAGGCTCGATTCCCAAAATCCCTTCCAGCTGGTGAAATAATCCCGAAGGCCTACTGGCTGACGATGGTGCAGCGGTCGTTCCATTTGAGTCCGCCGGGACGGACTTCGCTGGCGCCGTACTTGCCACCTGCGTAATCCTGCTTCAGGAACACCTCATGGCAGACGACGAAGCCCTGGTCTTCACAGATCACTTCTGAGGTGAACGTCCGGTAGAGCGGAACGCCCAGGGCATTCACTTCCACCTTATAGTCCGAAAAGACACGCGATGCTTTCGGCGTTCCCCATTCGGGGCAGTTGTCCTTGACAGCCTGTTCCAGCCAGGCCACATGTCCGGTGAAGTTCTCGTGTTTCTCACCTTTTTCCTTGGTCGTGCGATATTGCGTCAGCAGGGCGCCTTTTTTCATCTTCAGGATTTCGGCATTGGGCTTTTTCTCCTTGGCGGCTGCCTTGCGCTCAGCGTCGAACGCCTGCAGCGCTGCGATGTCATAAGCAGCCGGGAAATCAGCCTTGTATTCTTCAGGAAGCTCGTTGTAGAGTTTCAGCATATTGCCGGCCATTTCGGAGAAGCCCTCTTCCGAGCCGTTCGTCCATTTCATGGTAACGCCGGTAGAAAGGCTGCCGAACGCACGGTAGAAATGGAACATGCGCGTAGAAGGATTGTCACTCTTGAGCGCACGGGCCAGCTGGGCGTTGGCTTTGGTCACCATGTACTGACCCAGTTTGCGGGCCTTGGTTTCCTTGTCGTCACCGCTGTAGTCGGGACTTTCGGGAAGACCGATGGACTCGATCTGCTGCATCCGCTTCAGTACTTCCTTCCGCTCGAACTGCCATTGCTCCGCTTCATAATCGGTGAGTTTCTCGCCATCCCAGAGATGATAGGTCTTGTCGAGGAAATCAAAGCTGGGCTTGCCCGTGTTCAGGCGAAAGGCCGCCTCGTAGTCCAGCTGATCCGGATCGTCGGCATCCAGCGACT
>LUZE01000103.1 GCA_001602845.1 Bacteroidales bacterium Bact_13 | reverse complement strand
AGGGCATCGACGACCTGCTGAACCTGCAGACCACTTCCGACCTGCTCGCCAGCGAGTTCGACATCGAGAACAACTACGACTACCGTCTGCTGAAGGAAAGCACCGAGCTGGCCCGCAAGCAGATCGCCCTGACCGGCTGGTCGAACGGTCCGACCGTCAGCGTGTACCACCAGTACAACGGCCGCCATAACTTCAGCAACGAGCCTACGATGAACATGACGCCGCCGAACATGCTCGGCGCCCAGCTGAACATCCCGCTCTTCACCTCCGGCAAGACGTACGCCGCCGTCAAGGACGCAAGGCTCGCATACCAGAAACAGCTCAATACCCTGGAAGACACCGAGCTCGCCCTGAACGTGCAGTACCGCCAGCTGGTCTATAATCTGCGCAGCGCCATCGAGAAATACTCCATCCAGAAACAGAACGTGGACGTCGCGAACCGCGTGTTCGACAATATCGCCAAGAAATATGAACACGGCGTGGCCTCCAGCCTCGACGTGACCAACGCCGGCACCAACCTCATCACCGCGCAGAGCAGCTACGTGCAGTCGCTGCTCGAGATCATCAACGCACAGGTGTCGCTCGAACAACTCCTGAACAAAAGATAACGATATATGAAAAGAAGCAGCATTCTCTTATTGACGGCCCTGGCCGTCCTGGCCGCCGCCTGCGGCGGAAAACAGGCTGAACAGCAGATGGAAGACCGCGTAGAGCTGGTCGAGACCACCGCCCTCGCGATGTCCGACATCTCCCGGGAACTGGAATTCTCCACGACCCTGGAAGGCTGGCAGACCGTGAACATCGCCCCGTCCCTGACCGGCAAGATCGAGCACATCTATGTGGAAGTCGGCACGGCCGTGTCCGCCGGAACGATGCTCGTGCGGATGGACCAGAACCAATATACGACCACCAAGCTCACCTATGCCAATCTCGGCGTGGAAATGGAGCGCATGGAGTCGCTCCGCGCGAGCGGCGCCGTGTCGCAGCAGGTCTACGACCAGACCAAGCTCAGCTATGAGCAGACCAAGGAGTCACTCGAATTCCTGGAGAAGAACACCTATGTGCGCGCACCTTTCGGCGGCGTGATTTCCGCCCGCAATTATGAGGATGGCGAGCTGTACAGCGGCCAGCCCATCCTCGTGCTGACGCAGATCGGAACGCTGCGCGCGCAGATCGCCATACCCGAGAGCTACTACCCGTACGTGAAGAAGGGCATGCGCGTGGACGTCGCGTGCGAGACCTATCCGGGCGAGACGTTCCCCGCCACCATCGAGATCGTCTATCCGACCATAGACCCTTCGTCCCATACCTTCCTGGCAAGGCTCCGCATCCCGAACAGCGGCCTGCGGCTCCGTCCGGGCATGTATGTCAAGACCCGGATGTCGATGGGCATGGCCCGTGCGATGGTCGTGCCGTACCAGTCCGTGCTGAAACTCACCGGCTCGAACGACCGCTACGTCTTCTTGGATGAGGGTGGCGTGGCCAAACGCGTGTTCGTCAAGCTCGGACAGCGGTTCGACGAGAACATCGAGATCATCAGCGATGAACTGCGGGAAGGCGACCGGCTGGTCACCGTCGGCCAGGCGAAACTGGTGGACGGCTCAAAGTTGAACGTAACCAAGGAGAACTAGCCGATGAGCATCTACAAGACAGCGATCGAGAAGCCGGTGACCACCGCCCTGATCTTCGTGGCGGTCATCGTCATCGGCCTGTTCTCGCTCTCCAGGCTGCCGATCGACCAGTTCCCGGAGATGGATCCGCCGTACATCACGGTGATGACCACCTACGCGGGCGCCTCGGCCAGCGAAATAGAAACCAATGTAACGAAGATCATCGAGAACGCCCTGACCTCGGTCGACGGCCTGAAGGAGCTTACTTCCTCGTCGCGCGACAACATGTCGGTCGTCTCGCTGGAACTGGAGTGGGGGGCGGACCGCGATGAGGCGGCCAACGACATACGCTCGTACATCGACATGATCAAGAGCAACCTGCCGGAAGGCTGCTCCAGCCCCGTGATGTTCAAGCTCAACTCGAGCCTGATGCCGATCATCCAGTATTCCGTCATGGCGAAGGAAAGCTATCCGGGCCTGGAGAAGATCATGAACGACGAGGTCGTGCCGCAGCTGAACCGCATCAACGGCATCGGCTCCGTGTCGGTGTCGGGCGCGCCGGACCGCTATGTCTACGTCGATATCGACCAGGCGAAGCTGGATGCCTACAACCTCACCCTTGAGCAGGTGGCCAGCGCCATCAGCGTGAACAACCTGAACATGTCGAGCGGTACGGTGAAGATGGACCGCGAGCAGTACCAGATGCAGGTCCGCGGCGAGTACGGGCAGAGTGCCGAGATCGCCGATATCGTGGTGTCGACCTCGGTGCTCGGGCAGAAAGTCTTCGTGCGCGACCTGGCAGCCGTCCGCGACACCATCAAGGACCTCTCGCTCGACGAGAAGGTGGACAGCAAGGATGCCGTCCGCCTGATCGTGGCCAAGAAGTCCGGCTCGAATACCGTGCAGGTGTGCAAGGACGTGCGCAAGGAACTCGGCAAGATCCAGAAGACCCTGCCGTCCGACGTCCAGATCAAGCTCATCTACGACTCTTCCGAAGAGATCGAGAACGCCATCAGCTCGCTGGAGGAATCCATCCTCTTCGCACTGCTCTTCGTGGTGCTGGTCGTGTTCTTCTTCCTGGGCAAGTGGCGTGCGACGCTGATCATCGGCCTCACCATCCCGATCGCGCTGATCGTGGCGTTCGTGTACCTGCTGATCACCGACAGCTCGCTGAACATCATCTCGCTGTCGGCACTGACCGTGGCCATCGGCATGGTGGTGGACGACGCCATCGTGGTGCTCGAGAACATCACCAAGCACATCGACCGCGGCAGCTCGCCGCACGAGGCGGCCATCTACGCGACCAACGAGGTGTGGACCTCCGTCATCGCGACGACGCTCGTCATCGCGGCGGTGTTCATCCCGCTGACCATGCTCACCGGCCTGGCCGGCATCCTCTTCAAGGAACTCGGCTGGATCGTGACCATCGTGGTGTCGACCTCGACCATCGTGGCCATCTCGCTTATCCCGATGCTCTGCTCGAAACTCCTGAAATCCAATAAGGTCAAGATCGACGAGAATGGCCGCCTGGTGGAGGCGAACGAGAAGAAGGGCTGGTACGAGCGCATCGTGGTGGGCTTCCTCGACAAGGTGGACAAGGCCTACGCACGGCTGCTCAGCTGGTGCCTCCGCCACAAGCTGGTGACCATCCTGGTGGCCCTTGCCTTCTTTGCCCTGTCGATCCTTCCGATGATCACCGGGAAGATCGGTACCGACTTCATGCCGAGCAGCGACAACGGCCGTCTCAGCGTGACCGTCGACCTCCAGCGCGGCACGCGCATCGAGGAGACCGTCAAGACCGCCCGCCACCTGGAAGACCGCATCCGCGCCCTGGTGCCGGAAGTGCAGCGCATCTCCACCTCGGCCGGTTCGAACGACGAAAGCTCGATCGGCGCGCTGTTCTCCTCGACGACCAACTACCGTATCTCGATGACGGTGGTCTGCTCGAAGAAATACGAACGCGAACGGAGCATCGACCAGATCGCAGAGGTCATCCGCCAGGAACTGGCGCAGTATCCGGAAATCATCGAATACCAGTGCATGGCTTCCGGCGGTATGGGCGGCGGCGGTGCTTCCACCGTTGACGTGGAGATCTACGGCTACGACTTCGACGAGACGAACCTCTTCGCCGAGGAGGTGCAGAAGGCAATCATTGCCAATGTGCCGGGCGCGCGCAACGTGCGCATCTCGCGCGACAAGGACCGTCCCGAACTCAAGATCGTCGTCGACAAGGAGAAGGCCGCCATGCACGGACTCAATACGGCGACGGTGTCGCAGTACGTCCGCAACCGCGTGGCCGGTTCCACGGCAGGCTACCTGAAAGAAGACGGCGACGAATACAATATCGTGGTCCGGCTCAAGGAAGAGGACCGCAACTCCCTGAGCGACATCCAGGACCTGACCATCCCCACGGCGACGGGCGCCCGCATCAAGCTGGGCGAGATCGCCGCGATCGAGGAATACTGGGCGCCGCAGACCATCGAGCGCAAGAGCCGCCAGCGTTACGTGCGCGTGACGGCGCTGCCGTACCAGACTTCGCTCGGCCAGCTGGCAGAGCAGGTCCAGGCACAGCTCGACCAGATGTCCCGCCCCTCCGGCGTGACGGTGGTGCTGGCGGGTGACTATGAGGACCAGCAGAAGACCTTCAAGGACATCTTCGTGCTGCTGCTGCTCATCATCCTGCTGGTCTACATCGTGATGGCTTCGCAGTTCGAGAGCCTCGGCAAGCCCGCGGTGATCCTGCTGGCCATCCCGTTCGGCCTTTCGGGCGTGGTGCTGGCGCTCTGGATCACGGGTACGTCGCTCGACATGATCGGCGCACTGGGCGTGGTGATGCTCGTGGGTATCGTGGTCAAAAACGGTATCGTGCTGGTGGACTACATCAACCTGATGCGCGACCGCGGCTACAAGCTCAACGACGCCATCGCGCTTTCCGGCGCTTCGCGACTCCGCCCGGTGCTGATGACGGCCTTCACGACCTTGCTCGGTATGCTCCCGATGGCACTCAGCCAGGGCGAGGGCTCCGAGATGTGGCATCCGCTGGGCATCGTGGTGATCGGCGGCCTGCTGGTCTCGACCTTCATCACCCTGATCATCGTGCCGGTGGTCTACGGCCTGATCTCCCGCAGCGGCGAACGCGACAAGGAGGAGAAACGCCGTCGCGAATTTATCTTCATGAACCTGAACCCTGACCAAAACGAAAAGTAGGAGGAACGATAGATGAAAAGTGTAATGATCGTCTTCAACCAGGCTTTTACCACCCGCGTGGAATTCATGCTCGATGAACTGGGCATCCGCGGATTTACGTTTTTCGAACAGGTGCAGGGACGCGGGTCGGTGGACGGTGAGCCGCGCCGCGGCACGCACACATGGCCCGAAATGAACTCGGCCGTGATAACCGTCGTCCCCGACGAAAAGGTGGACGAGCTGCTGCTCACCGTGCGCAAGCTCGACGCCCGCAACAAGGCCGTGGGCGTCCGGGCGTTCGTGTGGAATATCGAACAGTGCGTCTAATCTCGAAAAAAATAGTTAACTTTAACGCCTGATATTAAAAAAAGCAAACAAGAATATGGCACAAGCAGTAAACGATTCCAATTTTGATGCGATGGTCACGGGCTCCGAGTTGCCCGTCGTCGTCGACTTCTGGGCTACCTGGTGCGGCCCCTGCCGGGCGATTTCCCCGATTGTGGACCAGATGGCCGAAAAATACGCCGGCCGCGTGTCCGTGGTCAAATGCAATGTGGACGACAGCACCGATATTCCGGTGAAGTTCGGTATCCGCAACATCCCCACGCTGCTCTTCTTCAAGAACGGCGAACTGGTCGACCGTGTGGTGGGCGGCGTCCCGCAGGCCGAACTCGAGAAAAAGATTGAAGCATTACTCTAATATTTCATAACACTCCTGAAATGAAAAAGATCACTCTGCTGCTGGTCAGCCTGTTCCTCTTGAGCGGCCTGGCTGCCAACGCGCAGCACCTCGTCGCGAAACTGGGTTACAACTACGCCAACGTGTCGCTCGACAAGAACGTGTCGGTCGCCGACATCAAGGCCGGCCGCTCCGGCTGGCAGCTTGGCGTGGGTTACCAGACCGAGCCTGTGAACGGCTTCTCCTTCCAGCCCGAGATCGTCTATAAGGTGTCGGGATACAAGCTTTCCGACGCGACCGACCTGCGCCTGGGCTACATCGACATTCCTCTGAACGTGCAGTGGGGTCCGGATTTGCTGATTGCCCGTCCGTTCCTCTTCGCCGGCCCGTATGTGGGACTGAAGGTGTCGAACTCCCTGAAGGGAACCGTCAACGACATCCCTGAGACGACGCGCGAAGACATCATCGGCGGCATCAAGAAGGCTGAATTCGGCCTGGGCATCGGTATCGGTGTCGAAGTGTTCAAGTTCCAGATCGCCGGCAAGTACAACTGGAATTTCGGAAGAATCGCCGATGCCGGCTCCGTCGACTACACGACTCTGGACGGCAAGCCCCGTACGTTCGAGATTTCCGTCGGCATCTTGTTCTAGGACTTTGTACAAGGAAGTACGACAGTTTCTGGGCCAGGCCTGGACGGATTTCCAGCGCGTTTTCGCCGAGAGTCTCCGGACGGATATCCCGCTGCTCGGCCAGGCGAACGCGTTCATCCTCGAACATGGCGGCAAGAAACTTCGTCCGCTTTTCACGCTGCTCATTGCAAAGGCCCTTCGCGGCCATTGCAATGAGCGCGTTGTTTCCTGTGCGGCGGCTTCCGAGCTGCTGCATACGGCCACGCTTATCCACGACGACGTAGCCGACACCGCCGTGACCCGCCGCGGCGTCCCGACGATGATGGCGCTCTTTTCGCCCACCACGGCCGTCCTGCTGGGCGACTTCTGGCTTTCGCGGGCGATGAACCTGATCATCGACCATCCTGTCAAACGGGTGCTCCACATCTTCTCCAAGTGCCTGTCCGACCTGGCCGAAGGCGAGATGATCCAGCTGGAAAAGGCCCGTGACGCCGATACGACGGAAGAAGATTACCGGCAGATCATCTACCGCAAGACGACTTCCCTGTTCGAGGCCGCCATCGTCAGCGCCGCCTGCTCCGTCGACGCCGATGAGGCGGAGGTAGAATGCTGCCGCCGCTATGCTTTCCATATCGGCCAGTCGTTCCAGATGATGGACGACATCCTCGATTATTCGCCCGAACTGTCCATCGGCAAGCCGACCGGGCAGGACATCCTCGAAAAGAAAATCACCTTGCCGCTGCTCGGGCTGTTCGCCTGCGCTCCGGCCGACGTGTCGGACGGCATCCGGAAGCGGATGCAGAATCCCGATTCCGCGCTGGTGAAGGATGTCTTTGCACTGGTCAAGCGTTACGACGCGATGGCGTTTGCGCATGCGCGGCTCGACGCAGAAGTGCGCCAGGCCGTCGAAGCTCTCGCTCCGGTTCCGGAGTCCGAGGCAAAATCCTATCTGTTGAAACTGGCCCGGCAGATGGCCGTCAGGACCGCGTAAGGGTCTTGTATTTCTGCTCGTAAGGTTCCTGGTCCCATTCGGGTTCGGCCAGCGGCGCGTCGCTGTCGAGCCGGAAGGCCAGGTACGTGATGGGGATGCCCTGCGCCCGGAAGTTCTTCTCGTAGAAGGTCTGGATGGAGAGCAGGTCGTCGGCCCGGCCGCTGCCGTAGATGTCGTCGTTGTGTTCAAGAACGGTCAATCTGTTGCAGCGGGCGGTCTCCAGCGTGAAATAGTGGAGCAGGCGGCTGTCGGTTTTCAGGTGGATGATGCCGCCCGGTGCCAGGAGGCGGCGGTAGCGTTCCAGGAAGCGGGGGTGGGTGAGGCGCTTGCGCGGCTTGCGTTCCTGCGGGTCGGCGAAGGTGATCCAGATCTCGTCGATCTCGCCCGGGCCGAACAGTGAGTCGATGAATTCGATGCGCGTGCGGACGAAGGCTACGTTGCCCATCGCGTTTTGCGTGGCGTACTTGGCCCCTTTCCAGAGCCTTGCCCCTTTGATGTCGATGCCGATATAGTTCTTTTCGGGGAAGCGCTCCGCCAGCGCGACGGTGTATTCGCCCTTGCCGCAGCCGAGCTCCAGCACGATGGGGTTCGGGTTGTGGAACATCTGTTCGCGCCAGTGCCCTTTCAGGGGATGGTCCTTGCCCAGCACCTCTTCCGTGGTGGGTTGCACCAGGCAGGCGAAGGTCTCGTTTTCGCGGAATTTGATCAGTTTGCCTTTTCCCATGTTGTTCCTTCGTATGAGAGTCCGATGCCTTCCACGGCCCGCATCAGCGTGGTGTCGGGCAGGGTGATGATCACCCGCCAGCGTCCCGCGTCCTGTCCGCTGACGCGGATCTGTTCGCGCCAGGGCCACAGGTAGTCGCGCACGGTGCCGTCGTTACGGCGGGATCGCACCTTGCCGGCGACATTCTGCAGCGGGAAGGTGACGCGCTCGATGGCGGTGATCCCGGTGGGTGAGATGACGTTCATCTGGAGTTCGAGCCCGTTGCCGTGGAGCCGGGCGGTGTTGAGGCGGG
>LUZE01000102.1:2771-3479 GCA_001602845.1 Bacteroidales bacterium Bact_13 | reverse complement strand
GAATCCGTTCACTGCTGCGATCACAGGGAACGGCAGGTCCTCGATCTTCTTGAAGACGGCGGAACCCTTCTTTCCGAAGGCATAACCCTCCGATTCGGAGAGATGCGCCATTTCGGAAATGTCGGCACCCGCCACGAAGGCCTTCCCTTCGCCCGTGATGACAAGCACACGGGTATGGTCCAGGTCCAGCGAATCCACGAACGCATCCAGCTCGGTCAGAATCGTCGAGTTGAGCGCATTCAGGGTGGCCGGCGAAGAGATGGTCAGCTTGACCACCCCTTCGCTGCCGCCCGACACTTTCAGAAACTGGTAGTCCATCGCAACGCCGATTTACTGGGCCATCGGCTTCAGGTCCTTGGCAATGATGAGCTTGGCCTGGGTCGCCTCCTGCACCTGCTCGACAGTGAACTCCGGGTTGATCTCCTTGAGCACGAGACCTTCCGGCGTAACATCCATCACGCCCATTTCGGTAATGATCATGTTCACCTGATGTGCAGCGGTAAGCGGAAGCGTGCACTCCTTCATGATCTTGTGGTTGCCCTTCTGGGTGTGCTCCATCGCGACGATCACGCGTTTCGCACCGACCACGAGGTCCATTGCACCGCCCATGCCCGGCGTCAGCTTGCCGGGAATCATCCAGTTTGCCAGGTTGCCCTGTTCGTCCACCTGCATGGCGCCGAGGAACGTGCAGTCCACGTGGCCGCCGCG
>LUZE01000102.1:0-2760 GCA_001602845.1 Bacteroidales bacterium Bact_13 | reverse complement strand
GAGCAGGCGTATGCGCCCGGATATGCCGTGATATAGGCGCCGCCGGCGTTCACATAGTCCTTGTCTTCCTTGCCGGGTTCGGGTGCCGGGCCCATGCCCACCAGACCGTTCTCGGACTGGAGCGTAACGTTCACACCTTCGGGAAGGTAGTTCGGAATGGCGGTCGGAAGACCGATGCCGAGGTTCACCACGTCGCCGTCCTTGAGTTCCACAGCACGGCGTGCAATCGTTTCTCTGATTTGAGCTTTGTCCATAATACGATAGATTTGATATTGTTATTTCTTGGTATTCATTCTTTTGACGAATTCCTGCGCAACGAAGGAAGCCACGTCGTCAGCATAGGTTCCGGCGCCGAAGCCGGCATCGAAGCCCAGTTCCTTGGCCAGCTCGTGCGAGATGCGCGGGCCGCCGCACACGACGATCAGCTTGTCGCGAAGGCCCTCGGCCTCCAGCAGTTCGATCAGCTCCGTCATGTTCTTGATATGCACATCCTTCTGCGTCACGGTCTGCGAAACCAGCAGGGCGTCGGCATGCAGTTCCAGGGCCTTGGCGATGAATTCCTCGTTCGGTACCTGGCTGCCCAGGTTGTACGCCTCGAACATGTCGTAGCGCTCGATGCCGTAGTGGCCGGCATAGCCCTTCATGTTCATGATGGCATCGATCCCCACGGTATGGGCGTCCGTGCCCGTGGAGGCGCCGACAACCACCAGCTTCCGGCCGATGTTCTGCCGGATGTACTCGTCGGTCTCCTTCATCTCCATCACCGAGGATTCCACCTTCGGCACATAGATGGTCGTATAGTCCACCGTGTGGATCGTACTGCCGTAGCAGTTGAAGAAGGTATATCCGGGGGTCAGTTCCTGATAGAAAACCACGAGCGGGTTGTTGAAGCCCATCTCCTTGAGCAGCTGCTTGGCCGCTTCGACGGCTTCGGGGCCGCACGGAACGGGCAGCGTGAAACTCAGCTGCACCTTTCCGTCGTTCATCGTATCTCCGTAAGGTTTTACTTTGGTCAGATCCAAGGTCTTGTCGAAATCCTTGGCATCCATTGAATAAAGTCCGCCACTCATGGTCTATCTCCTCCCTTTCATCAAGTCAATAAACGGATTGAAATAATGCTCGCCCTTGGCGACCACGCCGTCCAGGCCCTTGCCGCCGTCCTTCGGACGCTTCACGTCGCCGAACTTGCCCTTCTCCAGGGCGTTGAACAGGCCTTCCTTCACCAGTTCCTCGAGCAGCGCCACAGCGTTGTCGAGCACCAGTGCGGCCCGCTGGCGGATAATGCCGCCTTCCTTGAACTCCACTTCCTCGCCGATGTCCCGCAGGTTGTTGAAGATGTAGCGGGCATTCTCGATGGAGAGGTAGCGGTCGCTCATGAACGGCGTATGGATAGCCTCGGTAGGCATGCCCAGCAGCTGGATGCCCTGATGGGTCCAGATGCCGATGATGTTGAACAGGGCGTCCTGGATATGACCGCGGAAGATGTTGCCGGTCATGAACTTGGTCGGCGGCATGTACTTCAGCGTAGCCTTCGGGAAGATCTCGCGGGTCATCTGCGCCTGCGCGAGCTCATACAGGAAACCGTTGGTCAGCATCGGGTCCATCTCGAAGGCGTGTCCCAGGCCCATCTGTTCCTCGGGCAGGCCGGCCAGCAGGGCCAGCTGCTCGTTGATGATGTCGGAAGCCAGCACCGTATGTGCGGCCTCCACCGCATCAGCCGTCGTCAGGTAGTTGTCCTCGCCCGTATTGATGATCACGCCGGCGAAGCCGTTGATCACGCGCGAGAAATACTGGTCCACCAGCGTACGCTGCATGTTGATGTCGCGGAACAGGATGCCGTAGAGGGCATCGTTCAGCATCACGTCCAGGCCCTCGAAAGCGCCCATGATGGCGATCTCCGGCATGCACAGGCCCGAGCAGTAGTTGCAGAGGCGGATGTAGCGTCCCACCTCCTCGCCGACCTTGTCGAGCGCGGCGCGCATGATGCGGAAGTTCTCCTGCGTGGCGAACGTGCCGCCGAAACCTTCGGTCGTCGCGCCGTACGGCACATAGTCCAGCAGCGACTGGCCCGTGGTGCGGATCACCGCGATCACGTCGGCACCCTGGCGGGCGCCGGCCTCTGCCTGGACGACGTCCTCATAGATGTTGCCGGTCGCAACAATGATATAAAGGTACGGTTTCGGTCCTTCGCCCAGCGTACGAAGATATTCTTCACGCCGGTTGCGCCGTGCCCGGATCCGCTCGATCGAACCCATGATGACGGGCTGAAGGGCGGCATCCACCTTCTTTTTGTCTGAAATGGCGATTTTAGTCAGGTCCAGGGATCCGTCGGCGATGGCCTCGGCAATCTGCTGCGGCGTCTTGCCGGTCGCCACCATCGCGTTGCCGACGTAGAACATCACGCCCTGCCCCAGCACGCCGGCTCCCTTAAGGGAATCGACGACCACGTTGGGCAGCGGCACCTCGTTCTCGTCGACGCCGTCGATGCCCAGCAGGCGGCAGATGGTGCGCTCCACGGCAACCGTGGTATAACCGTCGGCGAACGACTGCACGTCTTCGGCAATCATCCGCGCCAGCTGTCGCGCCCGGTCGACCTTCCCCTGGTCCAATCCAAGTTTACTCTTATTCATATTGTTTTTTCATTATAGTGTCAGCCAAATCAATCCATCGCGCGTCGATACCCAGTTCGCGTGCGATGTTGAGTGCCTCGTGCGGCACTTCGTGGCTCGCCGTGCGGACGAGCCGGTAATCCATTTTCCT
>LUZE01000101.1 GCA_001602845.1 Bacteroidales bacterium Bact_13 | reverse complement strand
GAAGGAGATGGTGCCTAGCATCAGTCCCTCGATGGAACCGCCCACTGCCTCACGGCCGGCCGTCTCGTCGGAGAACACGCGTTGTGCGAAATAGGCCGTATCGACTTTGTACGAGGAGAAGGACTCGTTCAATATTTCATAAGCAGCTATCGTCAGATCCTTGGGATCCCCGCTGCTGAGGTATTTCATGAACTGCTCGCCGGTGTCCCAGCTGATATCGAGGCCGGAATCGAGCGACAGCAACTCGCCGGTGAAGGCGGCCATGCTGACCAGGCAGCGCGGCGAGGTGCTCGACACAGCACGGATATGACGGCTGCCGTTCCGGAACACTTGTTTGTATTTATTGTACATGCGCTGGGCGATCTGCCTGTGTTCGCGCGCTCCGCGCGGCGTCAGGCGGCCGTTCATGTTATTGTGCAGCTCATAGATCGTCAGGATCCGGCTGAACGCACGCTCCCCTTCCTCACTCAACGTCCCGGCTTCATGCGCCTTGGTGAACGCCTCCACCACCTTGCCATATCCATCACCCCAGTCGCTGCGCGATCCGTGGCGGCCGTAATGGCTTATGTAGAACGGCTTGTATCCGGCCGGCACCGGCGTTTCCGTCACATTGAAATACTCATAGGGACTGGTGTTTACGCCAAATCGGTACAGATTGTCTTCGATACCGTCAGGCACTTCCACGACCTGTTCACGGGGGCTGCAGGCCACGGCCAGCTCGGACAGGCAAAGTACGAGAAGAAAACGTTTCATCGTCGGAGTTTTTGATTTTGTACGCAATGTACGAATAACTGGGGGATCCGCCAAAAGAAGATGGGGGTTTCGGGAGGAGGATGGGATTGGGGGCGGGATTGTGCTCGGCGCCAGAGGCGCCTGCGCATTCCCGTAAAGGGGAGGTGCATCGATTGCGGCGAAGGAGGCCTGAACGCTAAGCGTTCAGGCGCTTTTGTATGCAGTCCTGGCATCTGGAAAGCTAGCTTTCCGAGTGCCAGGACTGCATACAAAAAGCCGACCCGGTCGGGTCGGCTTCCTTCGCCTTTTCGTGCGGAGAGATCGGGATTCGAACCCGAGATACGCTTTTGGCGTATACACGCTTTCCAGGCGTGCCTCTTAAGCCACTCGAGCATCTCTCCCAAAAATTGGGACTGCAAATATAGAAAAAAAACGTGATGTTCAATAAAAAATCTTATCTTTGCAGTATCAAATCATTCAAAACGAAAAGAAAATGAAAAAGGTATTGTTTGCTTTGGTGCTTGTCGGCGGTATTTTTGCGATGAGCAGCTGCTCGAAGGAATGCAAATGCACTGTCAAGTACAACGGCGAAATCGTCTCTGAGACCACCGTCGAACTGGACGATGGTGAGAAATGCTCCGAGTACAACGGCTATGTCAACATCCTCGGACAGTCGCTTGAACAGAAATGCACCCCTCAGCTTTTCTAGGAATTGATTGAACACAATCACATCAAGTATGTATTCCGGGTTCTGCCCGGAATACTTTTTTTATTTTCGGCTACCGCGAAGCTCATCGGCATCGACGCCTTTGAAATCTACCTGTTCAGTTTCGGGTGGCTCAGCCTGGGCGCGTCCTTCCTGCTCGCCCGGCTGGTGATCGCGGCCGAATACACGCTGGGGCTGCTGCTGATCACCAATTTCTGCCCGAAGACGGCCTGGTGGGGTGCCGTGGCCATGCTGGGCGGATTCACCCTTTTCCTGGCCTGGCTCGCGCTGACCGGAAACCGGGACAATTGCAACTGTTTCGGGGAATTGGTAAACCTGAATCCCGTGCAGTCCATGGGCAAGAACCTGGCGATGCTGGCACTGCTGCTCCCGACCCGGAACCTGCCCGCATTCCATGTTAAATACAAGGCGCTCTGGATCGCGCTGATGGCCGTCGTGCCGCTGGCCGCCGTGCTGATCGTATCGCCGCCGGACAACTGGCGCTATGACGCCTACACCCGCCAGGAGACGGTTAACGCACAGGCGTTGCAGGAAGCCCTGGCAGATGGAACACTCCCCGCCTCCCTCACGGAAGGCGACCACGTGGTCTGCTTCTACAGCCTCCGATGCAAGTTCTGCAAGCTCTCCGCCCGCAAGCTCGTCGCCTTGCGCGAACGGGGTGATTTCTCACAAGCGCCGCTCGTCGCCGTTTTCGGCCGCGGAGCAGATACCGACACCTCTGCATTCCTGGAAGAGACCGGCATCTCCTTCGACGAAGTGCACTTCATCGAGCCGTCCGCTTTCCTCCGGATCACCAACGGGGCATTCCCCGTTGTCCTCGTCATGCTCGACTCCACGGTCGTTGCAGCGTACGATTACAGAAATATGCATTGACCGACGCAACATTTTGCCCCTTTTCTGCATCTATCACGAGAACACACACTTTTTGATAGTCTATGCATAAACATCGTCTCCTGCGTGCTGTCCTCCTGTCGGTCGTCCTGCTGATGACAGGTTGCGGTGAGGTCGTCCTGCTCGACCCGAGCGGGATCAAGGATTTGCGGGAAGCCAAGGCCGGGGGCTCGGCGATCATCTCCGTCGACGGACGGGTCGCCGATGAAGACGGAGCACCGCTGAAAGACATTACGGTCGTCATCACCGGCCATTTCGAGACCAGTCCGGACCATCCCTACTACAACCGGACACAACCTCTTGATACGCTCATTACCAACGGCCTGGGCGAATACAAAATGGAGTCGAAATACATCTCACCCGCCTACAACCGCCTGCAGATCGATGCCTCCGATCCCCGCGGCATTTACAGGGCCGACAGCATTTTCGTGCAAACCTCTACGACCTCCAAAAACACAACCGCACCCACAATTTACCTGAAGAAGAAATGACGGGCAAGAAAGTCGGACCGGTCCAGCGCGTCAAACTCGAGCTGTTCGCAAAACTGCAGGACAAGCGCATTGCGGAGCATCGTCTCCGCCAGCTTTTCTGGGAATGCACGCTGCGCTGCAACGCGGCGTGCCTGCATTGTGGCAGCGACTGCCGCATCAGTTCCGAAGTGAAGGACATGCCCGCCGCCGACTTCCTCCGCGTGATCGACAGCCTCACCCCGCACGTCGACCCGCACACCACGTTCATCATCTTTACGGGCGGCGAGCCGCTCATGCGCCGCGACCTGGAAAAGGTCGGGCGTGCGCTCTACGACCGCGAGTATCCCTGGGGCATCGTGACCAACGGCATCCTGCTCGACCGCCGGCGCTTCGACTCCCTGCTGGGCAGCGGCATCCACACCGCCACTGTCAGTCTGGACGGCTTCCAGGAAGACCATACCTGGATGCGGGGGCATCCGAAAGCCTTCGAGAACGCTTCGAATGCCATCCGGATGATGGCCGCCGAACCCGATTTCGTATTCGACGTCGTGACGTGCGTCAACCAGCGCAACCTCCCCCGCCTCGAGGAATTCAAGGAATACCTCATTTCGCTCGGCGCGCGTGCCTGGCGTATCTTCACCATTTTCCCGGTGGGCCGCGCACGGCAGTATCCGGAACTCCAGCTGACGAACGAGCAGTTCACGGACGTGATGGATTTCATCGTCCGCACCCGCAAGGAAGGCCGCATCGCACTCAGTTTCGCGTGCGAAGGGTTCCTGGGCGGCTTTGAGAGCGAGGTCCGCGACACGTTCTATCATTGTGAAGCGGGTGTCTCGGTGGCTTCCGTGCTGGCGGACGGTTCCATCTCCGCCTGCCCGAGCATCCGCTCGAAATTCTATCAGGGAAACATCTACCGCGACGATTTCTGGAAAGTCTGGAACGAAGGCTTCGGCTTGTACCGCGACCGCAGCTGGGCCCGGCAGGGCATCTGCGCAGACTGTCGCATGTTCCGCTACTGCCGAGGCAACGGAATGCACCTCCACGACGAGGAAGGACGACTGCTGGTCTGCCATTACAACCGGATTACGCGATAACGACGCAATATTTTGACGATATTTGCATCCTAATAAGAAAACGCGCATCCATGCATAATCCATTCAAGAATCCCGGAAAGACCGGTTTCATCTCAATGCTGCTCGCCCTGTTCGGGTTGGGCGCTTCCGGCTGCATTACGCCCTGTATGTACGGTTCCCCCACGGCGGACTGGACGGTCAGGGGCAAGGTGCTCGACGAGCAGGGAAAAGGCGTACCGGGCCTCCAGGTCATCCTCGGTAACCGTTATGATAACAGCCAGGAAGTCATCTACGACCAGAACTACTGGCCGCTGGACACGCTTACGACCGGAACGGACGGCACGTACCAGGTCGACCAGGGAGGCTTCCCAATCAACCAGCTACAGGTGGACATCCATGACATCGACGGAGAGAAAAACGGCGGCGAATTCGCTGACGTCACCCTTATCGTGAAGGATTTCGAGTTCGAGGACGGCAAGGGCTGGTATGAAGGCCATGCCGAGATCAACGTACCCGACATCGTCGTTAAAAAGAAATAGCCGGAAGCCGCGCCGGACAGTTCGTTTTTGTCTTTTTATAATTTCGGTGTATATTTGCAGGATATATCGAAATTGTAAAAGGGCATATGATTACCAAACAGCAGATTGAAGCTTTCGGAGCCGTCGAGACCCCGTTCTATTTCTACGACCTGGACCTCCTGCGCAAAACGCTGGACCTCTATAAATCCCAGATCGGCAAATACGGTTACAACGCGCATTACGCGATGAAGGCCAACGCCAACGACCGTATCCTCGACATCATCAAGGGTTACGGCCTGGGCGCTGACTGCGTAAGCGGCAACGAAGTGAAGCTCGCGGTCCGCGCGGGCTTCGATCCGCAGAAGATCGTGTATGCGGGTGTCGGCAAGTCCGACAAGGAGATCCGTGCCGCACTGCGCGCCGGCATTTTCAGTTTCAACTGTGAAAGCGTGCCCGAGATCCGCATCATCAACGACCTGGCGGCAGCCATGGGTCGTAAGGCCCGGATCTCGATCCGCGTGAACCCGGACATCGATGCCCATACCCACAAATACATCAGCACCGGCCTGAAAGAGAACAAGTTCGGCATCAGTCCCTGGGCTTTCCAAGACGTGGTCGACACCCTCGCCCAGTGCCCGAACCTGGAGCTGATCGGCCTCCATTTCCACGTCGGGTCGCAAATCACCGAGATGCCGGTTTTCGCGCTCCTGTGCCGCCGCATCGAAGAGTTGCAGCAATGGTTCATCCAGCACGAAGTGCCCATCGCCAACCTCAACCTGGGCGGCGGTCTCGGCGTGAACTATCAGGATCCGAATGGTGACCCGGTCGCGCATTTTGAAGAATACTTTGACGTGATCCACAAGAATCTCGTGGTCCGTCCGGGCCAGCAGGTCCATTTCGAGCCGGGCCGTGCCCTTGTGGCACAGTGCGGCCATCTCATCAGCCGCGTGCTTTACGTGAAGGTCGGCAAGGAGAAGAAGTTCGCCATCCTCGACGCGGGTATGAACGACCTGATCCGCCCCGCCCTGTACCAGGCACACCACGACATCGAGAACCTTACCTCCACGGGACGGAGACTCCGTTACGACGTGGTGGGGCCGGTGTGCGAGTCGAGCGACTGCTGGGGCCAGAAGCGGATGCTGAACACGTGCCGCCGCGGCGACCTGGTGGCGCTTCATTCGGCCGGCGCCTACGGGCAGGTGATGGCGATGCGCTACAACCAGCGCGACCTGGCGAAGGCCGTATATTCAGATGATTTGAAATAACAAGAAGAAGCAGCGAGAAAGATATGTTTGAGAATCTAACCGAAAGACTGGAAAACTCGTTCCGGCTCATCAAGGGTCAGGGCAGGATCACGGAGGTCAACATCTCCGAAACGATGAAGGACGTGCGCAAGGCACTCCTCGACGCCGATGTCAGTTACAAGATCGCCAAGACGTTCTGCGACCAGGTCAAGCAGAAGGCCATCGGCCAGGACGTGCTGAAGGCCGTCCGTCCCGAGCAGATGATGATCAAGATCGTCCACGACGAGCTGGCGGAGCTCATGGGCAGCGATGCCTCCGACATCAACGTCAAGGGCAATCCCGGCATCGTGCTGGTCGCCGGTCTGAACGGTTCCGGTAAGACCACCTTCTGCGGCAAGCTGGCGCTCAATCTGAAGAGCAAGCGCGGCATGAAGGTGCTGGTCGCTGCCTGCGACACGTTCCGTCCCGCTGCCATCGAGCAGTTGAAGACGCTCTGCGGCCAGATCCAGGTGGATTGCTACAGCGAGGACGGCGTGAAAGATCCGATTGCCATCGCGCAGAATGCCATCCGAAAGGCCAAGGCCGAGAGCTACGCCGTGGTCGTGATCGATACCGCCGGCCGTCTGGCTGTGGACCAGGAGCTGATGGACGAGATTTCCGCGCTGCATCAGGCAGTCCGCCCGACCGAGACGCTGTTCGTGGTCGACGCAATGACCGGCCAGGATGCCGTGGAGACTGCCAAGGCGTTCAACGACCGTCTCGATTTCGACGGCGTTGTCCTGACGAAGATGGACGGCGACACCCGCGGTGGTGCAGCCCTCTCGATCAAGGCTGTCGTCGGAAAGCCGATCAAGTTTGTCTCCTCGGGCGAAAAGATGGAGGCGCTCGACATTTTCTATCCGAAGCGCATTGCCGACCGCATCCTGGGCATGGGCGATGTGGTGACCCTCGTGGAGAAGGCGCAGGAGCAGTTCGACGAGGAGGAGGCACGCAAGTTACACAAGAAGATTGCGCGCGACCAGTTCACGTTGCAGGATTTCTACGATCAGATCCAGCAGATCAAGAAGATGGGAAACATCAAGGATCTGGCTTCGATGATTCCGGGTGTGGGCAAGGCGTTGAAGGATGTGGACATTGACAACGATTCTTTCAAGCAGACCGAGGCGATCATTCTGTCGATGACGCCTTACGAAAAGGAAAATCCTACGTTCATCAACGGCAGCCGTCGCAAGCGCATCGCTGCCGGCAGCGGCACGACCCTGGCCGACGTCAACCGGCTCTTGAAGCAGTTCGAAAGCACGCGCAAGGTCATGAAGAACATGACGACGACCAACCCGATGGCCGCCCGCCTGATGAAAAAGAAAAAACGCCGC
>LUZE01000100.1 GCA_001602845.1 Bacteroidales bacterium Bact_13 | reverse complement strand
CGAAAACCGGGCACGGCGGGACGGAAGCCGTCACCTGAGAAACGCCTGCCGGACCCGACAGCAGGTCGAGGTCCACGTCCGCCTGGTCGCAACTGATGGACCATGGAGCGTTCGAGTCGATCGTCATCCGGACAATGCCGCCTTCAGGGCTTATCTTTTCGTTGATCAGTGTCGGATCGAATTCAACGGATGAGAATTCGATCTGGCCCAGGGGGCACGTCTGCGTGACGGTCAGGATCTTAGTGATCGACATGTCCTTGTTGGAGCAGACGAAGATGACCGACCAGCTCTTGTTGGCGGCCGTCTCGTTCGGGTTGACGGTGATGGATACGTCGGCACTTTCAGCACCGCCCGTCGGCGACACCTTCAGATCACTTCCTTCGGTCATCGCGTTCCACGCGTAGTTGGAAGTGACATGGATGAGCTGCGTACCGCCATCGGCGGAGAAGTCGATCGACTCCTTGTCAAGCGTCAGCACGGGATCGGGCTGGCAGGCCGTCAGCACGAATGCACAGACGGCAAACAGAGCGAGTATTCTTTTCATATTCATCAATTTTAAATTATTTCGCGCTTTGCATGACGGTCAAGAGGCAGTTCTCTAATCCTTCCTCTTTCGGGGAAAGGATTGCGGACCAGGTCCGCTTCTTGCCCGTATTGTTGGCCGGAATCGAAAACTCGACGATGCAATTGTTGGGTTCATCGCACCAGCTCGGGGCGATCCAGCCGTCGAAATAGTCTTCCATCACGACCTTCACCCCGTCGAGCTGCGTCTCGACCAGATACCAGCCCCGGTCAGAATTGACGGTGAAGCGGACGATGCCGCCCGCGGCGCCGATGGTCTTCTGGTTGTCGTCGCAGATGACGAACGGGTGGCACGCCTGCGTGACGACGATGTTCGCCCGGCGGGAGTTGCCGTCAAGTTCGGACGTCACCGCGATGCGGATGGCCTTCGTATAGTGCTCGGTGTTCTCCCCCACTTCGATGTGCATCGGCGTGGAGTACGCACCCGACGTGGGAGAGAAGACCACCGTGGGGTCTTCGCACGTCGCGGTCCAGGAGGAACCGTTGGTGAAAAGGATCGTGTTGAACGAGCCGCCTTCCGGCCCGAACTGGGCCGTGGGCACGTCTGCATACAGCGACAACGTGGCCTCCTGCGTACAGGAGAGCGCCAGGGCGCAGCATGCGGCAATCAGCAGAAAACGTTTCATATCGCAAAATTACCATTTTTTTCCTACCTTCGCATCATCAAATATGATGACCGTGCGCAAAGGAATCATACTCATTTTGTCCGTCGCCCTGCTGGGCGTGGCCGCCGCACAGTTTGCCGGCTGCGAGAAATTTCTCCTTCCGGAAATCGAGCTGGCGCAGGATACGCTCCTTTTCTCCGCGAAGGGCGGCGTTCAGTCCGTGCGCATCACGACGAATGTGATCACCACGGCGGAGCCTGCTTTCAGGGATCAGACCTGGCTCGGGACCGATCCCGTTTGGTTCGACGAGAACACCACCCTGCAGGTGACCGTCGGGGAGAACACCGGCGAGAAGCGGACGTCCGTCATTCCCATCAAGTCGGAGGCGATTACGAAGAGCCTGACGATTATCCAGGAGGGGATTTAGATGTTGCTGAAGGTGGCGACCTTCATGATCGAGTTGGAGCCCCAGTTCAGGAACACCGCGATGCGGGTCTTGCGCGTGGTGTCCCACGGATCGGAACCCGTGCGGAACGGGATCTTGACCACGATCGTATATTCCTCGCCCTTGGGCGTATTCTTGATTGAATAGGACGCCAGGATCGGCGCACCCGTGTAGCCACCGTCCACGGCGACAGACGTGATGTCCGTCCCCGTCTGCGACTTGTAGGTCGCATAGTCCGGCATCTTGGCCATCATCTGGAGCGTGTCGATGACGGTCGCCATCAAGTACGAATCATAGTACGTGTCCTTCGCCACGTTGGTTGCGGTCTGGGACAGTTCCAGCGACGGCGTGAACAAGCGGCGCGTCGGGAGCGTGACGACACTGCCGTCCGCCATCGTCAGCGAGATGCTGCCGTCCGACACTTCCGCCGACTGGAAGAAACTGAAACCGGCCCGGCCGGTCGCCTGTACCGGCTTGCCATCGGCGTCGCGCATCAGCTCGGGCACGCCGCCCTGGTAGCAGATGGTGAAGTACAGGATGCCGTCGATCTCGGTGATGCCGATCATCGGCGTCACGTCCTCCGGCGTCACGGGCACCTTCTCGCCCTTGTAGATCAGCCACTGGTACGCCTGCGAGGCGTCCGTGCGGTAGATCCAGTAATACTTTCCGTCCGTGTCCTGGCGGGCACTGATCTGCGTGGTGAAGTTGTAGTTCCGTCCGTTGCGGATCTGCAGGATGCTGCCGTCCTCCATGGTCAGGATGTAACCCACCGTCTCGCCGTTCTCCTGCCATTCGGAGACCTGCTTGACGAACATCGAGCCGTCGAGGTCGTTGACCATCTTCGTATAGGTGTCGAACTGGTTGTTGATGGTCTCGCACATCTTTGTCAGCTCGTCGTAGCCTTTCTGGGTCGGGATCTTGAACACCGTGCCGTTGGCCAGCGTGAAGACCACATAATAGGGATCGGACGTGTCGATGCTCTCGAACACGGCGCTTCCCTCGGTTCCTTCCGCCTCGCCCCATGAGCACCGCGTCCAGGTCTTGCCGTCGAAGCTGTACATCCAGATTCCGTCCTCGATCTTCATCTGCGGGACGACGCCGGTGGCGCGAACGCGTGTGCCGTTGCTGGCGGTCATCCACGAGACCTTGCCGTCGGGACCCATCTGGATGGTCCAGTAATAGTTGGCCAGGCTTTCATTGTACTGCACGCCGACGATGGGCGTGACGCCCGTCTTGCCCTGATAAAGGAAGACGTAGTTGCCGCTCGTGAAGGAGATGGCGTAGCTGTCGCCGCCGGCCCACGGAGAGATGGACTTGATGTGGTCGTTCTTCTCCAGCGCCGAGATCAGGCTGGAGAGCGAGGTCAGGGTATTGTTGAACTGGGCCACGCGGGTTTCCAGTTCGCTCAACTCGGTCTTGAGGCCGGCGATATCTTCCTCCAGCGCCTTGGTGCACGAGGCCGCTGTAAGGACCGCGGTGAAAATCAGGCAAATTGCAAAGATTCTTTTCATACCTCTTTCCTCCTTATTTGTGCAAGATGGTGACGGTGACGGTCTTGATGATGCCGGTACCGGTCGAGATGATCAGGTTGAGCTGGCCGGTGTTCGGCTGCGTAAACGTCGACGGCGCGGTCACCGAGATGTTCCAGGTGGTGGCGTCGAGCCGTTCGGCGATGGCGTAGAACCCGTTGGACGTGACCGGCAGCACTTCGTACTGGCTGGTGGCCGACGGGATATGGCATTTGAACGAAACGGTCTCCAGCGCGTTCATCGCGATGCGTCCGGAAACGACGGGCGCGTCGAGCGTGACGTCCACCGGCGGTGCCATCGGGATATAGACGTATTGCTTGTCGCTGAGCATCACGAACACGCGGTTGTCTTCCATGACCACGACGCGGGTGACGACACCGTCCGGAACCTCGGCCGAGGCTTCCACCATTTCGCCGTTGTAGAGCAGGAACTGGGGATCTCCGTCACCGTAGGCGACGGCCCAGTAGTATTTGCCTTCGCTGCCGTAGGGGAGCACGGTAAGCTGCACGGCCTGGCCGGGCGATGCGTCCGCACGGATCTTCTTTCCCTTTTCGTCCAGCAGCCATGTATAGGAACTCTGTCCGCTGTACTGGATGGTCCAGTAGAACGAGGTGTCGGTGGGATGTTTCGGGTCGCGTGCCGAGCCGATGACCGGCGCGTTGGTGGCGATGCCGTTGTAGAAGGCGTAGGAACTGCCGTCCGACAGGAAGAGCCGGTAGCCGATGGTCGTGCTGCCCTCGACGATGGGCTGGATGTCGCTGGCGTAAACTTTCTGCTTCAGTGCCTCCGCAAGCTGCGTGAACGCGATGAGGTTCTTGTTGGCCGTCTCGCAGGCCTGGTTGAGTTTCTCGTAGCTGGCCCAGGTAGGCACCTTGATCTCGGTTCCGTTGACGAGCTTGAAGAGAATGTAATTGTCATTCACCACCACGTCGCTGAAGAAGGTAGCGCCGTCGTCGGCCGTGGCCTTGCCCAGGTTGCTCCAGTTCTTGCCTCCGTCGTAGGAGATGAACCAGTATCCGTTCTCGATCTTCAGTTCCGGCGAGGCCGCGGATGCGGAAACCAGCTGGCCGAAGTTGTCGCGGACGAATTCGGCTTTGTCGGATCCCGGATAGAGGACGGTCCAGTAATACATCCCGTCCTCCGCCTTGGCGACGCCCAGCAGCGGGGTGCCTGCGTCTTCACCGTTGATGAGGGTAATCGGGTCGGAATGGGTGAAGTAGATGCGGTAGCCGATGACCGACACCCCGTCGCGCAGGGTTTCGACCTTCGTGATGAAATCGTACTGCTCGAGGCTGGTGACGATCTGGCTGAGCGCATCAATCTGCTGGTTGATATTCTGACATTTCTCCTCCAGGGCGGCGACGCGCCGCTCCAGGACGTCCAGGTCGTTCTTGATGGTATCGAGGCAGCTGCTGGCCGTCAGTGCGGCGAGCGCCAGGACAAGGGTCAGGAATAATCTCTTCATCGCTTACTCCTCCCGTTTGAAATAGAACGACTTCATGTAGGAAACCGGCGATGTGCTGCCGAAGGTGAAGATCACCATCACCTTGCCGACCCCGTCCTGGAAGATGGCCGGGGCATGGAATTCCAGGCAGAGCTGCCCGTTCGTCAGTTGCTGCGATGCGGTGAAGCCGCTTTCGCCGATGATCGTCATCTTCGGGCTCGGGCCGTAGGCGTTGTAAAGGAGCCGCTTGCGGTCGCCGCCCGACACCATCTTCATCTTCAGCGTATCGCCGACGAACGGCGTACCGTCCTCATACGAGAACGAGACCGTATACTGCAGCGGCAGGGAGAGCATCGTCCCGTCCTTCAGGGTGACGTTCAGCGCGCTGCCGACATTGACCACCGACGAGAAGGCGCAGTTCTGCGCGGAATCGACGGCGTGGGGCGCGTAGCCGTCCCCGACCGGGAAGCGGAGCAGTTCCGTCTCGCCCCGGTAGGTGACCGTCCAGTACCAGTT
>LUZE01000099.1 GCA_001602845.1 Bacteroidales bacterium Bact_13 | reverse complement strand
CGCGGTGAAGCGGCCAAGTTTCTTTGAAACGAACATAGATGAAATTTTAGGTTAAAAATAAAATCAATGACTAACCGTTTTATTCATCATCTTTTCGTTACTTATATTGAAATAATCATTACTTTTATTGTGTGACAAGCTCGCTCAGCATCCTTTTTTACCTGAAATACGGCAGCCCGGTGAAGGACGGGCGGCTGCCGCTGATGTGCCGCATCACGATCGACGGGGAGAGCACGAGTTTCAGCTGCAAGCGCCACCTTCCGCCGGAGCGGTGGGATGCGCGGCGGGGCATGATGGCGGGCGATGACGAGGAGGCGCAGATGGTCAACCTGGAGCTGGGCCACCTGCGGGATCAGCTGCGCGCCGATTTCGAGGCGATCCTGCGGGAGTACGGGTCGATCAAGCCGAAATGGCTGAAGGAATACACGCTGGGCTCGCCGGAACGGCACGAGATGGTACTGTACATGTTCCACAAGCACAACGAGGACTTCCGGAAGATGATCGGGTACGGGCGTTCGCTCAAGAGCTACCAGCGCTACGACATCGTGTACCGGCACCTGCGGGCGTTCATCCGTACGCGGTACCATCTGGAGGACGTGCGGGTCAAGTACGTGACCATTAACATGATCAATGCCTTCGAGCAGTACCTTCGGGTGGATTGCGGGCTGAAGAATAATTCGGTGTGGATCTATATGATCACGTTCAAGCACATCATCGCGCTGGCGCGGGCGGCCGGGATGATCCGTTCCGACCCGTTCGTCACGTACAAGAACCGCTTCCAGCAGGTGGAGCGGGGTTACCTGACGCAGGAGGAGCTGCAGAAGATCCTGCAGTACGAGCCGGACGGCGCGACGGAGTCGCTGGTGCGCGACCTGTTCGTGTTCTCGGTGTTCACGGGGCTGTCGTATTCGGACGTGAAGGCGCTGACGTGGGACAACGTCCGGACGCTGTTCGACGGCCAGGTGTGGATCGTGACGCGGCGGCGGAAGACGGGCACGGCGTCGAACATCCTGCTGCTGGACATCCCGCGGCAGCTGATGGAGCGGCACGGCGACCGGGGTTCGGCGCACATCTTCCGGATGCCGAGCAACAACTGCTGCAACGACTACCTGATAGCGATGGGCCGCCGATGCGGCATCCCCACGCACATCACGTTCCACATCGCGCGGCACACCTTCGCCACGCTCTCGCTCTCGAAGGGCGTGCCCATCGAGACCCTCAGCAGCATCCTGGGCCACACAAACATCCGCACGACGCAGATCTACGCCAAGATCACCAACAAAAAAATCAGCGAGGACATGGCTGCCCTCGCTGATAAGATCAGGGATCTGAAGTTACCCGGCGAAGCCGGGCTTGACGTGATTACGGCTGGGTCGAATCCCACCACACGTTGATGGTCCACACGTCGAGGGCGGTGTTCCACATGTCGCGGGTCATGTCAGCACCCGGGACCTCGTTGCCGATGGCCTGCAGGTTGTCCTTGTTGTAGTTGTACTCGTGCGAGCACTGCTGCCAACGACGGAACTGCTTGCCGGCGGGAATACCCTGAAGTGCGTCAGCATTGTAATCGTGGTAGATCGGCATCTTCCAGTTGAGGAAGAGGTTCTCGTCGAAGTCGTAGCGGCGCATGTCGTTCCAGATCTCGACCGAGAACTGCAGGGCGAGGCGCTTCTGCGTCAGGATCTTGCCGAGGGTCAGGTCGGCCGCCGTGCCGATACCGTTGCTGAGGAAGTTGTTGATCTCGGCGTCGGTCATCGGGGTGAAGGACGGGCAGTCTGCCAGGCCCGGATCGCCGTCGACCCAGCCCTTCAGGCTGATGTTCATCTGCTCCATGGCAGCCTTGATACCGTTCTTGTAAGCGGTGAAGGCGCCGGACTTGTCACCCTGGTTGAAGAGGATCTCAGCCTTGATGAAGCAAGCCTCTGCGTAGGTTCCGATGTAGGTCGGCGAGGAGACACGGCTGTAGAAGGAGCCGGACTCGCGGCTCTCATCGCCGGAGCTCTTGCCGCCGCGGCGGTAGAAGAGGTCCGGAGCAGCTGCATAACCCTTCGACTCGGAGGTAGCCTCGACGTAGTAGATATCGTTTGCGCGGGCTTCGTTGTCGGAATTGATATACCAACCCTTGGCTGCAGACCAGTTTGCGCGGAGCGGGCCGCCGGAGAAGATCGGGCAGTCCATGGTGGTCATGTCGACACCGCGGGAACGGCGCCAGTTGCCGACCCACTTGATGTCAGCAGGAGCGTTGCCCTTGTTCTTGGAGTCGTATGCCCAAGGGATGATCTTGTCGGCACGCGGGTCTTCCACGCCGTAGCCGCCGAAGTTCGTGAGGTTCTTCACGAGGGTCTCGGTCACCATGTAGCCGGAGTTCATGCCGCAGACGGAGTAGATCGGGGAGTAGTCCACAGGCTCGTCCCAACCGAGGACGTCGTGCGTGGTGCTGTTGTCGTCGGTGTGGTAGATCACCATGTTGTCGGCGTTGCTCTGCGGGCCCTTGCTGAGAGCGTCGAGGATCGTCGCGGTGTCGTACTTGCCTTCGAGGTAGCTGCCGGTCTGCTTCTTGTTCAGCTTCGCGCAGTAGCGGGCCTTCAGCAGGTTGCCGAACTTGATCCACTTCTGGACGTCGCCGCCGCCCCACCAGTCACCCAGGGAGAGGGCCGGTGCGCTTGCAGCCTGGCTGCGGGAGAGGAATTCAAGACCTTCGTCGAGTTCGTTCAGGACACCGATGTAGATGGTCTTGCCGTTGTCATACTTAGGGTATGCGCTGGCACCGATAGCGTCGGTGTACGGCATCTCGCCGTGGAGGTCGGTCATCAGCATGAAACCGTATGCACGGATGATCTTTGCGACACCGCAGTAGTGCCATGCCTCGGCTGCTTCAGCCTTGCTGTACATGTCACCGATGTTGCAGGCGGCTCCGACGAACCACCACTGGTAAGCGGTCGTGACGGCACCGGTCACCGGGCACCAGTACGACATTTTCCAATAGTTGCCGCCACCGTTGTTGCGCGTCCAGTCACCCATTGACATCGAACTACGCCAAGCTGCGAACTGGGTCGCACTGTTGGTATAGAACTCAATGTGTGCGAGACGATTCTGGAAGAGTGCGCTCTCCGAGGAAGGATTCTCGGGGTCGACGTTCACATCAAGCCACTCGCTGCAGGAGGCCAGGGCCAGGACGCAGACGAATGCCATCAATATGGATTTAATGTATTTCATGTTCTTCTTTGATTAATCGTTCATTCACAGTTTAGAAGGTCAGGTTGAGACCGAAGGTCATGCCCATGGTAGCCGGGACGTCGCAATATGCGAAGCCGACGGAAGAGGAACCACCGACACCGGCACCGGCCACGGCCACCTCGGGATCGCCGTTGTAGTTGGTGAACAGCAGGAGGTTGTTACCGGCCACGGAAACGGATGCGCGTTTCATGAAGCCCGTTTTCTCCATCCACTTCTTGGGAAGCTCGTAGCTCAGGGAGAGGGTACGGAGGCGGAGAAGGTTGACCTTGGTGAGGTAGTTCGTGGCTTCCTGCACATAATATTTCGTGTAGTAGTTCTTGATGATGTTGTAACCGCTCATCTCGACGCCGTCGAACGTGTAGACGTTGCCGGCGGTCCAGGACTGGGTGCGGGCCTCATAGTCAGGAACGGTGATCTCGGTAGGCTTGCCGTCGATGGTGACGGTTTCCTTGTGGGAACCGGTCTGGAACACGCCTTCCACGGTCAGGGTCTCGTTGCGCTTGTCAGCGGAGAACTGGCTCGTGCCGGCGATGTCCATCGCGTACTGCGTGCCGTTGAACACGTCACCGCCCACGCGGAATTCCCACAGCATGTTCAGGCTGAGGTTCTTCCAGGTGAAGGTGTTGTTGAGACCGCCGCTGAAGGTAGCCTCACGGTTGCCCACCCAGTAATAGGTGCCGTTCTGGTAGGTCGGCATGTTGTTCTTGTCGAGGATGGTCTTTCCGTAGAACTGCGAGTTCGCATTGGTGCCGTCGATCGGCTGGACATAGTTCCACTTGTAACCAGCGATAGCCATGAAATCGCCGCCGTTGTAGGAAGCTGCCTTGACGGGGCCGTACTGCACGTCGGTGACGTACATCACGTCAGTGCCGCTCGGCAGGCCGTCCAGCCGGCCGCGGTTTCCTGCCATGTTGAGGGCGACGTCCCATACGAAGTCGCGGGTCTCGACCGGGGTTGCGCTGATGGACAGCTCCATGCCCTTGTTGTACACGTTACCGGCGTTGATCGAGCAGAAGATGTAGCCCGTGGACTGCGGTCCGCGCGGGCTCAGGATCTGGTTGAACGAGTCATTGGTGTAGAACGCATAGTCGATATGCAGGCGATTCTTGAAGAAGCTCAATTCGATACCGAGCTCGGTGGAACGCGTCATCTCCGGCTTCAGGTACGGGTTGCCGCGCTCCCAGCTGTTACCCAGACCGATGAGGTTGCCCAGATAGGTACCGACCGGCCAGAGGGAGGTAGCGGTTTCGTACACGCCGGTATCCTTACCTACCTTCGCCCACGATGCGCGGATCTTACCGAAGGAGAGGATGTCGTCGCTGATGATGCCTGCATCCTGGAGCGGCTGGGTGAAGACCACCGATCCGCTCACGGACGGATAGAAGTAGGAACGGCTGTCAAGCGGCAGGGTCGAGGTCCAGTCGTTACGGCCGGTGACGGTCAGGAACACGGTGTTCTTCCACGATGCGCGGAACTCACCGAAGACGCCGATGAGGCGTTTCAGGCTGGCGCCGTGCGAGAATGCCTTGTTGTCGTTGGTCGCATTCGCATACGAGAAGAACTCAGGCACCGAGAAGTTGTAGGCCATCATGTAGAGACGGTCGGTCTTGTACTGGTCGGTCGAAGCACCGAGCAGTAAGCCGAAGTCGAAGTCGCCGAACGACTTGTCCATGTTGGAGATGATGGAGTTGTTCAGGTAGTTGTAACGGGCGGTGTTGTCGGACATCATACCACGCTGCCAGACCTGCTTGATGGCGGAGTTCGCAGCGATGCGGTTCGAGTTGACCTGCGTGTAGGAGTCGAGGCCGATACGATAGGTGATATTCCACCACTTGGTGATGTCGGCACGGACGCTCACGTTGCCGGTGAAGCGGTCGGTGTTGTCGTACATCTGGAACTTGTTGACGATCCAGTAAGGGTTCTCACGGTCATCCCACGGGTCCTGACGGTCCTCGAACTGGCGGTAGCGGGTACCGTCCGGGTTGAGGTAGTGCGACATGTCGTCGGAAGGAGCCCAGGTGAACACGGAGTAAAGAGCGCCGGAACCGCCGGAACCGTAAAGTGCGTTACCGGTCAGGGTACGGTCGGTGTGGGCCTGCGAGTAAGCGGCGTTGGCGCCGAAGGTGAAGATGCCGACCTTCTGCTCGCCGTTGAAGCGGATGGTGTACTTCTCGTAACCGGTCTTCGGCACGATACCGCCCTGGTTGAAGTAGGAACCGGAGAGGTAGAAGTTGCTGTTCTTCGTACCGCCTGCCACGCTCACGCTTTCGTCGAGGGTGACGCCGGTCTGGAAGAAATTGCCGATGTTGTCATAGAAGCGCTTGCCTTCCTCACCCCAGGAGTTGTAGCTGTAGTCGTTCTGGACCGTCTGCTTGTAATTGCCTTTCTCGTACTGGTCCTCGAGATAACCTTGCTTGTACTGGTTCTGGAACGTCGGCAGGGCCTTTGCCCATGCGGTGGTCAGCTTGGAGTTCACGTTGACCTCCACGGCGCCTTCCTTGCCTTTCTTGGTGGTGATCAGGACCACGCCGTTTGCAGCGCGGGAGCCGTACAGTGCGGAAGCGGCAGGGCCCTTCAGCACGGACATGCTCTCGATATCCTCAGGGTTGATATCCATCACACGGTTCGAAGCGGTGGTAGCCGAACGATACGTTCCGTCGAAGCCGGAGTTACCGACCGGGGCGGAGGAGTTATCGTAGATGATACCGTCCACGACGAAGAGCGGCTGGTTGTCCTTGCCCTCGGAAGCGGAGGTACCGCCACGCAGGATGATCTGTGCGCCGGAACCTGCAGCACCGGAAGACTGGGTGATGTTCACACCAGCGATCTTGCCGGAGAGCGAGGAAATCGGGTTGGCCGTCTTGTTCTTCATCAGCTCGGATGCGCTGAGGTCTTCGACCGCATAACCCAGTGATTTCTTTTCCTTCTTGATACCCAGTGCCGTCACGACGGTCTCCTGAAGCATCTCGGCGTCATCCAGGAGGGTGACATCGATGATGGTGCGGCCGCTGACAAGGACGGACTGCGTCTTGTAACCGATGCAGGTAAACGTGAGGGTACCGTTGGAGGGAGCCGAGATACGGTAGGAACCGTCGACGCCCGTCGACGTACCGACGCTCGTGCCTTCCACGACTACGTATGCACCCACGATCGGCTCATTGTTGTTGTCCACCACCTTGCCGGTGACGGTCACATTCTGCGCAAGTGCGGAAACCGACAGGGTCAGCACCGCCATTGCAGCAAGAGCAAATCTTTTAAGATTTGATAGTTTTTGGTTGCACATAAGGCTACTTTTTAGATTAATAGATCATTTATGGTTAAAAATTTACAGTAAATCGCTCATTTTATGTACATTATAATAGCGCGCCCGCAATATGCGCGACTTACAAAGGTAATCAAAACTTTTTTGTTTGTTCATAATTTGTTGAAAAAATCGACCGGGGTGCAAGTTCGTGCCTGAAGAGGGCTCATTCGAAAACTTGTGAAAAGAGACAAAAAAATGAACGCATGTGAAAAAAAGTGTGTATATTTGTATGATTATGGAAAAAACGCAAAAAAATATTAATGGTAACATTAGTTTTTTAACCTAAAATTTCATCTATGTTCGTTTCAAAGAAACTTGGCCGCTTCACCG
>LUZE01000098.1 GCA_001602845.1 Bacteroidales bacterium Bact_13 | reverse complement strand
CCCGCTCGCAGAAAAATGCTCGCGATCCGAAACCCGCCCGCGGCTACGCACCGACGTGTCCGCTCATGGCGCCGATCCTATCACCCTGAGCGACGACCCGCTGTGTCATGCCCGACCTGATCGGGCATCTGAGACCCCCGGTCAAGCCGGGGGTGACGTATACTCCGACGCTCAAATCGTCAGTTGTATATATCATTCGCTGGCGGACCGGTATCGCGAGGTGCTGGCAATGCTGCAGGGATTCGCGCCGTTCCCGATCGAACGGCTGCACATCATCGGCGGCGGGAGTGCCAACGACCTGCTCAACCAATGGACGGCCGACGCGATCGGCATTCCGGTGGTGGCGGGCCCGACCGAAGCGACGGCCATCGGCAACCTCATGCTGCAGGCCCGCACCGCCGGCCTCGTAGCCGACCGCTGGCAGATGCGCCGGCTCATCGCCGACGCCTTCGCAGTTCGAACTTTTATGCCCACTGCGGGTAGCGTCCCACAAAATGGGACGCCACCATCACAGAAAACACAGGAAAGCATCATATGAAAGACTCCGAAATTCTGAAAGCTTATGAATACGCCCGCGAACGGTACGCCGCGCTGGGCGTGGACACCGATGCGGCCATCGAGACCCTCGAGCGGACGCCCATCTCGCTGCACTGCTGGCAGACCGATGACGTCATCGGCTTCGAAAGCGCCGCCGGCCTCTCGGGCGGCATCCAGACCACCGGCAACTATCCCGGCAGGGCCCGCAACATCGATGAGGTGCGCGCCGACGTGCTCTTCGCCAAGAGTCTGATCGCCGGCAACCACCGGCTGAACCTCCACGAAATCTACGGCGACTTTGGCGGCAAGTTCGTGGACCGCGACCAGGTGGACGTGCGCTATTTCCAGAGCTGGATCGAATGGGCCCGCGAGAACAACATGAAGCTTGACTTCAATTCCACGTCGTTCGGCCATCCGAAGAGCGGCGACCTGTCGCTGGCCAATCCCGACAAGGCGATCCGCGATTTCTGGATCGAGCACACCAAGCGCTGCCGCCGCATCGCCGACGCGATGGGACGTGCGCAAGGCGATCCGTGCATCATGAACATCTGGGTACACGACGGCTCGAAAGACCAGACAGTGGAACGCATGCGCTACCGCGAGATCTTCGCCGCCGCCCTCGACGAGATTCTCGCCGAAGACCTGCCCGGCATGAAGACCTGCCTGGAGGCCAAGCTTTTCGGCATCGGCCTGGAAAGCTACACCGTGGGTTCGCACGACTTCGTGGCCGGCTACTGCGCTACCCGCAAGCTGATGTACACCCTCGACACGGGACACTACGAGATGACCGAGAATGTGGCCGACATGGTGGCTTCGCTGCTGCTGTTCGTGCCCGAGCTGATGCTCCACGTGTCGCGGCCCATCCGCTGGGACTCCGACCATGTGACCATCATGAACGACCCGACGCTCGACCTCTTCAAGGAGATCGTGCGCGCCGGCGCCCTGAACCGCAGCCACATCGGCCTCGACTACTTCGACGCGGCCATCAACCGCATCGGCGCTTACGTCATCGGCACGCGCGCCACGCAGAAATGTGTGCTGAGCGCCCTCCTGGAACCGCTGGCGAAACTTCGCGAATACGAAGACGCGGGCAAGGGCTTCCAGCGGCTGGCCCTCCTCGAAGAAGCCAAGACCCTGCCTTTCGGCGCCGTCTTCGACTACTTCAACCTGAAGAACAACGTTCCCGTCGGCACGGCCTTCATCCCCGCTATCGAAAAATACGAGAAAGAGGTCACCAGCAAACGATAAAGGAGATGCCCGGTCAAGCCTGGCATGACGGCTTATGTATATGATTATTGGACTTTTAATCATCGCCATCGGGGCGTTCTGCCAGAGCAGCAGCTACGTGCCGATCAATAAGATCAAATCGTGGAGCTGGGAAAGCTACTGGCTCGTCCAGGGCGTCTTCGCCTGGCTGCTGTTCCCGCTGCTGGGAGCCCTGCTCGCCGTACCCTCCGGCGAATCGCTCTTCGCCCTGTTCGGGGCCAATCCCAAAGCCTCGCTCCTGACCATCCTCTTCGGTGTCCTCTGGGGCGTCGGCGGCCTGACCTTCGGCCTGAGCATGCGCTACCTCGGCGTCGCCATGGGCCAGTCCATCGCGCTGGGAACCTGCTCCGCGCTGGGCGCCATCCTCGGCCCTGTCTTCACCGGGCATGCCCATGACCTGACGTCGTCGGTGATCATCGGTGTGGTGGTGACGCTGATCGGCATCGCCATCATCGGGGTGGCGGGGGCGATGAAGGCCGGGAAGGAGATGCCCGGTCAAGCCGGGCATGACAAAGGGGGCGTGAAGGAGTTTAATTTCGGGAAGGGCATCGCCGTGGCGCTGCTGGCCGGCTTCATGAGCGCATGCTTCAACATCGGCCTGAGCTTCGGCGAACCGCTTACCTGGGAAGCCACGCCCGACATCTTCAAGAGCTTGCCCGCCACGCTGCTTGTGACCTTCGGCGGCTTCCTGACAAATGCCGTGTACTGCCTCTACCAGAACGGAAAGAACAAGACGTGGGGTGATTACAAGCAGAAATCGCTCTGGGGCCATAACCTTGTGTTCTGCGCGCTGGCCGGCCTGCTGTGGTACAGCCAGTTCTTCGGCCTGAGCCTCGGCAAGGGCTTCCTGCGCGACTATCCGACGCTGATTACCTTCAGCTGGTGCATCCTCATGGCGCTCAACGTCGTGTTCAGCAACGTCTGGGGCATCATCCTGAAAGAATGGAAGGGCGTCTCGAAGAAGACCATCGTGGTGCTGGTCATCGGCCTGGCCGTGCTGATCTTCTCGACGTTCCTGCCGCAACTGATATAAAACTAGTTTTCGGTCGACGTGAAAGAAATGCGCAAATGATTCACGTCGACCATGGGAAAACGAAAGATAATGCGCCAAATGCCGAGTCGACATGAAAGAAATGACCGATTCTTTCACGTCGGCGGGAAGAAACAGACAACTTTCGTCATGCCCGGCTTGACCGGGCATCTGAGATAGACTATGAATATATTGATTCAACATCCAGCCCTGAAGGCTGAAATTGAGAAAGTCGCGGAGGTGGCCGGCTATCTTTGGCAGAAAGGCTGGGCCGAGCGCAACGGGGGTAACATAACGGTGAATGTCACGGCGTTCGTCGACGACGAGATGCGCGCCCTGCCGCCGATCAGCGAACCGCGGCCGATCGCGCTGTCTGGCAGCAGCGCGTCGAGCGCCATCGGCAAGACCCTGCCGCACCTCAAGGACGCGTGGTTCTACTGCAAGGGCACGGGCCGCCGCATGCGCGACCTGGCCCGCGACCCTATGGCGAACGGCTCCCTCATCCGTATCCTGCCCGACTGCGCCCGCTACGAAATCGTGGCCGACGCACCCGTAGCCCCGACGTCGGAACTCCCTTCGCACCTGGCCGTGCATGACTATCTGCTGGCCAAGGGCTCGCCTTACCGCGCTTCGCTGCATACCCATCCCATCGAGCTCGTGGCCCTGACCCACAGCCGCAAGTGGCTGGAGAAGGACGCAGCAACGCATATGCTCTGGTCCATGATCCCCGAGACCCGGGCCTTCTGCCCGCGCGGCCTGGGCATGGTCCCCTACATGATGCCCTCGAGCGTGGAACTCGCCGAAGCGACCATCCGCGCCATCGACGAGGATTACGACGTGGTGATGTGGGAGAAGCACGGCGTCTTCGCCGTCGAGACCGACATCATGAACGCCTTCGACCAGGTGGACGTCCTCAACAAGGCGGCGCAGATCTACATCGCGGCACGCGGCATGGGCTTCGAGCCCGACGGCATGACCGACGCCCAGATGCGCGAGCTCGCCGACGCCTTCGGCCTGCCGAAATAAAATATTATTTGTATCTTTGTAAGACGCATACAAATTATCACACTATATGGAATACACGCTTCCCCAGATTGCTTCACAGGTGCGGAGGGACATCGTGCGGATGGTCACCGCGGCGGCTTCGGGCCACCCGGGCGGATCGCTCAGCAGCACGGATTTTCTCACCTACCTGTTTTTCAAGGAAATGAACGTCACGCCGGAGACGTGGCGCCGGAACGGGTTCGGACTTGACCAGTTCTTCCTTTCGGCCGGCCATATCTCCCCGGTGCTCTACAGCCTGCTGGCCCGCCGGGGTTATTTCCCCGTCGAGGAGCTGGCCACCTTCCGTCGCTTCGGTACCCGCCTGCAGGGCCATCCGTCGATCGAGAAGGGTCTTCCGGGCGTCAACCAGGCCGCCGGCTCGCTGGGCCAGGGCCTTTCGGTGGGCATCGGTGCGGCGCTGGCCAAGAAACTCTCCAACGACCCCTGCACGGTGTACGTGCTGGTCGGCGACGGCGAGAGCGAGGAAGGCCAGATCTGGGAGGCTGCCATGTCGGCGGCCCATTACAAGGTGGACAACCTGGTGGCGATGACCGACTGGAACCACCAGCAGATCGATGGCACGACCGAGGACGTGGCCGGGCTGGGCGACCTGCGCGCCAAGTGGGAAGCCTTCGGCTGGAGCGTCATCGAGGCCGACGGGCACGACTTCGGCGCCATTGAGGACGCCTTCACCCGCGCCCGCAGCCTGAAGGGCCGCGGCAAGCCCGTGATGATCCTCTGGCACACCGAGATGGGCCACGGCGTGGACTTCATGGCCGGCACCTGCAAGTGGCACGGCAAGAACCCGTCCGTGGAGCAGTGCGCCGAAGCGATGAAACAACTCGAAGAAACGATGGGAGACTTTGCCTTATGAAAGAATACATAGACACCGGTAAGAAAGACACCCGTTCGGGTTTCGGCGCAGGGCTCGCCGAGCTGGGCAATGCCAACGACAGGGTCGTGGCGCTGACCGCCGACCTCAAGGGTTCGCTCAAGATGGACCAGTTCGCAGCGGAGCATCCCGACCGCTTCTTTGAAGTCGGCATCGCGGAGGCCAACATGGTCGGCATGGCTGCCGGCCTGGCGATTGCGGGCTACATCCCGTTCATCGGCACCTTCGCCAATTTCGCGACCGCGCGCGTGATGGACCAGATCCGCCAGTCCGTGTGCTACTCGAAGACCAACGTGAAGATCGCCGCATCGCACGCCGGCATCACCCTTGGCGAGGACGGCGCGACCCACCAGACCCTCGAGGACATCGGCATCATGCGGATGCTGCCCGAAATGGTGGTCATCAACCCGTGCGACTACAACCAGACCAAGGCTGCGACCATCGCGGCAGCGGCCTGGAACGGTCCCGTGTACCTGCGTTTCGGACGCCCCGGCGTGCCCAACTTCACGCCCGCGGACCAGAAGTTCGAGATCGGCAAGGCCATCAAGCTGAACAACGGCGACGACGTGACGGTCATCGCCACCGGCCACCTCGTGTGGGAGGCCATCCAGGCAGCGAAACGGCTGGAAGAGCTGGGCATGACGGTCGACCTGATCGACATCGCTACCATCAAGCCGCTCGACAGGGAGGCTGTCATCGCGTCGGCACGCAAGACCGGCCGTGTGGTCGTGGCCGAAGAACATCTGATCGCCGGCGGACTTGGCGAGGTTGTTGCAGGCGTACTGGCTGCGACGTGCCCCACACCCATGCGCTTCGTGGCCATCGACGACCAGTTCGGCCAGAGCGGCAAGCCCGCGGAACTGATGGCAGCTTACGGCCTCGACGCCGCGCACATCGTGGAGGCAGCGTTGTCGCTGCGATGAACGACAAGGAAATACTGAAGATCTATCGGGAAGGCGGACGCGAGCAGGCGTTCCGCCTTCTTGTGCAATCCTACAAGGAGCGCCTCTACTGGCACATCCGCCGGATGGTCCTCGACCACGACGACGCGGACGACTGCCTGCAGAACACGTTCATCAAGGTGTGGCAGTCGCTCGACCGCTTCCGCGGCGACGCACAGCTCTACACCTGGCTCTACCGTATCGCCACCAACGAGTCCATCACCTTCCTGACGCAGCAGCAGCGGCGCGGGGAACAGACTGGCATCGCGGCGGCGGAGCGGCTCTCTTCCGACGCCTGGTTCGACGGCGACCAGGTGCAGGCCGCGCTTCACAAGTCCATCGCCAAGCTGCCGCCCAAGCAGAAGGCCGTCTTCAACCTGCGTTACTTCGAGGAGATGCCCTACGAGGAGATTTCCCGCGTACTGGAGACCTCGGAAGGCGCGCTCAAGGCGTCGTATCATCACGCCTATGAAAAGGTAAAAGGCTGGATGAAAGAAGAAATCGATGCGAAGTATTAAACTTTTTCCAAAACCCGTTGTCTAATAAAGCGTATGAACGAACAGCAAGATATTTTGGAACGCGCCCGCCAGGCCGGACAGCCTTTCAAGGCCCCCGAAGGATATTTCGAGAGCTTTGAAGACCGCCTGATGGCCCGCATTTCCGCGGAAGCGCAGCCGGCCGCCTCGACCTCGCGGCGGCTGTGGACCGTGCTCAAGCCGGCCCTCGCGCTGGCTGCCACGTTCGCCATCATCTTCGGAATGGGATACGGCGTCCTCTTTCTGACGCATACGCTGGACCGCGGCAAGGCGGACGTTTCCGGCTACGCGACGGTCGAGGAGGAACTCATCCGTCCCGTTTCGATCATCAATTATTATCAATCGGAGGGGGAGTCGGAGGAAGAAGGGGACATCGACGAAGATTCCATCGTGTCGTTCCTCGCCTCGGAACTCAGCTACGGCGACCTGACCGAGATTTACGCACAATCATTTTGACATGAAGAGAATGATCGCATTGGCGGCCTGCCTGTTGATGGCAGTGACGGTGCTGGCCCAGCCGCAGAAACCCAGCGAAGAGCAACGGAAGAAAGATTTCGAGCGCATCAAGGCTGAAAAGATCGCGTTCATCACCACGGAGCTCGACCTGTCGCCCGAGGAGGCGGAGGTGTTCTGGCCGGTGTACAACCAGTGCTGGAAAGAGGCCCGCGAGTCGCACAAGAAGATGATGGATGCTTTCGACGCCTTCCGCGGCAAAAAAGGCGAGTCGCTGTCCGAAAAAGAACTCGAGGCCAAGCTTGACGAGTACATCGCGGCGGCCCGTGCCTCGAACCTCGTGATGACCGACTGGTATCCGAAGTTCCGCAAGGTGCTGCCCGTCCACAAGGTGGCCAAGCTCTACCAGGCCGAAGAGGCCTTCCAGATGCGGATGCTCGACAACATCCGCAAACACCCGGGCAAGCCTTCCGGCCCTGCCCCGAAGGACAAGAAGTAAAGAAAGCGGCTGCGGCCGCTTTTTTTATTATCTTTGCAGCCTATGAAGCACATCCGCAATTTCTGCATCATTGCACACATCGACCACGGAAAGAGCACGCTGGCGGACCGGATGCTCGAGCGCACGCATACGCTCGAAGCGCGGGAAATGGAGAACCAGGTGCTCGACTCCATGGACCTGGAGAAGGAGAAGGGCATCACGATCAAGAGCCATCCGATCCAGATGGAGTATGTGTACAAGGGTGAAAAGTATATCCTCAACCTGATCGACACGCCCGGTCACGTGGACTTCTCCTACGAAGTGTCGCGGGCCATCGCTTCGTGCGAGGGTGCGCTGCTGGTGGTCGATGCCACGCAGGGCATCCAGGCCCAGACCATCTCGAACCTCTACCTGGCCATCGAGCACGACCTCGAGATCGTGCCCGTGCTCAACAAGATCGACATGGAGGCCGCGATGGTCGATGTCGTGCGCGACCAGGTGGTAGACCTGCTGGGCTGCGATCCGGACGACGTGCTGCTGGCCTCGGCCCGCACCGGCGAGGGCGTGGACGCGGTGCTCGAAGCTATTGTGGAGCGCATTCCCGCGCCGCAGGGTGATCCCGAGGCGCCGCTGCAGGCCCTGATTTTCGACTCGGTGTTCAATTCGTTCCGCGGCATCATCGCGTATTTCAAGGTCGAGAACGGCTCGATCCGTACCGGAGACCGCGTGAAGTTCGTCAACACCGGCAAGGAATACACGGCCGACGAGGTGGGTGTGCTGAAGATGAAGCTCTGTCCTACGGGCGAGATTCGCTGCGGGTCGGTGGGCTACATCATCTCGGGCATCAAGACGGCCATCGAGGTGAAGGTGGGCGATACCATCACGCATGTGGCGCGGCCCTGCGACACAGCTATCGCCGGTTTCGAGGATGTGAAGCCGATGCTCTATGCGGGCATGTTCCCCGTGACGGCCGACCAGTACGAGGACCTGCGCGCTTCGCTCGAGAAGTTCCAGCTGAACGACGCTTCGCTGGTGTTCGAGCCCGAGAGCTCGCTGGCGCTGGGTTTCGGGTTCCGCTGCGGTTTCCTGGGCCTGCTGCACATGGAGATCGTGCAGGAGCGCCTGTTCCGTGAGTTCGACATGGACGTGGTGACCACGGTGCCCAACGTTTCCTACAAGGTCTATACGACGCAGGGCGACTGCATCGACGTACACAATCCGTCCGGCCTGCCGGCTCCCACGCTGATCGACCACATCGAAGAGCCTTTCATCCAGGCGCAGGTGATCAGCAAGAGCGAGTTCTACGGCCCGATCATGAAGCTTTGCCTCGACAAGCGCGGCATTCTCAAGAGCGAGCATTACCTGACGGCGGACCGCGTCGAGCTGACGTATGAGATGCCGCTTTCGGAGATCGTGTTCGATTTCTACGACAAGCTGAAGAGCATCTCCAAGGGCTACGCGTCGTTCGACTATCACGTCATCGGGTTCCGGCCCGCCAAGCTCGTGAAACTCGACATCCTCTTGAACGGCGAGCCGGCCGACGCCCTCTCGACGCTCATCCATCAGGACCACGCCTACGAGTTCGGCCGCAAGATCTGCGAGAAACTCAAGGAACTCATCCCGCGCCAGCAGTTCGACATCGCCATCCAGGCGGCCATCGGGGCGAAGATCATTGCCCGCGAGACGGTCCGTCAGGTAAGAAAAGATGTCACCGCCAAATGTTATGGCGGCGACATCACGCGTAAACGGAAACTGCTCGAGAAACAGAAGGCGGGCAAGAAGCGTATGCGCCAGATCGGCCAGGTCGAAGTGCCCCAATCCGCCTTCATGGCGGTCCTCAAGCTGGACTAAAGTTAATCGCCGAGGGTGGCGACCATCACGGCCTTGATGGTGTGCATGCGGTTTTCAGCTTCGTCGAAGACGATGCTGTTCTCGCTCTCAAAGACGTCCTCGGTGACTTCGATGCCGTCGAGGCCGAACTTCTTGTACACGTCGCGGCCGGCCTGGGTCTCCAGGTTGTGGTAGGACGGCAGGCAGTGCATGAACTTGCACTTCGGGTTGCCGGTGCGCTCCATCATCTTCGCGTTCACCTGGTAAGGCATCAGCAGGTTGATGCGCTCCTTCCAGACCTCGTCGGGCTCGCCCATCGACACCCAGATGTCGGTGTAGAGGAAATCGCAGCCCTTCACGCCGGCGTCGACGTCGTCGGTCAGCGTGAGGCGCGCGCCCGTCTCAGCCGCGATCTTGCGGCAGGTCTCCACGAGCTCTGCATTCGGCCAGAGGCTCTTCGGCGCCACGATGCGCACATCCATGCCCATCTTGCAGCCGCCCACCATCAGCGAGTTGCCCATGTTGAAACGGGCATCGCCCAGATAGGCGTACGAAACCTGGTTCAGGGGCTTGTCCACGTGCTCGCGCATCGTCATGAAATCGGCGAGGATCTGCGTGGGATGGAACTCGTTGGTCAGGCCGTTCCACACGGGGACACCGGAGTATTCGGCGAGCTGCTCGACCGTCGTCTGCGCAAAGCCGCGGTACTCGATGCCGTCGAACATGCGTCCCAGCACGCGGGCGGTATCCTTCATGGATTCCTTGATGCCGATCTGCGAGCCCGAAGGGCCGAGATAGGTCACGTGCGCGCCCTGGTCGTAAGCGGCCACCTCGAATGAGCAGCGGGTGCGGGTCGAGGTCTTTTCGAAGATGAGGGCGATGTTCTTGCCTTTCAGGCGGGGTTGCTCGGTGCCGGCGTATTTGGCCCGCTTGAGGTCACGTGCCAGGTCGAGAAGATACTGTATTTCCTTGGGAGTAAAGTCGAGCAGCTTGAGGAAGCTGCGGTTTCTGAGGTTGTAAGCCATTGTTGTATTGATTGTTGAAAATTATTGCCTGATGATGCGGGTTCCGCAGGCGGGGTTGTCGAGCTGCCCGGCCTCGGTGATGATGCATTCCTTGCCGCCGTGTTCGACGAAGAAGATGCCGGCCCGGATCTTCGGGGCCATCGACCCTTCGGTGAAATGACCTTCGGCCAGGTACTGCTTCGCCTGGTCGACGGTGATCACGTCGAGCGCACGTTCGCCCGGCTTGCGGAAGTTGAGGTACACTTTCGGGACGTCGGTCAGGATGAAGAGTGCGTCGGCCCGGATCTGCGAAGCGCAGAGCGCCGAGGCGAGGTCCTTGTCGATGACGGCTTCCACGCCGGTGTACATTCCGTCCTCCTCGATGACGGGGATGCCGCCTCCGCCCACCGTGATGACGATGTTGCCCACCTCCACCAAGTAGCGGATGATCTCGATATTGTTGATCCGGACGGGCTTGGGCGATGCGACGACCTTGCGCCAGCCGTTGCCCTTGGGGTCTTCACGATAGATGGCGCCGGTCTCGGCATGGAACTTTTCGGCCTGTTCGCGGGTGTAGTAGGGGCCGACGGGCTTGGTCGGGTTCTTGAACAGGGGGTCGTCCTTGTCGACGACCACCTGGGTCACCAGCGAGACGACGCGGCGGTTGAGGCCATTCTTCACCAGCACGCGCGCCATGCCCTGTTCGATCATGTAGGCGATGGCGCCCTGCGTCTGCGCCCCGCAGTAATCCATAGGCATCGAGGCGAGGTCGAACATCTGCCGTCCGGCTTCCTGCTGCAGCATCACCGTGCCGACCTGGGGACCGTTGCCGTGCCCGATGGCCAGGAAATAGCCCTGTTTCACAAGATTGAAAAGCTGTTCGCAAGTCTGTTCGACATTGGCAAGCTGTTCCTGGTATGTGCCTTTCTGGCCGCTGCGCAGCAGCGCGTTTCCGCCGAAGGCCACCATTGCGATTTTTTTCATATATGTATCAAACTTTTACTTTTTGGCTGCTTACGGCAGCAATTCGCAAAGATACAGATAATTATTCTTATATTTGCGCGCTTGGACGCAACAATCTTCACAAATGTGCATCTAATGAATATGAAAACGATATATGGTGTCCTGCTGGCCCTCGCCCTGGCCCTGCCCGCACGCCTCGCGGCGCAGGATGACGCCGCGCTGTACATGCAGCAGGCGGGCGGCTCGGCCCTGCTTTACCGGGGACACCGCGCCTATGGTTATCCAAGTCCCTACAACGGGACGTATTACTGGACCAGCCCCCTCTTCCGGACCGGCTCTGTATATTTCAACGGCAAACACTACGACGACCTGCTGCTGAACGTCGACGCCGTGCGCCAGGACCTGCTCGTGAAGACCATCTCGGGCCGCGACGACAAGGTCCTGAACGCCGAGTACGTGGAATCGTTCACCATGGACGGCCACCGGTTCCTGAACCTGCGCACGCTGTATGGCAGCGACGCGCCCGCGGGCTACTGGGAAGTGATCTACGACGGGAAGGCAAAGATTCTCAAGCAGGTGGTCCGCACGCTGATGCAGGACCTGGAAGGAAACATGCGCTCGGAGATGGGTTATGACGGCGAATACAAGAACGGCGTGTTCAACATCTTCGTCTACAGTGCGAAATACTGCTACCTGGGAGAAGACGGCACGATCACGCCCATCCGTCGCAGGAGCCAGCTGATGCGTTTCTACAAGGACCGGAAACGCGAGATTAACCGCCACATCTCGAAGCAGGAAGCCTCCGGAATGATTCCGCTGGAGGAGTACTGCGTGCAAGTGGTCAAATACGCCGAGACACGATGAAGACGCTCCGTATCCTTCTCGCGGCCGCGCTGCTGTTGTGCGCCGCGATGCTCCGGGCCCAGACACCGGCCGGGCAGCTGGGCGTATCGAAGGTCGATGCGGAGACGCTCCTCCGCTATCTGCAGCAGGAGGTCGACCCGGACCTGTTCTTCGTCTCCGATACGACCGACAACAAATCCTATACGGTGCACGGCTCCCGTGCCGACATCCTCGACAAGGCCTTCGCGTCGCTGAAGGAGAACGGCTGGTCCGTCACCCGCTACGACAACCGCTGGTTCGTGCTGCGCGGCAGGCCCCTGTCGCTGGAACTGCCTTCCGGCTATTTCCGGGCGGAGGCGGTCCGCGACACCACTTCGCTCGAAGGCCTGCTGGGCGGAGAGACGACCACGATGACCTTCCAGAACAAGATCTACGAGATTGGCGATCCCGAAGCGGCGCGCAAGTCGGGCAAGGCGACCGTCCGCGGCTACGTGCGTGACGTGGCCAGCGGCGAGCCCCTGGTGGGCGTGTCGGTCTATGAAGAAGACGGCAAGGCCTTCGTCACGACCGATGCGTACGGCTTCTATAAGCTGTCGGTGCCGGTGGGCGCCTCGAAACTGGGCTTCAGCGGCTATTCGCTGGAAGACCTGGTGCTCGACCTGATGGTGTACGGCGACGGTTCGCTCGACGTGGTGATGAAGGAGAAGGTGTTCACGCTCAAGGGCGCGGTGGTCACGTCGGAAAGCGCGACACAGCACCGCACGGCGCAGATGGGCATCGAGAAGGTGCGCGTGAACGTCATCAAGAACGTGCCGGTGGTCTTCGGCGAGTCGGACGCGCTGAAGGTCGTCATGACGCTTCCGGGCGTCAAGTCGGTGGGCGAGGCGGCGAGCGGCTTCAACGTGCGCGGCGGCTCCACCGACCAGAACCTGATCCTGTTCAACGAGGGGACGATCTACAATCCGAACCACATGTTCGGCATCCTCTCGTCGTTCAATACCGACGTGATCAGCGACGTGGAACTGTACAAGAGTTCGATTCCGGCGCAGTACGGCGGGCGCATCTCGTCGGTGCTGGAAGTGCGAAGCCGCGACGGCAACAGCAAGAAGGTGCAGGGCTCCCTGGGCCTGGGCCTGCTGACGAGCCGCCTGCACCTGGAAGGCCCCATCGTGAAGGACCGCACGACATTCATCCTCGGCGGCCGCACCACCTATTCGAACTGGCTCTTCAACCTGCTGCCGGCCGGCAGCCAGTATGCCGGCGGCCGGGCTTCGTTCCAGGACGTGAATGCGGGCATCAGCCATAAGGTCAACGCGAACAACTCCGTCCATCTCTACGGCTACTGGTCGCGCGACAAGTTCAGCTTCTCGAGTGACACGACCTTCCGCTACCGCAACATCAACGCTTCGCTGAAGTGGCACAGCGTGTTCAACGAGAACCACTCGATGACCGCCGTGGCGGGCTACGACAGTTACCATTACAGCCTGGAAGACTCCTTCAGCCCGTACACGAGCTACATGCTTTCCACGGGTGTCGACCAGCAGTATGTGAAGTTCAATTTCAAGTCTTCGCTCTCCGATGCCCACACGCTGGCCTACGGCCTGCAGGCCACCCGCTACGACCTGAACCCCGGCGAATACCTGCCGACGGGTGACTCTTCGCTGGTGGCTTCGCGCAAGCTCGCCCCGGAACGCGCCGTCGAGGCTGCGCTCTACGTGGGCGACACCTGGCGCATCACCGACGCCCTGACGGTCGACGGCGGTATCCGCTGGTCGTCGTTCTACCGGCCGGGCAACCATCTCGCCGGCGGTCCGGAATTCCGCATTTCGGGTAAATACTCGTTCAACAATGTCACCAGCGTCAAGGCGGGCTTCAATACGATGCGGCAGTACATCCATATGATCTCCAACAGCATCAACGTGTCGCCCACCGACAGCTGGCGCCTGGCGAGCGACAAGATCCGTCCCCAGACGGGCTGGCAGGCCGCCGCGGGCTTCTACCGCACGATGATGGACAACACCGTGGACATCTCGCTGGAGGGCTACTACAAGCACGTGGAGCACTATATCGACTACAAGGGCGGCGCTGTGCTGGTGATGAATCCGAACCTGGCCGACGACCTGGTCGAAACCGAAAACCGCGCCTATGGCGTGGAGGTCATGGTCAAGAAGACGCTCGGCAAGCTCAACGGCTGGGTCTCCTACACCTGGTCCCGCTCGCTGCTGCGCGAAATGGAAGACCGCGGCGTGATGACCATCAACCGCGGCGAATGGTACAACGCGCCCTACGACAAGCCGCACGACCTGAAGGTGGTGGCCAACTACAAATTCACCCACCGCTACAGCATCTCCGCCAACCTCGACTACTCGACCGGCCGGCCGGTCACCGTGCCCGTGGGCTACTACCAGTACGCCAACGGCACCCGGCTCGTGTATTCCGACCGTAACAGCTACCGCATCCCCGACTACTTCCGGCTCGACCTGGCCATCATCGTCGAGCCCGGCCACTACCTGAAACAGCTGACGCACATGTCGTTCACGTTCGGGTGCTACAACGTGACGGGCCGCAAGAACCCGTACTCGATCTACTATACCTCCGACAACAAGAAGATCTCCGGGCACATGCTCAGCGTCTTCGCCGTGCCGGTTCCGTACGTCAACTTCAACCTGAAATTCTGACGATGAAAACGATGAAAAAGAGCATCCATCTCCTTGTCCTGGCGCTGGCACTGTGCTGCGCTGGCTCGTGCATCTACGATTTCAATCCCGACCTGAAAGGGCAGGCGGGCTACCTGGTGGTTGAGGGCGACATCCTGATCGGCGACTACACCAACGTGCGGGTGCGCTGGTCCGACCCCCTCAAGCCCGATGAAGAGGCTGGCGGATACCAGGAGGCCGTCATCCGCAGCGCCTATGTCGAGGCAAGCGACGGCACTACCTACAAAAGCGGCAGCACCTGGAACATCGATACGCGCAACGCCGACCCCGATCTCGAATACCGCCTGGTCCTCGAGGTCGACGGACGCGGCACTTATGTGTCGCAATGGGCGCCTGTCGAGCGCACCGCGCCCATCGACAGTGTCGCCTGGACGATCAGCGACGACAAGCATACCATGACGGTCGACATCTCCGCTTCCGGCGAGGGCTCCCGCTATTACCGGTGGCTGGTGCAGCAGACATGGGAGTATCATGCCGCCTACCAGGCTTCGCATTATTTCGTGCCGCAGGGTTCCTACCTCAAGGGCGAGTACGTCGCCCGCGACACGGTGGCGATGTACGAAAACGGCGAGAATACCTACTGGTGCTGGAATTCGGCCAGCATACCCGAAATGATGATGGCCTCCACCGCGGATCAGTCGGAGAACCGGATCGTCCGGCAACCGCTCTTCGAAATGGACCGGTACGAGCAGCGTTGCATGTACTTCTATTCGATGCTGCTGACGCAGGAGGGCATTTCGGAAGAGGCCTGGCGCTATTACGAGGCCATGCAGAAGAACTCGACGGACGTGGGCGGCCTCTTCTCGCCCGAGCCGTCCGAGATGCGCGGCAACATCTACAACGAAGGCAATCCTTCCGAGCTGGTGCTGGGCTATGTCAGTGTGACGGCGCCCCGGACGGAGCGCATCTTCATCGACATGATCCTTTTCGGACGGATGCCGCGCGATACCTACAGCCAGGAGCCTGAGTACGTCCAGAAGAATGAGTGGCGGAAATACTACCGCAACGGCTGGCGGGTCTATATGCTCCATACCGACGAAGGTGCCGGTACGGGCCGCGAAACCGAAGCGGACTACGAGTTCGACTGGCTCCCGGCCCGCTGTGTCATGTGCACGATGCAAGGCGGAACCAAGACCAAGCCTTCCTACTGGCCCAACGATCACAAGTAAACCGGAAGATGATGAAAAAGCTGAGTATCCTGTTCGTCGCCGTCCTGGCCCTGGCCGCAGCCCTTCCCGCAGCGGCGCAGCGGCAGGCGGAACGCACCTATATTTCCACTGACAAGGATTCCTATGTGGCAGGCGACCGCATCTGGTGTTCGGCCTTCTGCGTCGATCCCGCGACGGGGCGGCTCTCATCCGTGAGTGGCGTGGCTTACCTGGAACTGCATTCTTCCGCCGGAATGGCGGCGAACGCGCGCATTGCGCTGATCGCCGGCCGCGGTGCTGGAGCGGTCGAGCTTCCGGTGTCGCTGCCGACCGGCAATTACCGGCTGATCGCCTATACGGCGCAGGACCGCGCCGAGGAGGGCTATGATTACGAGGGCATCGCGTCGAAGACGATTTCAGTGTTCAATGTCCTTTCGCGTGAGCGGGTGGAAGACGGGGTTGAGATTTTGTCGGAGGAGGAATATGGGGAGAGATGCCTGGTCAAGCCGGGCATGACGGCGTCGACGGGCATGACCAGCGACGTCATGGCCGACTCCGACCGGCCATCTGTCGCGGTCAGGCGCGAGAACGGCCGGATCGTCGTGGAGAACCACGGCGACGAGGCGCTGACGCTGAGCCTGTCGGTGTACCATGACGACGGCATCCTGCCGAACGCCAATCCCGACATCGTCGCGTTCATGGACGAGGCCCGCCAAGTGGGTCCGGTCCGGTTCGACGACAGGGCCGTGCCCGACTACGAGGGCGAGGTGATCCGCGGCCGCGTGGTCGGCTTCAGCCAGGAGATGATCCCGCAGCTGACCGGCAAGTACGCGTTCCTCTCTTCGCCGTCCGACAAATCCGACGTCTATGCGGCGCCCATCCGCGAGGACGGCTCGGTGGTGTTCTATACGGCCGGCATCTACGGCGACAAGGAGTGTATCCTTGAGATCGAGGGCGTGGACCCGAAGCTGAGCTGCCACATCGAGCTCCTGTCTCCCTATGTCAATCCTTCCGTGAAACCCGCCGCAGCCCTTCCGCTGTGCGAATCCATCACAGCGGCGCTGGAGCGCCGCGGCGTGGCCATGCAGCTCGACCGCCGGATGAAGGCCGACACCCTGTACCGGTTCCTGCCGCGCCGCTATGACGGCCTCTTCGACGAGGACGTCGTGGTGCGCTACGTGCTGGACGACTATACCCGTTTCACAACGATGGAGGAGGTCTTCACGGAGTTTATTCCTGAAATCCGTCCCCGCCGCTGGAGCGACGGCACGCGGGACATCAAGGTCCGCCTGGCCGAGGTCAGCGGAACCACGATCTTCTCGTCCGACAAGACGATGATGATGCTCGACGGCGTGCCGGTGTTCAACCAGCAGAAGATCATGGACTACGACCCGCTGCTGGTCGAGTCGGTCGACATCTACCCGCACACGCACTTCATCGGCAACCGCGTGTTCGAGGGCATCGTGAACTTCGTCACCTACAAGCGCAACCTGCCGTCCTTCCAGTTCGACGGCAACGCGCGCGTAATAGATTATCAAGGTATCTGCATTCCGGTCGCCTTCACGGGCGGCCATCCTTACCGGCAGACCGTCTGCTGGCAGCCGCTGCTGGAGGTCGCTCCGGGCGGCAGCGTCGCCACGGACCTCGAAATGCCGCGTTCCACGGGCACTTTCGTGGTCGTTGCGGAGGGCCTTTCGGCCGACGGAAAGCCGTTCTGCAACCGCCTCACGTTCGACGTGCGATAATTTTGTTGAAAACTTGTTGGCAGTTAGGATTTTTTGTCCTATCTTTGCATCCCCGCAAAAAGCGGGGTACAAAACATAAATAATAGATTAACAACTATTTATGCCAACAATTCAACAATTAGTTCGCAAAGGACGCGAGGTTATCGTCGAAAAGAGCAAATC
>LUZE01000097.1 GCA_001602845.1 Bacteroidales bacterium Bact_13 | reverse complement strand
CGATCATCATCCCGCGTTTCGGTCTGGATGCTTCCACGGCTTCTGTCATGATCTCGATGATCGCTTTCGCGCCCGTGATCTTCACGCCGCTGTTCGGCGCGCTGGTTGACAAGGTGGGCAAGGCGACGACCTGGATGATTCTCGGCGCTATCCTGGTGTTCTGCGCGCACCTGATTATCTGCGCTGCNNTACGGCTATGCTGCCATCGTGCTGCTGGGCATCGGCTATTCGCTGGTTCCTTCCGCCATGTGGCCGACCGTGCCGAAGATCATTCCGGAAAAGAACCTGGGTACGGCTTACTCCATGATCTACTGGATTCAGAACATGGGTATGCTGCTGGTTCCGATCTTCGTGGGCCGCATCATGAAGAATTATGCGGACAAGAAGGAAGGCCTGGATGCTGCTTCGGCAGAGATTCTCGACAAGTTGGCTGCCGTCCGCTCGGAGTTCATCTTCATTTCGCTGGGTTTCGTGGCCATCACCGTGGCGGTGTGCCTCTTCTTCAACTCGAAGAAGCATCCCGAACTGAAGATCGACCGGCCCTCCAAAGAAGTGGCGTAAGCCCGCAGTTTCGTTATCGGGCCAGGGCCTCTTCGACGGCCGCATAGATGTCTTCGCCGCGCAGGCCCCGTTTCAGGATGGTGCCGTCGGGAGCGAAGAGGATGAGGTGCGGAATGGCGGAGGCGCCATAGATCTTCTGCGGAATCTTCTGTGCATCCAGAATCTGGCGCCAGGGCATGTCGAGTTTCGCCAGGGCAGCTTCGGTATCGGCCCGCTTGTCGCTGACTGCGATGCTTACGACATCGAAGCGGTCGCCGGCGAAGGCTTCCCAGGTCTTTTTGATATACGGCATTTCTGCCTTGCACGGGCCGCACCAGGAAGCCCAGTGGTCGAGGAGGATGTACTTGCCGCGACCCACGTAATCAGACAGTTTTACATCCGAGCCGTCAGGATTGCCGCCGACAACCGTGTAGTCCGTAAACATCCGGCCGGGCGCCGTCCGGTTCTGCATCTCGATGGCATCGTAAGCTTTCTGCACCAGGTAGAAATGCTGGAACCGCTCGGGCAACTGCGCATGGAGCGCCATGAAACGGGCCGTGTCCACGTATGACAGATCCTCGAGCGCCAGGGCGCCGACGAGGTTGTCGCGGTTGGCCATCACCACTGAGTCGGCCAGCGCGGCTTTCTCCGCCCGCTGGTCGCGGCGATAGCTGTAGAAACGCCTGTGGAATGCCATGTAGTCGTCTTCCATCGGCGTGCCGAAGCACACCCGCTCGTCGATGTCAGCCGTGATTGTTCCCGGTTCCAGAATGAGATGGACACGGGTTTTCTCCCGGCCCACATAGACATAGACCGGTTCCTTCACGGTCCCGGAGAAGGAGAAGCGGCCGTCCCGCACGGACGTCACGCCCAGCGTGTCTTCCCGGTCCAGGTCGATCAGGTACACCTCGGTCCCGTCCCCGGTCGTAAAAATGCCGTTGATTGTGTATGCGTTCCTGCCGCAGGAAAGCGCAACGGCAGCCAGCGCGAAGAACAACAGGATTCTTTTCATCGGAATTATTTGAACATTTCTGTCATCGGACGGCCGCGCCATTCCTTCGGAATCTTCAGGCCGAGGGCGTAAGCCAGTGTGGCCGGCAGGTCGTATTGCATCATCGGATAATCAAGTTCATAGCCTTTGCGGATGTTCTTCCCATAAAGGATAAACGGCGTTTCCAGGTGCAGCATCTGGAGCTGCCCGTGTCCCTTTTCCGATCCGCCGTGGTCCGACGAGTAGACAAAGATGGTGTCGTCGAAGATGCCGGCATCCCTGGCTGCCTGCAGGATGATGCCGACCATGCGGTCGGTTTCTTCCAGGCAGTCGTAATATTCCGGCGATTCCCAGCCGCAGCGGTGCCCCACTTCGTCGACGTCCCCGATATAGAAGGTGAAGAAGGTCGGTTTCTTTTCCAGGATATACTTGACAGCCCGCTCCTGCGTGTATTTTTCCATCGTGTAGTTGTCCGGATTGTGGTAGCCCGGATCGTACAGGTGATAATTGAGCACTGTGGTGTCGAGCAGCGGGCCGATGCCGTCCCAGTTATACACACAGCCGGCTTCCGCATCGGGACGCTGTTCACGCAACAGGGTATAGATGGTCGGCGGCATTCCCCGGCCATTGTCGAGCACGGCGGGAATCTCCGGCCTGGAGGAATTCCAGTGCCCATAGCCGTGCTGTTCGGTCGGCAGGCCGTTGAAAATGGTCGCCCAGTTGATGGCCGAGGACGACGGCATCACGGAACGTTTTCCAAGCGTGTAACTCCCTTGCTCCATCATCATCTTGACATTGGGCATCCGCGCCAGCAGGGCGGGATCCTTGAACGCCGGCGTCGAGACGCCGTCTACACCGATAAAAATGACGTGCTTGGCCTTCGGCTGTGTGCTTGAGCAGGAAACAAAAAGGAAGCATCCTGCCAGCAGCACAGGGCGATTCGAAAATAACGGTTCATGGCTATATGGTTTAGAACAGCTCCTTCTCCNNATATGCTCGAAGTGCTCGGAGAGGTTGAAGGCAATGGCCGAGATGTGGTGGTAGGGCTCGTCCTCCTGGATGAGTTCGAGTTTCAGGTGCTTGAGGTCTCCGCCGTCGGCGGCGCCCACCTTGCGGCCGTTGCCGTTGTCATACACGTTCTCGGTAATGAACACGGGCGACTGGTTGCCGGGGCCGAACGGCTGGAACTGCTTGAGCAGGCGGAAGAACTTGGGCGTGATCTGGTTGAAGTCGAGATACGAGTCGATGTCGACCGTCGGGGTCATCACCACGTTCTTGATCCGGGCGGCCACCTCAGCCTCGAACCGCTCACAGAACACCGCGAAGTTTTCCTCCTTGATGGTCAGGCCGGCGGCGTACATGTGTCCGCCGAAGTTCTCCAGCAGGTCGGAGCAGGCCTCGATGGCTTCATAGAGGTCGAATCCGGCAATGGAACGGGCACTGCCCGTGATGAAGCCGTTGGACTTGGTCATCACGATGGTCGGACGGTAGTAAGCTTCCACCAGGCGGGAAGCCACGATGCCGACCACACCCTTGTGCCACTTGGGGTTGTATACGATCGTGGATTTCCGGTCGGCGAAATCGGGCATCTCACGCACCATCTTGAGGGCTTCCTCGGTAATCTCGCGGTCGATCTTCTTGCGGTCGTTGTTGATGGCAGCGCCGATCTCCAGGGCGTCATGGTCGTCACGGGCCGTCAGCATGTCCACGGCTGTACGGCCGCTCTCCATGCGTCCGGCCGCATTGATGCGCGGGCCGATCTTGAACACGATCTCGTCGATCGTGATGCGGTGCTT
>LUZE01000096.1 GCA_001602845.1 Bacteroidales bacterium Bact_13 | reverse complement strand
CATGGCCAGGTCGTCCAGGCGGGCTTTTGCGGCGGACAGCAGGGCGGCGATGTTTTCCAGTGCACGGCGGGTCTGGGCTGCGGCATCTCCGGGATACAGCACGTCTCCGTGGGCGTCGATGCTGGCTGTTCCGCTGATGAACACGTGCCGGCGGTCGCCGTAGGTGACGGCGGTGCCGCGTTCAAAGGTGACACCGTATTCGTAGGTCGGATTCAGGTGGTCTGTGGCCTGCAGGAAGAGAATCTGGCCTTCCAGCAGCCCTCCGACGGTGTAGGCGTCCATTTCGACGATGTTCTGCCAGTCCGGCGCGCAGCCCTCTATGCCGGTGCTGGCGATGAAATGGGTGTCGGGCGTCAGTCCTATGCGGTCGAAATAGTCTTTCCGGCCCGTCACGACGCCTGCGTAGTTGGTATCTACGTCGCGCGAGAAGATCCATGTGCGGATCGTGTCGCGGGCTACGGACAGGCCCTGTCGTGCCAGGTTCGCGTCCAGGTCGCGGAATATGCCCGTCATCTGGGCACGGGAATCCGCGCCGGGGCTTACGAGCGATCCGGCCCAGTGGTGGGTGTAGCCGTTGTGGGCAGGGACGCCGTCACGGGTAGGGAAGGGCGCGGTGCAGTACATCCAAAGGGCGATCCGTGTCCCGTCAAGGGGTGCCTGCCGGACGATGGAGGTAGGAACCTTCGGCCGGGTGGACAGGGCTTCCTGGAGGAGCGGGAACTGGTTGGCCGCGTCACTGAGGAAGAAGCGGCGGAAATGGACGGTCCGGCCTTCTGCCGCCCCGTCATACGCCTTGAGTACGGCGTACATCTGGTCCCGGAACGTGGAAGCAGGCGTCGTCGCGTTAATCACGACGTGGTATTCGGCAGTGGCTCCCGGAGCCGGGGAAAAGACGGAAGTTTGGACGCGTGCATTCATTTGAGCCAACAATTTACGCATTTTTTTTGAATTATTAATAACTTTGTCAAGACAAACCTAGCCGCTGGTCCGGATGTCGAGATCGCACAAGATAGCCGCTTTCGTGATGACGATCCTTTCGGGAATCGCCTTCTATTGCTTTTTTGCCTTCCGGTATCCGTATCATCTCCATTTCCAGGAACAGTACCAGCTGTTTGAATCCACGTGGTCGTATTTTGCCGGCGTGGCAGCCGTGCCGGGCGGCCTGGCGGACTGGGCTGGCCGTTTCATTACGCAGTTCTGCTATTATGCGCCCCTGGGAGCCGTGCTGATGGCCGTGTTGCTTTGTGCCGTGCAGCTGCTGACCTGGGCGGCCTGCAAACGGCGTACGCTGGCGCTGTATGCGTTGAGTTTCATTCCCGCGGCCTTGTTGCTGGTTTTTTACTGCGACGAGAATGCGCTGGCCGGGGCTGCGGTTGCGCTGTGCCTGTCGCTGGGCGTTGCGGCTCTCTGCCAGCTGGTGCTGGGAGACCGCGTGCGGCACATTCTGCAGGTGATCCTGGTCCCGTTGCTCTATATGGCCTGCGGCGGCCTGGCCGTCGTTTTCGTGCTGATTTCGGCTTTCCGCGAAGCGGAGCGTTGTGGATTCCGGCGTGCGTTGCCTGTCATTATGGGGATGGTGGCTCTGGCTGCACTGCTTCCTGCCGTCGCCAGCCGGATCTTCCCGTATCCGCCGGGCCGCCTCTATTATGGCGTTCATTATTACCGTTATCACAATATCCTGCCGGGTCTGCTCTGGAGTGCCGCCCTCGTTTCGGTGGCGGTCGCCGCGTTGTCCTGCACCCGGCAGCGGGTGCTTCCCACGCGCTGGGGGATCGTACCGGGGCTGGTCCTTTTTGCCGGAATCGCTGCGCTGGGCACTTTGCTGACCGGCAAGGCGGCTGACGCGGGGAAGGAGGAGTGGATGCGCTACGATTTCATGGTTCGTATGCAGATGTGGAACCGCATCATGATGCGTGCAGATGCACATAATCCGGACAGCCCGAAGACCGTGTCCTGCCTTAATCTGGCGATGGGCATGACGGGGCGTCTGGCAGACAGCCAGTTCGAATATTTCCAGAACGGCCCGGACGGGCTGGTTCCTCCTTTTTCCGGCGATTATACCAATCCGGTATCGACCGGTGAGGTCTACTGGCACCTCGGTATGGTGAACACGGCGCAGCGGTTTGCTTTCGAAGCGCAGGAAGCCATCCCGGACTTCCAGAAAAGTGCCCGTTTTTACAAGCGTCTGGCAGAAACGAATATCGTGAACGGGGACTGGGATGTTGCGCGAAAATACCTGAAGGCGCTGCATCATGCCACTTTCTACCGTGCTTGGGCAGATGAGACGGCCGCGCTGCTGGACAAAGGGACCATTTTTGAAAAACGCCCGGAACTGGCCCGCGCGCGTGACCTGCGCCTGAAGGAACACGATTTCCTGTTCAGCGAGACGGAGATGGATTCCATGCTGGGCCTGCTGAAGGTGGAGAATGCGGCGAACGGCATGGCGCTCGACTACCTGATGGCCTGGTGTCTGCTCCGCAAGGACCTGGACCGTTTCGTGGAATGCATCAGCATGATGACGGCGCCCGTAATGCCCAAGGCCTACCAGGAGGCACTTCTGCTCCGCTGGGTGTTGACACACAGTGATTTCCAGGGCCTTCCGGCCTACATCGCTCCGGCTCATGCCCAGCGCATCAGCCGCTTTATCGCCGATGTCAAAGCCGGAAAGAGCGAAGACGAGATGCTCCACACCTATGGAGATACCTACTGGTTCTATTATTATTACCGTTCCCGATGAAAAGAACCCTGATCCTCCTTGTCGCCGTCCTCTCGCTGGCGGCCTGCGGTCCGAAGGCGCACGACGCCGTTCCGGCCGGTTCGCTGCCCGACATTTATCCGGATTACATCGGAGTGACCGTCCCGGCGACCATCGCGCCGCTCGACTTCATGCTGGAAGGAGCGGAAGCCCTGGATGTGCGGGTGGCTGCGCCGGACGGGACTGTCCTGCGAAGCAGCGGGTCCTGCACGCGTTTTTCGGAGAAGAAATGGGCAGCGCTGTTGCGGAAGAGTGTGGGCGATTCGGTCCGCGTGTCAGTCTGCGGCCGGTTTGACGGCCAGTGGAAGGCTTTCGAGCCGTTCGGCATCTTCGTCTCGCCCGATGCCATCGACTACGGGCTGACGTATCGTCTTTTGGAGCCGGGCTACGAGATCTACAGCCACATGGGCGTCTACGAGCGGGACCTTTCGTCGTTCCGGCAGCGTGCCCTGTTGGAAAACACCCAGTTCGACGGGTGTGTGAACTGTCATGCCAGCCGGCAGGGCGATCCCGGCACCTGGACGTTGCATATCCGTGGCAGTCACGGCGCTACGCTGCTGCGTCTGAACGGGGAGATCGGGGCTTACAACACGAAAACCGACTCCACGCTGGGCTTCTGCGTCTATCCGTACTGGCATCCCTCGGGCCGCTATATCGCGTATTCGACCAACAATACCCGGCAGGGGTTCCATGTGGGGCAGGACAAGTTGATCGAGGTGTTCGACCTGGATTCAGACATCCAGGTTTATGACGTGGAGAATAATCAGCTCATTACGGCGCCACAGGTCAAGTTGCCCGATATCTGGGAGACGTTTCCCGTCTTTTCCTCGGACGGGAGGACCTTGTATTTTACGGCGGCCGCCAAGGTGGAAATTCCGGGCGAACTGCCGCAGTCGCGCTACAGTTTGATGAAGGTTTCCTTCGATCCCGAAACCGGCACCATCGGCAAGGATGTCGAAATGGTTCTCGATGCGGCGGATTATGAGGGCAGCATCTGTTTTCCCCGTCCTTCGTATGACGGACGGTATTTGATGTTCACCTTGTGCGATTACGGTACGTTCCCCATCTGGCATCACGAGGCCGACCTTTGGCTGCTGGATCTGGAAACGGGGGAGAACCGCCGGCTCGACGAGGTCGACAGCGACGACACCGACAGTTTCCACAACTGGAGTTCGAATTCGCGTTGGTTCGTATTCTCGAGCCGCCGCGACGACGGCCTGTTCACGCGCCTGTACATTGCGCATTTCGATGAAAACGGCCAGGCGGGCAAGCCTTTCATGCTTCCGCAGCGTGATCCGAAGCACTATTACGAGGATCTTTTCCGCTCATACAATGTGCCGGAATTCGTGACCGGCCCGGTTCCTTTCGACAAAATACGCGCCCAGAAAGCCATCAATGCCCCTGAGCGCGTGAAGTTCGGTTTCCGCTGGTCGGACTAAGGCGCCGCATCGTAGACGCTCTGGAGCGTGTACGCGGGGTCCTTTGTTGTGACGGCCTTGACCATCAGGTCGATAAGGCTCTTGGCCTTCTCGTCGACGAAAGCGCCGGTGCCATGGTCGATGTAGCCGTGCTTCTCCGATCCGACGCCTACGGCCCCGTTGTCCCAGACATACATCGGCAGTTGGCGGTCTGCAGCCGCCTTGCAGAAATATTCCATATAATACAACTGGTACGGGAAGTCGGCGTCGCTGTGGCGCGAGCAGCCCATCTCGCCCAGGTACACGGGAATGCCTTTGTCCAGATAGGCGGCCTTGAGCTGGTCGAAGACAGCCACCACGTTCGCCTCGTCCGTATTGCTGCAACGGAGCGTCGGATCGGCCGTGTGGCCCCACTGGCGGACCAGCGGGTTGTTGAGCGTATAGTTGTACGGATCGTAGTCGTGGACGGCGACCATCAGCCGGTTGGCGCTGGTATAGTCTTTCGGCAGGACCAGACCCGTGATGGTGAATCCGGGACTGGCTGCGTAGCCCGGGACACCCAGCCAGCGGGTGGCGTTGACGCTGCCGGTTGCGCGGACGGCGTCGACAAATACCTGGTTCCATTCATTGAGTGTCCGGTATTGCGGGTCCGGGTTGCTCTTGAAAGCGTCGCTCCAGCCCCAGCCGCCGTCCTGGATCTCGTTGAAAGACTCGAAAACAAGCCATTCGCCTTTGTCCTTGAAGCGGTTGGCAATCTGCGTCCATACGCAGAAGATCTCATCCTTGACCTTTTCGTTGTTGGCCGCATTGTTGTAGGCCTTGCTGATGTCCTGCCAGTAGGATTCGTCGTGATGGGTGTTGACGATGGCCACCAGACCGGCTTTTTCGGCATAGCCGACAATTTCGGCAACGCGGTCGAGCCACTTGTCTTCCAGCCGGTAGGCCGGGGCGGCACCGATGTGGCCTTCCCAGGTCGTGCAGATGCGGACGGCCTTGAAGCCGGCGGCCTTGACTCCGTCGAAGGTGCTCTGGGTGCATTTGGCGTTGCCCCAGACGGTTTCATTGGCCACCCCGTTGCTGATGGCATCCATGTGATTGCCCATATTCCAGCCGGGGCCCATGGCATTGAACACCATTTCCGGCGTGAGGACGGTCGTGCTGGCCGTAGCGATGCTGCCCATGGCTTCTCCGGACACGCTCACTGTGACTTTTTCACTGCCACAGGAGACGGTTATGCTGCCTTTGCGCTCCGACGCCGTCCGGGTGGCCCCCGCCAGGATGGTGACTTTCGTCTCCCGTGCGGAGGAGATAGTTCCTGTTTCTACGATGCACCACGAAGCGTCTGAGGAGACCGTGGGCTGTTCCGACGAAGTGACGGTGAGTGTGGCTTCGCCGCCGAAGCGGTCGAAGGACACGGAGGTCTTGTCTACGGAGAGTTTGACCTGCGCGATGCCCTGCTTGACGGGGACCATCAGGCTCTGCTTGTCGCCGATGACCCGGATGGAAGTCGAGCGGCTGCTGGTGCCGGTATTCTCTTTGGCCGTCACGCTCAGTTTGATGGCGTTGGAGGCATAGGTTCCCTCCTGGAGGCTGATCCAGGTGTCGGAGCAGCTGATCGTGGGCTTGATGCCGCTGGTGATCGTCATCTCGAGGGTTCCGCCTGCCGCCTCGAAATTGAGTTCTGCAGGAAGTGACGTGAGTTTCACCGGATCAGGGTTTTCATCCGGTTTTCCCTCGCAGGCCGGAAAAACGACCAGCAAGGCCAAGAGGATCATAAAGGTGTTCAGGATTCTTGTCATGGATTGCTTATTTAAATGATTCTGCGGGCGTATTCTTCCAGAGATCTCCAATCATTTCGGCGTCGAATCCCACGGGGGCGTTGCCCAGGTCGGGGACGTTGAACGAGCGGAGCATCTTGTCGTAATAGTGAGGGTCCTTCTGAGGAAGGAGGAAAGGCTTGGTAACGGTGCCGTCGGGCGAGACGTGGCTGAAGAAAGGCTTTCCGAACAGGCCGTCGTCGCGTTTTGACGTGAAGACGAACCAGTGTGCGTCGGAACTCCAGCTGTGATAGGTATCGGAACGGTCGGCATTGACGGTCGACATGTCCAGGATTTTGCCGGTGGCCAGATCCATCAGGCAGAGGTCGCATTCCCGGTGGTTGATGGGGAAGGTTCCGTAGTTGGCCAGTGTGAACAACAGCCAGCGTCCGTCGGGCGAAGCTTTGGGATGGCAGACGGAGCCGCCCTGACGGGCGGCACTCCAGACCGTGTCGGCCGGTGAGCCCAGGGCTCCTGTGCGGGCATCGAAGGGAATCCGGACCAGCGAATAGCGCACCTGATCCAGCTCCGCAGGAATCGGGCGCACCTCGGCGGCGCAGTAATAAACGTACCTGCCGTCGGCGGAGAATACGGGGAAAGTCTCGAAGACGTCCGGCCGGGCGGTTTCGGGGAACGTGTACATACGGTTCGCGTCGAAATCTGCCACGCAAAGGTCAGATTCCTTGTCGAAGACCTCCATCCGTTGTCCGGCTGCCGCATGCAGGGCCGGAATGATGATGTTGGTGGAAAAAACGCCGAAACGCCCTTCGGGATGGATCTCTCCGTAGACGGTGGGGGAGATCATGGCCGAATCCCGGAGCGTGAGTTTGCGGAGCTTTCCGTTACGGTTGAGGATTGCGCCGCCGCCCTCGCCGCGGAGGTAGAACATGGACAGGTCGCCGCGTCCCTGGGCGTGGATATGGCAGTTCATGCACTTGTTTTCGGTATGGCGCCAGTCCGAAAGGATGCGCGTGTCGAAATTCTCCAGATTCCGCTCCTGGATTTCCAGGTCATCCCAGACTTCGAAACCGGGCTCGATGCGCCGGTAGGTCAGATAAGGATCGATGCGGTCGGTAGATACGTGGATGTCCCAGGTGCGGGTGACAATCTTTCCATCATTTCTCCAGACTGCATGTACTTGAATATCGCCGCCTGCAGCCGCGGAGAGCAGGGCCGCCCAGTCTTTCTCCTTCCACACCACTTCGCGGCCTTTGAAAACCCGGGTGTAGTTGCCGGCGGAAAAGAAGGTCTGGAAGCGGGATCCGGCCGGGTCGGTGTAGTAGAAATTCAGCGGCGCAATATTGCAGGGAATAGTAACGTCTTGGTAATCAGGATAGATATGGGTGGTTCGTCCGGTGTTGGGCCCGAAGGGACGTACGTCGAACTGTCTGCCGCAGGATAGAGGCAGGAGTGCCAGGAGCAGCACTGCGAGGATTCCGGTAAGCTCAGTCCTTTTCATTCCGTGCGGCAAAATAATAGTAGTACCAGTAGCTGCCTGCGAATTCTCCGCTCAGGTTCCGCGCGGAGCCGTTGTCCTGCTTGTAAATCGTGACGAAGCGGTTGAAGCGTTGCAGGACAGGCTGGGTGATGTGATAATGCCGGAGATTCTCCTCCGACATGCCGCCTTTGGCGGCGAGGAAGATCAGCATGGCTTCTTCATACAGGTGCGAGGCCGTCAAGGAAGGGTCATAGTCCCCCACGAAAGCATCCAGATCCTTGGTCAGCAAGTCGTAGCAAAGCAGGTAATCCAGTGCGGCCTTGTTGGTGTGGTTTGAGCCGAGCAGGACGCGGAGGATGATCGGGGTCTGGTCCATGCCGTGGACCCTGTCGAAACTGGGCATCAGATTGCGCTTTTCTGCGATGCGCAGCTGGTAGGAGGGACTCCACTTGTCCGGAAAGCGTTCCAGCGCCCACTTACGGTCGCGACGGGAATTGACCAGGATGCGCAGATATTTGGAGGCGGCTTCGTAGTCTCCTGTGACCAGGTTGGTTTCCGTCATGCGGCGCAGATAGCGCGATCCCGTGTGGGCGGGGGAGAACAGCATTCCAAGCATGGCGTCCCGTTCGGCCAGCGGCATGTATCCCAGAGCGAACCAGACATCGCCGGCGCAGGCGATCTGGAACGGGGTGGATTTCGGCCCTACTGGGAGGAACAGGCCACGTTCAAAGGGCTGGTAATAATCCATCAGCCGGTCGGGCAACTGCCCCAGCATCGCATTGGCCAGATTGTAGTAGTAGGTGCCGACTTCGGATTTGAGGTCTTTTTCAGCGGCCAGTTCGGCCACTTTCTGCCAGTTTTCACGAGAGGCTTCAACCGTCATTCCCATGACCTGCTCCGAGACCTTGTCAGGACGCCCCCAGGCCTTGCGGGCTTCTCGGAGGGAGACGCTGTTCTGGACGGCGTATTGCCGGAAGTAGGGATAGCGGAGCAGGAAGACGCATTGGCTCAGGCCCGCCGCCAGAAGGGCGACGGCCAGGATGATGAGTACGATGCGTCTGCTTTTTCGCATAGCCTATTCATTTGTCAGCGGATAGAGTTGCAGCAGAAATGCCCCCAGGATGCTGTCTTCACCCAATGCGAGGGCCATCTGCTGGGTACGCGTACGATAGGCGGCATGTTCTTCCGCTGCCTCTTCCTTCAAGCCTGCGTCGTACAGTTGGCCCAGCCGCCTGTTGTGTTCGATGGTCAGGTCTTTCCACACCTGCAGGCTGTCGTTCTGGGGCGTGCCGCCACCGCGGCTGTCGGGGCCGATGGTGACGTAGATGTCACCGGGTTCCGTAGCTACGAGCAGGTTCTGGCCTTTGTGGCGTTCGTGCGAAATCAGGCGGAGGGTGCACATCCAGTGCTCCCGGCCCCTGAATTCGAATTCATGGTTGTGGATGAGTACCGAATCGACGTTCTCGCGCTCCTCGTGGCCGTACGGTACGAGGAAGATCTTGACGCCTTCCAGTTCGTTGGACGTCACGCGACCGTGGATCCGGTATTCGTCGCGGCCGCAGGAGCAGAGGAGGAAAGCCGCTGCCGCGACAGTCAGGAATAGTATCTTTTTCATGGTTTGACCGTGGCTTGTACGCGCTCGTCGGAGAACACTTCGCGGTAGACGCCGCGGGTGTCGAATTCAACCCGGGATTTGGTGAAGTCGGGCGCGTTGTAAGAATACAAGGTCCCGTGGTAAAGCTTCCGGGGATTCTTCTGGGGCAGTACGAAAGGCTTCGTGCAGTGTCCGTTTTCGTCAATCGAGGCGATGTATATCTGTACGTAGAGTCCGTCTTCGCGGCGGCTGGAGAAAAGGAACCAGCGGCTGGAGGAACTCCAGTTATGGAAACTTTCCGAGAAAGGGCTGTTGACTTCGTCGATGGGCCGTTTTTCGCCGGTGGAAAGATCCATCAGCCAAAGATCCGCTTCCTTGTGACTGATGGGGAAGACGCCGAAATCAGCTTGGTTGTACATCAGCCAGCGGCCGTCGTACGAAGGGCGGGGGAAGCTGACGCTGAGGCTGTCGCAGCTGGCGGGGATGACGGTTTCAATCTCGCCCAGGGCGCCGGTCTCAGGGTCGAAAGGAACACGCATCAGGTCGTAGCGGACACTGTCGACATGGCGCGGGACCTCATAGGCTTTTGCCTGGCAGAAATACAGGGTTTTCCCGTCGGGTGTAAAGGCGGGGGAGGATTCCAGATAATCCTCTCTTGTCAGGCGGGGATCTACGATCAGGGAGTGGTCCTGCATATCCATGATGACCAGGTCGGAGGCCAGGTCGAAGACTTCGATGGTGCGCTGGTCGCCCGTCCAGAAACACTGGCGGACGGGGTTGATGGAGCCGGCGAACCAGCGGCCGCCGGGATGCCAGTAGCAGTAGGCGACATTGCCTAAAGTGCTGTCAGTCTTAGTGGTTACCCATTCGCGGCGACCATCCTGCTGGATGAGTGTGGCGCCGTGGCCTCCTCTCAGATGGAAGAGGAACTGGGCCGGATCGGTGGCATTGGCCGTATGGCAGTTCATGCACTGTCCCGGCGTCAGGGTGCTTTCGATGATGGGTTCTTCCTTGAAAGTATGGATGTCGCGCTGATAGATGCCGATGGTGCTGTAGGTAGTGTAACCGGGTGCTATCTTCCGGTATGTCACACCGTAATCGTCGAGCGGAAGGTCGCTGACGTAGAGGATGAAATCGCGCCACTGCGTCCATTCCCCGTCCTTGCGCCCCAGGACGGTGAAGTGCAGGGTGCCGCCGGCATTCTGCCGGGTGAGGCGGTGCCATTTCCGGATAGGGAAGGCGGCGAGGCGGCCGCGGGTTTTGATTTCTCCGCCGTTGCTGCCCGTGACACGGACAAAGACGCGGTCGTATCCTTCGGGCAGGTTGAAGTTCAGGGGCGCGATTCCTGCGGGGATGGTCACGCCGATGTAGTCGGGATATATGTCCGGAAGCTCCTCCACCATGGTGGTCTTTCCGGTACAGGCGGCCAGCAGGACCGCGGCCAGGAGCGGGAGCCAACGTTTCATTGTCCTGCCTCCGTTTGTTTGAGCCGCTGCCAGACGGTATAGTACTGTGCGGCCATGAAGTTGTTCTTGTTCTGGTTGTAGAGGATGGCCATCATCAGGTCGAGCCCGTCGTAGAAGGTGACGAAGTCGTCCTGGAAACGGACGCTGCGGATGTAGGAATAGACCGGATCGGCCGCCACCAGGCTTTCATCCTGGATCATGGCCTTGCGGCCAAGGGCCCATTTGCGGTAAAAGAGACTGTGCGAGAGGAGGTCCAGATACCTTTCCGCGCGGTCATACCATCCGTTGACGATGTTGCATTCGGCGATGCGGGCCATGAATCGTCCGCTCTTGCGGCCGTTCTGGATGGATTCCTGGACATCGAAGATGTACTGGAGGGTGATGTTGGGCATGCCCATCATCCACAGGATTTCGGCCGAGGTGATGTCGGAAAGGTTGTCCCGGATGCTGGGCAGCACAAGGCCTTCCGTACCACATTGATAGAACTGTGTCAGGCGCTGTTCCAGCTGGCCGTTCATGAACAGGCAGAAATTCACGGAACATGCGCTGACGGGATTGCGGGGCTGGTATTTTTCGGCCCGGGCAATGACATCCGCATAGCGTTCATGGCGGATGAGCCAGTCATAGGCGAGGGTTTCGTGGACATCCTTGTCAAAGGTCATCCGTACGCCGAACCCGGTACCCAGGATCAATAGCAGAAAAGTGACGATCCCCGGCACCAGCGGATTTCGGAGCCGGATGCCCAGTCCACACAGCAGGATGGTCAGGAGCGTAACGGCCGGGATGACGATCTGCAGCACGGGAAGCGACTCCACGAGCCGGTAGTAGTTGAGGCCGAAGAAAGCATCTCGGGCAGGATATTGTGCCGCAAGGAGCCTGTATCCAGCAAAGAAAACAAGCGCGGTATAGCCCAGCATCAACAGGTCCTGCCAGCTTCTGCCCCGAATACAGGAGAGCAGGATGGGGACCAGGATAACGGGGCCGGCCAGCCACCAGCCCAGGGGTATCAGCCACAGGCGATGCCAGCGGGCGCGGGTCATGGCCGGGCAGAGCGCCACGGACAGGATCAGGGCCACGGGATAGCTCACAAGCACTTCCACATCTCCCTGATAGACAAGCATCAGCAGCGACGGGATGCACGAGAGCACATAGAGACTGGGCTTATCTGCTTTGTGGGACGGTCGTGCCGCCCGCCAGACCAGTCGCTGGAGAAGGACGGCCAGCAGCGCCAGGATCAGGGCGCCGGCCGCACGGTAATAGAAGAATTGCACCAGGAATTCCGACAACCAGTCTGCCGGGCCGCCGGGCAACGCAAGGCGCTGGCCCAGATAGTCCCAGGTAAAGAGGAACAACTGGTTCTGCTCCTGATAGGAGAGATCCTGGGGAAAGAGCCACATCCAGAACGCGAACACGGCCGCGCCCAGCAGGCTGCTTGTCAAAATCCGGTGTAATCGGTTCATTCCTTGAAAAAAGCAGCCGCCCGTAAGCGGCTGCTTTGACTGTTCTTGAATGGGTTACCGCTTGGGCTGGAATCTCCACCAGGTGCATTCGCCCCAACTCCAGGCAGCCTGGCCGTTGGCGCAGATCAGCGTCAGCAGATTACCGTCCATGTAAACGATTTCGTAATTGGTGGCAACCGTTCCGCCCGTGTTGATGACGAACGGGAAGAGGATACCGGAACCGCCCGCGGTAGTCAGGTCGCCCATCTTGTATCCACCGGGAGCCGTCCAGTCGAAGTTCTCGACGGCATAAGGGGAAGTGGCGATCTGATTGCCGGATTCATCGTAGGAAGTGACCGTACCGTCCACGCTGTTGAACACCATGTAGGCATCGCTGCTGCCGTAGCCGTATGCTACGCCGCCGGAGTGGGCGATTTGCTCGGTCTCCAGTTGCTCGGGTTCGCAGCCCCACCAAAGGCCCGGAACTTCACCTGCCGCGAGGTTGGCGCCGTGGCCGGCATCACCGATATAACCGGCGTTGCCCCAGGTGGAACCATTCATCGGATAGTAGGTCCAGGCGCGCTCACCGCTGCCGGCAAGGGCTGCATCCGGATCGGAGGCGTTCTTGAAACGCCACCAGGTGCATTCACCCCAGCTCCAGGCTCCCTGGCCGTTGGCGCAAACCAGCGACAGGTTGTTGGGATCCACGTAGACCACGTCGAACTCATTGGCGCGCGTTCCGCCCGTGTTGATGATGAACGGGAAGAGGATCGGGGCGTCGGTGGTGACGAGCGTTCCGTAGTGGTAACCGTCGGTGCAGTCCGGATCGTAATTGTTCAGAGAGTAGTTGCCCTTGGCAATCTGGGTGCCGTCGGCTTTGTAGGAGATGCATTCGCCGTCTTCGTTGAAGACCATGTAGGCGTTGGGATCACCGTAGCCATATACCGTACCGCCGGAATGGGAGACCTGCTCGGTTTCCAGCTGTTCAGGAAGGCAACCCCACCAGAGGCCGGGGATCTCACCGGCAGCGACGTTGGCGCCGTGGCCGGCATCACCGATGTAACCGGCGTTGCCCCAGGTTGAACCGTTGATCGGGTTCCATTTCCAGGCTTTGACACCGGATTCACCGGTGAGGACTTTCACGGCAGGATCGAGATCAGCCGGCACATACACGGTGACGGTAGATTCGAAAGAAACGACGGAAGCGTCCTGGTTGATGGTGGAAACGCCGAAGGGCTGCACGGAGTCAGCGCCGCGGCGGGGCGTGATGTTGAACACGCCGGAAGCACCGGTGGTCAGGATGTTCTTCGATCCATCCGATTTGTAGTTGAAGACCTGCACGGTCTGGGCAGGCGACGTATGGTACTTGATGTAGTTACCGTCGGACTGGGACTGGGTGCAGGCGGCATCGGCGTACTGGCCGTCGATGTGGAAAGCGCTCTGGAGTTCACCCGAAGAAATGGGAGCGGTCTCCGTCGGCCCTTGAATTACCGAAGGCTCGCAGGAAGCGAGCATGACACCCGCCAGGGCAAGGATTGAGAAGTAAAGTATTTTCTTCATGACGTATAATATCTAAGGTAAGATCTGCTACCAGCCCGGGAAGTCGAACTGGGAACCCCAGCCTTCGTTCTGGGTGAACTTGTACTGCTCGCCTGCGCCGGCAGACAGAGAGATCTGGCTGCTCGGAATCGAGACGAAGCCCTTGGTCGCGGTGTAACGGTTGCCGTAGCCGCCGTTGTACTTGGAGGCATTGTTGGTGCCTTCCACACCGTTGTTCCAAACCTTCACGCCTTCCTGTTTATTGAGGGCGGTGACAGCATAGTTCTCGCCGTAACGGCGCATATCGTTGAAGCGGACGCCTTCAAAGGCGAGCTCCCAGCGGCGCTCGTTACGCAGGTTCTCTTCGTTGAGCGACTTGCTCGGCAGGCCGGCACGGGCGCGGACCCGGTCGAAGGAAGCCTGGTTGCCGTTGATTTCGGCATCCATCAGCAGCACTTCGGCGAAACGGATCATCACCATGTCGTTGACGCTGTTGAGCTGGAAGTTGTCTTCATTGCCGCTCGACCAGGTCAGGTCGGGGAACATCACGTTGGTGAAACTCTTCATGTACTTGCCCTGGGATTCGCTCCATGCCATGACCGGCATGATCTTGGTCTGATAGTAGCCGCTCTCCTGGATGTTGGCGTCACCGCCGAACTTGTAGGTGCTGCTGAAGTTTTCGACCGGGATGATGGAAGCGTCCAGACGGGCGTCATTCGGCTCAAGGGCCTTCCAGTCAGAGACGAGGGAAGGGTTGACCGGGCACATGCCCCAGCCCACACCGAACGGCATGCACTCGCCATTGTCGAGGCTCTGGCCGCGGACGCCCAGGAACAGGGCGGTCTGGTTGGAGTAACCGATGGTGGTGCTCCAGGAAGGCTGGGTGTTGAACTTGATGATGAACATCGCCTCAGGGTTGCGGGCGCCGTCGTCCTCTACCCATTTGTAGCCCTTGCCAAACCAGGGGTTCTTCTCGTCGTTGATGGAGCAACGGTTGGTGTAGGCCCACAGGTTGTGGTAATCGCTCACGAGGGTGTAACCGGAGTTCTGCACGCAGTCGGTGATGTAGGAACCGACTTCGGACTTGCCGATCTTGGTGCCTTCAGCGATGTTGATGCCGATGGCCTCGTTCTCGTAAGCCGGGAGGGTGATCTCGCTCAGACCGTAGAAGCCGGAAGCGAACAGGTAGGCGCGGCCCATGAGGGCTTCCGCGCAGTACTTGTCCACGTGGCCGTCGCCGCTGGCCTGTTTGGCAGGCATGATGTCGGCAGCGATCTTGCAGTCTTCGATGATCTGGCCCCAGAGGGCTTCACCGCTGATCTGCGGCTGGGTAGGGTCTGCCTGGGAAGAGACAGGGCAGGGGATGTTGCCGAACATGGAAGCCAGTTCGTAGTAATACCAGGCACGGAGGAAGAAAGCCTCACCCATGTACTGGTTGAGTTCCGCCACACCGCAGTTGGGCATAGCCTCGATCGCGGCGTTCGCACGTGCGATGCCTTTGTAGCGGTTCACGTAGAAGTCGTTGTACATATCGGTACCGAAGTTGAGCAGGAGGTCTTCCGCCTGCATCGTCTGGTCGTTCTGACCACCGCCGCCGAGGGCGTCGTCGGATGCCGCAACGGACCACAGGAAGTGGTTGACGTGGACGTTGGTTCCGATGGCGACGTTCAGGTTGTTGTAGATGCCGGCAAGCATCTGCTCAGCATCGGTCGCGTTCACCGGGAAGTTGCTGCTGTCTTTCGACCAGTAGTTGGTGGTGTCGAGGAACGACTCACACGAAGCGAAAGAGAGCACGAGAGCGGCCATGGCCGCGAGTTTGAGTATCTTTTTCATATCCGTCATCCGAATTAGAATTTAAGATTGAGTCCGACGATCAGACCTTTGGCTTGCGGATAGTAACCCAGATCGATGCCCTTGGCCCATCCGTCGAAGCCGGAGGAAGAACCAACCTCAGGGTCGAGGCCCTTGAACTTGGTGAAGCAGAAGGGGTTCTGAGCCTGGACATACAGACGGCACTGGCCGAACGGAGCGTTTTTCCAAAGACGCTTGAAGTCGTAGCCGAGCGTGACGGTCTGGATGCGGAAGAAGTCTGCATCTTCGATGAAGATGTCGGAGTTGTTCATGAAGTTGTAGTTGGTACCGGCAACCAGACGGGGGTAATGGTTGGAAGTACCTTCACCGTGCCAGTAGTTGAACACCTCGGTGGTGTAGTTGTTCCACTGGCTGTCGGAGTAGCGGCGGTAAGCCCGGAAGACCTGCTGGCCGAACATGCCGTAGCCGCTGGCTGCAAAGTCGAAGCCCTTGAAGTAGATCGAGAAGTTCACGCCAAGGTTGAAATCCGGGTTCGGGTCGCCGGTCATCGTCTTGTCGGCGTCGTTGATCACGCCGTCGTGGTTCAGGTCTGCGAACTTGAGGTCGCCGGGAACGATGTTGTCGACGATGGTACCGTTGCCGGCAGCCTTCCAGGCGTCGATCTCATCCTGATTCTGGAAGACGCCTTCGGACTTGTAGGTCCAGAAGTAGCCGATCGGGAAGCCGACCTGGGCACGGTACATCTCAGCGATACCCTGGACGACGTTGCCGGCACCGTGGATGATGCCTTCGTCGTTCGCGATCCGGGTGACGATGTTCTTGTTGTAGGCGCCGTTCACGCCGATGCTGTAGGAGAAGTCCTGGCTGCGGGCGTCGCTCCAGTTGAGGGCGAGCTCGACACCGGTGTTGCGCACGTCACCACCGTTGATGTACGGGGCGTTGGCACCGAAGTGACCCATGATCGGAGCGTTGACCAGCCAGTCCTTGGTATCTTTCTGGTACCAGTCGAAAGCGATGCTCAGCTTGCTGTCGAACAGGCGGGCGTCGAAACCGAGGTCAAGCTGCTGGGAAGTCTCCCAGGTGATGTCGGGGTTGGCGAGCTTGTCGGCGTAAGCACCGGTACCGGAGTTCGTGGCGGTAGGGCCGGTATAGAAGGAGTAACCGCCGTCCGCAGCACCGACCGAAATCGTGGACAGATACTGGAAGTTGGAGATGTTGCAGTTACCGTTCTGGCCCCAGCTGCCGCGGAGTTTGAGGAAGTTGATGAAGTTCCTGTTCCACCAGGATTCGTTCGAGACCACCCAGCCGGCGGAAACCGAAGGGAAGGTACCCCAGCGGCGGCCGCGCATGAAGTTGGAGGATCCGTCGTGACGGAGGATCAGGGAGAGCATGTAGCGTTCGTCGTAGTTGTAGTTGATACGGCCGAAGAAGGAAACCAGGCCGCTGTCGCCCCAGGTGGAACCGGAGACGTCGGTCAGCGACGGGTCGCCCGAAGTGTTGCTCACATAGGCGTATTTCCACTGGTTGGGCCAGAGGACGCTGCTGTTGCCAGCACCGACATCTTCGCCGAAGCCGCTATGTTCGAGGGTGTTACCGATCAGGGCGTCGAAGTTGTGGCGGTCGCCGAGGGTGAACACGTAGTTGACGGTGTTTTCCCACGACCAGTTCCAGCCGGCGCCTGCGCTCTGGCTGACGTTGTCCACGTCGGAGAAGGCGTAGTTGGTCAGTTTATAGGAGAGGCCGTACTGACGGTAGGTGTACGAGCTCATCTTGTAGTTGAACTGGCTCTTCCAGATCAGGCCCTTGATGGGCTGGATGCGGAGGTTGGCCGACATGTTGAGGCCGTAGTTGTGGCTCTCGTTGTTACCGCGGGAAGAGTAGACCATGGCGGCGACCGGGTTGCTGGTGTACGGGTCGAGGTCCCAGATACCGCTCTGGCTCAGCCAGTCGTACTCGGTGTAGCTGCCGTCGGCCTGGTAAACGGGAACCAGCGGGTTGGCCGAAAGCATGGAGAAGATATCGTTCCAGTAGTGGTTGCCGGTACCGATACCGCTCTTCGTGCTGGTGGTGAAGGTCAGGTTCTCACCGAAGGTGATGATGTCGAGGTCGCCCTTGCGCCAGAGCACGTGGTCCGAGTTGATACGGGCCGTCAGACGCTTGTAGTTGGAAGCTACGGGCTTGCCGAAGATACCTTCCTGGTCGGTGTAGCTTACACCCATCGAGAACTTGGAGATGTCCGAACCGCCGACGATGTTGATGGCGTGGTTCGTGTTGGGCGCATTCGAGTTGCGGATCGCCTCAAGCCAGTCGGTTCCCACGAAGGAACCGTCCTTGATGCTGTTGTAGAGGGCCGGGTTCAGGGTGTTGACCCAGTCGATGGGGTCTTTGCCCATATTGAAGTTCACCTGGTCCTGGATGTTCATGTACTGCCGGGCATTCAGGAGCTGGGGCATCTTCTGGACGTTCTGCACGCCGTAGAAGCCGTCGTAGGTGACGGTGATCTTGCCGCTCTTGCCCTGCTTGGTGGTGACCAGGATGACGCCGTTCGCACCACGGGCACCGTAGATGGCGCAGGAAGCAGCGTCCTTGAGGACGTCGATGCTTTCAATGTCGGACGGGTTGAGTGCGTTGATGTCGCCGCCCGCCACACCGTCGATCACATACAGAGGGGCATAGGAACCGGTGGTACCCATACCGCGGATGTTGACGTTGTAGCCGGAACCCGGCTGACCGTTGGAGCTCATGATGCTCACGCCGGGCGTGGAGGACTGCATGGCTCCGAGGGCGCTGGTGGTGTTGAGCTTGGCCAGCTCTTCACCCTTGACCTGGACGGTGGAGCCGGTCACGAGCTTCTTCTTCTGGACGCCGTAACCGACCACGACCGTTTCTTCGAGAAACTCGGCATCTTGCTCAAGGAACACTTCGAAAACCGTGCGGTCTCCGATAGGGATCACCTGAGTCTTGTAGCCGATGGAAGAAATCTCGATCGTCGCGCCGGGCTGGACGTTCAGAACGAAATTACCCTCCACGTCTGTAGAGGCACCATTCTGGGTGCCGCTTTCAATGACACTCGCACCGATCACGGGGCCGTAGGTGTCGGTGACCGTACCGGTGATCCGGACGGTCTGCGCCATGGCGGCCACGCTCAGGAGCAGCAGTGTCAAGGTAGCAAAAAACTTGCTTTTCATGGGTTAAAGAATGTTGGTAATAAAATAGTTATATGTTGTTAAAAATAATGTTTCACCTATTATAAAAACACATAGTCGAACAAAAATACGAATAAACTTCGAGATAAACACAAATCATGGGTTGCTTGATAAAAAAGTATCAATAATTACGGTTTTCGTACAAAAATTGATTACCTTTGTTGCATTATGGCAAACGTTCTCAGGGAGATTACTTCGATTACCGACAGCGACTGTTTCTACATCGTCGAGCGGCACAAGAGCGGCTTCACCTGGCCCATCCATTCACACGAAGAATACGAACTCAATTTCATTGAGGGAGGGAAGGGTGTCCGCCGTGTCGTGGGTGACAGCATCGAGGAAATCGGCGACTTTGAACTGACTCTGATCACGGGCGACGGCCTGGAACATGTTTGGGAACAGGGGCGCTGCAAAGCGAGCGACATCCGGGAGATCACCGTGCAGTTCTCGCCCCGCCTTCTTGACTCCAACTTGCTGTCCAGGAATCAGTTCGCATCAGTCCGAAAGATGTTCGAGCGGGCTCGGATGGGGCTGACTTTCTCGATGCCGGCGATCATGCGGGTCTATTGCCTGCTCGATACCCTTGCGTCCAAGCAGGAGCGTATGGACCAGTTCCTTGACATGCTCCGCATCCTCTATGAACTGTCGATGGATACGGGTGCGCGGACGCTCGCATCCCACTCGTTCGCCCCGACCGTCACCGGCAGCGAAAGTCGCCGGATCAGCAAGGTCAAAGACTATATCGCCCATCATTATACGGAAGAAATCAAGCTGGATGACCTGGCAAAACTCGCTGCGATGGCGCCTTCCGCTTTCAGCCGCTTTTTCAAGCAACATACGGGGCGTGCCCCGGTCGACTACATCATCGATGTCCGCGTGGGAGCCGCTGCGCGGATGCTGGTCGATACGACCACTTCTGTGAGCGAGATATGCTATGCCTGCGGATTCAACAATCTCTCCAACTTCAACCGTACGTTCAAAAGCCGGCGCGGCTACACGCCCCGCGGGTTCCGGGCCGTATTCACGAAGAACCGCGTCTATGTCTAGCGATGGCTGTGAATCGGGCTTGTTAAAATTCTATCATTTTTTGGTAATTATATGCTGGTCGGGACGGGGCAAAAGCCGTAAATTTGCATATCCTTATATAATAAGGAGCTTTTCCTAAACCTGCCTGCCCATGAAACCTGTTCTCAAAGCTTTGGCGTGGGGCGTCCTGGCCTTTTTCCTGGCTGGATGCGCTTCACACGAACCCTCTTTTGTCACCGTCAAGGACGGTCATTTCGTCCGTGACGGCAAACCCTACACCTTCATCGGAACGAACTTCTGGTACGGCCCCATCCTGGCCTCCGAAGGCCGGGGAGGGGATATTGACCGTCTGCGGAAGGAGCTCGACGCCCTGAAGGAACTGGGCATCGACAATCTCCGTGTGCTCGTGGGCGGCGATGGCGCCGATGGGGTCTATTCCCGCGTGGAACCCACCCTTCAAACGGCTCCCGGCGTGTACAACGACACGCTGCTGGTCGGCCTCGACCGCTTCCTGGTCGAACTGGGGAAGCGGGACATGCAGGCCGTGCTATATGTGAACAATTCCTGGGAATGGAGCGGCGGTTACGGCCAGTACCTGGAATGGGCGACGGGCGAGAAGACCCTGATTCCGCTGGTGGACGGTTACTGGCCCTTCATGCAGCAGATGCGCAAGTTCCAGACTTCCCAGGAGGCGCAGCAGCTGTATTTCAATCATTTGAGAAACATCGTCTCCCGGGTGAACTCCATCACGGGAAAGCCATACAGTGAGGATCCGGCCATTTTCGCCTGGCAGCTGGGCAATGAGCCCCGCTGCTTTTCGGACGACCCGGAGATCCGTGCCGGCTTTATCGGCTGGATGACCGAGGCGGCCCGCATCGTCAAGGAGATCGACCCGAACCACCTGCTCTCCACGGGTAACGAGGGCCTGATGGGCTGCGAGAACGATCCGGACCTGGTCAGGGCCGTGAACGAGATTCCCGGCATCGACTACATGACCATCCATATCTGGCCCTACAACTGGAGCTGGGTGCGTCCCGAAGCGCTGCAGGAGGACCTGGACGCCGCCGTCGAAAAGACTCATGCGTACCTGGCTTTCCACCGGCAGCTGGCTGCTGAACTCGGCCAGCCCGTGGTCGCCGAGGAGTTCGGTTTCCCGCGCGACGGTTTCCGTCCCGGCATGGATGCTACCACGAACGCCCGGGACCAGTACTATGCCTACGTGTTCTCGCAGGTGGGCGAGCTGCTTGACGGCGCCAATTTCTGGGGCTGGAGCGGCTTTGCCGTCCCGTTGCACGAGCAGTGGGAGTCTGGCGATCCCTATACAGCCGATCCTTCGCAGGAAGCGCAGGGTCTCAACGGCGTTTATATCACGGACTCCACGGTCGGCGTCATTACAGATGCTGTCAACCGTTTCAATGGCTGTGTTGCCGGACCGGGAACGATCCTGTACGGACATCAGGACGACCTGGTTTACGGTCATTCGTGGGTAGTGACCGACATTGCGGGCGATCCGCTGGAGCGCTCGGACGTGAAAGATGTCACCGGACATTATCCTGCCATCGTGGGATTCGACCTGGGCGGCATCGAGCTGGGCGACGACTGCAATCTCGACGGCGTGCCGTTCGACCTGATGCGCCGGGCTGCCCTGACGCACGTCGGCCGGGGCGGGGAAGTGACGTTCTCCTGGCATCCGCGCAATCCCCTGACCGGCGGCGATGCGTGGGACGTCTCTTCGTCCGAAGTGGTCCGGTCCGTCCTCCCGGGCGGAAAGCGGCACGAGGAATTCATGCTGTGGCTGCAGCGTGCCGGCGATTTCCTGGCAAGCCTGGACGGCGCCCCGGCGATCTTCCGGCCCTGGCACGAGAACCTCGGCAGCTGGTTCTGGTGGGGTGGAAGGCTCTGCACGGCAGAGGAATACAAGGCCCTGTTCCGGATGACGCACGATTATCTCGTACAGGAACGCGGCCTGACGAACCTGCAGTGGTGCTATTCGCCCAACGGCCCGATAAGTGCAACGGACTACCTTTCTCGCTATCCCGGCGATGACTGCGTGGATATCCTGGGCACGGACATCTATGAGTATGTGGGACCGGACGGGCTGCAAGCCGCTGGTGTCCGTTTCGGCAAACAGGTGAGGGAGATGCTCGCGACGCTCCGGGACATCGCCGCGATCCACGGCAAGCAGACCTGCCTCTCCGAGACGGGACTGGGCTGACCGACCCGGACTGGTGGTGCGGCGTCCTGTATCCGGCCATCAAGGGAACCGGAATCCGCTATGTGCTCACGTGGCGGAACGCCCACGACAAGCCGGGCCATTTCTATGCACCGTGGAAAGGTTTCGAGAACGAGGAAGATTTTAAGCAATTCTCTGAAAAAGAAGATATTATACTCCTATGACCTACGATGAGCGATTGTCCTGGCTGGAACAGAACCACCGGGAGCTTATAGAAAGGAAGAACGTTCCCGTTGAAGGGAACGGCATATACGAACGTTATCTGAATCCTGTCCTGACCGCGGAACATGCACCGCTGGAATGGCGGTATGACCTGGACAAGGAGACAAACCCTTACCTGATGGAGCGCTTCGGCATCCACGCCGTGTTCAATGCCGGTGCGATCAAGTGGAATGGAAAATATGTGCTGGTCGCCCGGGTTGAAGGGGCGGACCGCAAATCCTTCTTCGCAGTGGCGGAGAGCCCCAGCGGTGTTGACAATTTCCGCTTCTGGCCCCGTCCCGTGACGATGCCTGAATATGGTGAACCCGCCACCAATATCTACGACATGCGGCTGACCGCGCATGAAGACGGCTGGATCTACGGCATCTTCTGCGTGGAGCGCAAGGATCCGGCCCGGCCCGGCGACTTGTCGGCAGCCGTAGCAGCGGCGGGCGTGGCCCGTACGCACGACCTGGTGAACTGGGAACGCCTCCCGGACATCGTCTCGAAGAGCCAGCAGCGCAACGTGGTGTTGCATCCTGAATTCGTGGATGGAAAATATGCCCTCTACACGCGGCCGCAGGACGGGTTCATCGATACCGGCAGCGGCGGCGGCATCGGCTGGGCGCTGGTCGACTCGATGGAGCACGCCGTCATCGGCCAGGAGAAGATCATCAACCTCCGCCACTACCACACGATCAAGGAAGTGAAGAACGGCGAGGGTCCGCACCCTATCAAGACCCCGCAGGGCTGGCTGCACCTGGCACACGGCGTGCGCGCCTGCGCTTCCGGCCTGCGTTACGTGCTGTATATGTACATGACCGCGCTGGACGACCCGACGCGCGTGATCGCCGAGCCCGCCGGTTTCTTCATGGCACCCGAGGGCGGGGAGTACATCGGCGACGTGATGAACGTGCTTTTCTCCAATGGCTGGATCTGCGATCCGGACGGGCGCGTGTTCATCTACTACGCTTCTTCCGACACGCGCCTGCACGTGGCCACCTCCACGGTCGACCGGCTGGTGGACTATTGCCTGCACACGGCGCCGGACGGGCTGCGTACCGGGCTTTCGGTGGAAATATTGAATAAATTGATTGATAAAAATTTGACGATATGAGATTCTTCGCTTCGCTACTACTGCTGCTTTCTGCTACATTTTTGCAGGCAGAACCGCTGCAGCTTGCACATGTTTTTTCCGACCATGCGGTCCTCCAGCGCGATGCGCAGGTTCCGGTATGGGGCTGGGGCACGCCCGGCGCAATCGTGACGGTCAGCGGCTCGTGGAACGGTGCCGCAGCGCGGACCGTCGTGGACAAGGACGGGAACTGGCGCGTCCAGCTCCGCACGGGTGCCGCGGGAGGACCTTACACGCTGATGGTTTCCTGCGGCCGTGAACGGCTGACTGTCTCGGACATCGCCCTGGGTGAAGTCTGGGTATGCAGCGGCCAGTCAAACATGGAGATGCCGATGCGCGGCTTCGGTTTCCAGCAGGTCGACGGTTTCCGCGAAAACCTGCTGGAGGCGGCTGAATACGCGTCCCGTATCCGCGTGCTCAACGTCAAGTCCGATACGACGCACGTAGTTCAGCGAGACATAGACTTTACCTGGCAGCTGTCCGATCCGGCCGTGTGCGCTGAGACCTCGGCCGTGGCGTACTTGTTCGCCAAGCGCCTGACCCGCAACCTCGGGGTTCCCGTGGGTATCATCGTGAATGCCTGGGGTGGCAGCCGCATCGAGCCGTGGATGACGATGGAATCGGTTGAGAATGCAGGAGTCCCGGCGGAGGAACTGGCTCATATCAAGGAACTGCATGAGACGGCCGGCCTCTATCCCAACGGCGTGGCTACCTGCTGGAACGGCCGCATGGCACCCCTTGCCGGTTACGCGGCCAAAGGCTTCCTCTGGTACCAGGGCTGTTCCAATATCGGGCAGGCTTGCTACGACAAGCTGCAGACGGCCATGGTCGCCCTGTGGCGCGAGGCCTGGGGCATGGGAGACCTGCCCTTCATCTATGCCCTGCTGGCTCCCTACGACCACAGCAAGGCTGACGGGCGCTGGCGTCCCAACTTTGTACGTACCCAGATGAACGCTGCTGCCATCACCCCGAACAGCTACGCTGTGTGTCTGGAAACGCTCGGCGACGAAGTGACCATCCATCCTTCCCGCAAACAGGAGGTGGCCGACATGATGGCGCTCCGGGCGCTGGCTTCGGTCTACGGGCTGCAGGTCGGCATGCCGATTGACTATCCGGAGCCCCGTTCCATCGAGTATCTCGAAGACGGGCGCGTGAAGGTGCTCTTTACCAATGTCTGGTCGAACCTGCAATGCATTTCTGCCCGTAAGATCGTCGGTTTTGAACTCGCCGGCGAGGACCGCGAATTCTATCTGGCCGACGCCGAAGTCGACTGGGACGGGCAGACTGTCTACGTGAAATGCGACGCCGTGCCCCATCCTGTAGCTGTCCGCTACAGCTTCCGCAACTGGATGGGCGCGAACCTCCAGACCTCTTACGGAATTCCCGTCCCTCCGTTCCGGAGCGACGACTGGCCGCTTTAACCGAATGATTATGAAAAAGATTCTTATTGTTCTCTTGTTACCGCTCCTGCTGGTGTCCTGCCAGAAAGCCTATACCGTGAAAGGCAATCTGGTGCTCATTCCCTGCCAGGACCGGACAGTACGTCTTCAAGTGATTTCGCCGGAAATCGTCCGGGTATCTGTTTCTCCAGACGGAAAATTCAACGACCGGCAGAGCCTGGTCGTCGTGCCGCAGGAGGCGTTTACGGATTTCAAGGTAGAATTGCTGAAGGATGTGGAGGAAGATGGCTCTTTTCGAAAGATACGCGTAACGACAGATTCTCTGCAAGTATTCGTCGCCCTTGATCCGGATTTCATCCATGATTCCGGTGATATCTGGTTCTTGGATTGGGGTGGCGGATTTATGATTCCCGGGGTTCAAAAAAGTCGTTTTGAGCCTATTACAGTGGATGGAAAGCAGGCCTGGTCTGTTCAGACACTGTTCGAAACCGGGTATAGGAATACGGAGTCCTTCTATGGTCTGGGTCAGCACCAGGCGGGTGAGTTCGACCATACCGACCGGAACGAGGAACTTTTCCAATACAACACGAAGGTTAGCGTTCCTTTTGTGGTTTCGAACCAGGGTTACGGCCTGCTCTTCGATGCCTATTCGCTCAGCCGCTGGGGTAATCCGAAACCATATCAGCAATTGGGCGAATCGTTCATACTCTACGACAAAGACGGCGTGGAAGGTGCACTGACGGGCACCTATATCCCTGCCAAGGGCCAGCCGCTGGTGCAGCGGGAAGATTCGCTCTATTATGAAAACGAGTTCGTGATCCAGAACCTGCCCAAGATTCCGCTCAACGGCGCGAAAGTGGTCTATGAGGGCTGGATCGAGGCCCCTGAGACGGGCGACTACGATTTCATCCAGTATTATGCAGGCTTTCAGCAGACGACGGTCGGCGGGCAGGAAGTGATGTCGCGTCGCTGGCGTCCGGCCTGGAATCCGAACAGCTACAAGTTTACGGTGCACCTGGAACAAGGTGTCAGGACGCCCGTCCGGATCGAATGGGAGCCCGACGGCGACGTGTCGTATATCGGCCTTCGTGTGGCACCGCTGGAGGACCCTGAACTGCAGGATCATATCAGTTTCTGGAGTGAATTCGAGCCCTATGCGGACTATTATCTGATTTGGGGTGGCGACTATGACGGTGTGATCCGCGGCTACCGAAAGCTGACCGGTAAGGCCCCTGTGATGCCCAAATGGGTGCTGGGCTTCTGGCAGAGCCGGGAGCGCTATTCCACGCAGGACGAAGTGGTCGGGACGCTCGCCGAATTCCGCCGCCGCCACATCCCGGTCGACAACATCGTCCAGGACTGGCAGTACTGGAAAGACGACCAGTGGGGGAGCCACGTCTTCGATGAGACGCGCTATCCCGATCCCGAAAAGATGATGGACGACGTCCACGCGATGAACGGCCGTCTGATGATCAGCGTGTGGCCGAAGTTCTACACCAATACCGACAATTACAAGGAACTCAAGGCGGCAGGCTATGCCTACACGCATGCCGAGGACACCGGCCTGGTGGACTGGCTGGGACACAAGCAGACGTTCTATGACGCATACGCCAAGGGCGGCCGCGAGATGTTCTGGCGCCAGATCGACGAGAATCTCTACACCAAATATGGCCGCAAGATCGACGCCTGGTGGATGGACGCCAGCGAACCGAACCTGCGCGACTGCCTGCCCTGGGACTATTTCCGCTGGCTCATCACGCCTACGGCCCTGGGCCCTTCCACGGAATACCTGAATGCGTATTCGCTTGTCAACGCTGATGCGATTTACAACGGGCAGCGCAGCCTTGAACCGGACCGGCGCGTCTTCCTGCTCACCCGGAGCGGTTTCGCCGGCCTGCAGCGCTACAGTACGGCCACCTGGAGTGGCGATATCGGCACTTCCTGGACCGACATGCGGATGCAGATGGCCGCCGGCCTGAACTTCTCGATGAGCGGCATCCCGTTCTGGGGGATGGACATCGGCGGCTTCTCAGTGATGAGCAAGTTCTACGATCCGAAGAACATCAGCGAGTGGCGTGAGCTGCAGACGCGGTGGCACCAGTTCGGCACCTTCGTGCCGCTGTTCCGCACGCACGGGCAGTGGCCCCAGCGCGAGCTCTGGAACATCGCTCCCGAAGGCTCGCAGACCTACGACAGCATCCTGTGGTACATGCAGTTGCGGTACCGGCTGATGCCGTATCTGTATTCGCTGGCAGGTGCCGTTTTCTATGATGATTATACCCTGATGCGCGGTTTGCCGATGGATTTCCCCGATGATCCCGAAGTCCGCGACCTCTCCGACCAATGGATGTTCGGTCCGGCGCTGATGCCGTGCCCGGTAAGCGAGTACAAGGCGCGCAGCCGCAGTGTCTATTTCCCGGCTGGCGGCTGGTATGATTTCTATTCGGGTGAATATTATGCCGGCGGACGCAGGCGCAGCATTCCGGCGCCGTACG
>LUZE01000095.1 GCA_001602845.1 Bacteroidales bacterium Bact_13 | reverse complement strand
ATCCCGACCGCCGGGAACTGGCCATGCGCAGGGACGACGCATACGATTACATCGTCCGGGAGTTGTATCCGAAACTGCGTGTGGTTTCCTTTAATTTCCGCCTCCACCGGCGCGACATGGAAAAAGATACCATTCACACGATGGTGCTCGACACGGCCTACCTGGCCGGCGTACAGGCCATCCGGGACCACGACTACAAACAGGCCGTGACGCTGCTCCGTCCCTATGCTGATTTCAACACAGCTATCGCCTATTGCTGCCTGGACTACAACGCCAGTGCGCTCGATATCCTGCAGCGGCTGGACAGGACAGCGGAAGTCGATTATATGCTTGCGCTGGTCCATGCGCGGATGAATGATGACCGCAGCGCAGTGGAATGCTATCTCCGGTCATGTCGTCAGAATCCGTCTTTCGTCCATCGCGGCAACCTGGATCCGGAAATCAGCGCATTGATACGTAAATATGAACTGAATCTTGAAAGTATTGATACCCAATAAATTACTTATTAAAAAACTAATTACCCATGAAACGATTATTGTTATTGATCGGATCTGTACTTACCATTGCATCTTCCTGCGACCGCACATCCTGCGACTTGTGCGCGGAAGAGGCGGAACTCCGGCATGTACGACTGGTCCTCGCGGGAACCGGCGGAGAGACGCGTGCCCTGCAGGTGACAGACGAGCAGGAAGCTGCGGTGGCAGAGTGCGCACTATTCGTTTTCAGCCGGGACGGCCGGCTGGTAAGCCAGTACACGTCCGGATCCGGACTGTTCGATTTTTACCTGACGGACGAAACCTATGACTTTGTCGCCGTTGCCAACAAACGGCAGATTCCGTCCTCCCTGTCACGCGATGAACTGTATGCGCTGACGACCACGCTGGACGAGAATGCAGTCGGGCGTTTTGTGATGGTCGGCTCGCTGCCGAACCATGTCATCCAGAGTGATGAAAAGATTACGGTCGGCGTACAGCGTATCGTATCCAAGGTATCCTACAAGATCCGTACAGCCTTTACCGGAACGCTGGCTACGAAAAACTTTACGGTCGACGAGATTTTCCTGACCAACGTGACGGGGCAGAACAATCTGGGCCTGACCGGTATCCCGGACGGAACGGGTACCTGGCACAACAAAATGAACCGTACCGCTACGGCGGGCGGGGCGCTCGACGACCTGCTGTATGGCAAATTGGGCGTTACGATGTCGCCTGTCGACAGCATCTGGAGCGGCCATACGTTCTACACCTATCCCAACGACAGCCCTGACAACCACGACAAGGAAAACTGGAGCGCACGCTGTACCCGTTTCGTGGTGAAGGCTACCCTTGACGGCAGAACGACGTACTATCCCGTGACCATTCCGGTCGCAATGAGCAACAAACACTATCATATAGATTTGACAATCAGCAATTTCGGTGTTGACCATCCGGAGGATATCCCGCAGAAGAACAATTATCTCGACGCCGCTGTGACGGTGACGGATTGGGAGGATGGCGGCACAATTCACGGAGAATACTAACCACTCAACCAAAACAAGTCATGAAAAAGAAAATGATGATGATGGCAGCCCTGGGAGCGGTGCTCCTAACTGCCTGCGAACCGGTCGAATCTGAGAAGAAGACCGAAACCGGCGCCCTCGCCGTCATGGTGGGCCAGAACCTTGAAACGAAAGCCGTCTCTACGACGGCCCAGACCTTCGAAAGCAAGCTCAACAAGCTGCGCCTGCTGGTGTATGACGCCTCCGGAAGCCTGTACAAGGACGAGGCGGTCGCCAGCCCGTTCACCAGCCACACCATTCCGAACGTCAAGGCAGGGACGTACAGCGTCTGCGCCGTGGCGAACACCTGTGCCGCAATTTCTGATGTGACGACCCTGACCAAGCTGACCGGCACGGTTGTCAAGCTGTCCGACTGCAGCACGACCGAATCGACGGGCTTTGCGATGTATGCCCAGGCGGACGATGTGTCTGTGACAGGGGGCAGCAGCGCTACGCCGGTCAGCCTGGCGGTGACCCGTTTCCCGGCACGCGTAAAACTGATGTCGGTCAAAAACAGCCTGCCGGCTTCATTGGGCGCGCTGACTGTCGAAAACGTGATGCTGATCAACGGTTATTCGCAGTGGACGCTCGGCGCGTCGGGAAACCCGACCGGGGCGATGAACCCGGCTGGCCGGAAGAGCAACGGTGCGGGTGACATCATCGCATCGGCGTCGGATGCGAACGAGGCCACGTATTCCTTCAAGGCCGTTCCCTCCGGAGATCAGACGCTTGCAAACGGCTCTGCCGCTAAAAGTTACGGGTATTATTTCTACAGCTTCCCGAACCTGGTGCAGACCGATGTAACGGGTGCGAAGCAGACCGGCGGAAAAGCGCGCCTGGTGGTTACGGCCAGTTTCAACGGGAACCGCTATTACTACCCGGTGACGATTCCGCTCCTGGAACGGAACAAATGCTACGAGGTGACGATCATCGTCAGCGGTGCGGGATCGGATGATCCGAACATCCCCGTGACGAAGGGCTCGATGAGCGTCAACATCACCGTGAGCGACTGGGTCGCCGGCGGCGATTATACGGAAACCATCTAGTCGACGGGTATGGTACGGAACGGAAAACGGACTGTGCTGCTGCTTGCGGCGGGCTTGCTCGCCGCAAGCGCCTGCACGGTCAGGGAAGACCGCCA
>LUZE01000094.1 GCA_001602845.1 Bacteroidales bacterium Bact_13 | reverse complement strand
GGCAAGCTCGAAGCTCCCTACGTGGCTTCCTATATCCACACGACCAACGGCAAGCTCGGCGCTATCGTGGCTTTCAACAAGCCCATCGACGAGGAACTCGCCAAGGGTATCGCCATCCAGGTCGTCACGATGAACCCGGTTTCCGTCTCCGCAGAGGACTGCCCGGCAGAGGTGGTCGAGAAGGAGCGCCAGGTCGCCATCGAGAAGACCAAGGAGGAGCAGGTCCGCAAGGCAGTTGAGAATGCACTCAAGAAGGCTGGCATCAACCCGGCACACTGCGACAGCGAAGACCATATCGCCAGCAACACCGCGAAGGGTTGGCTGACGCCGGAGCAGGCACAGCAGGCCCGCGAGATCATCGCGAAGGTTTCGGCCGAGAAGGCTGCCAACCTGCCCGAGCAGATGATCCAGAACATCGCTGCCGGCCGCGTCCAGAAGTTCTTCAAGGAGAGCACGCTGGAGCAGCAGGAGTACCAGATGGGCGACGGCAAGACCCCTGTGAAGGAAGTCCTCGCCGCAGCCGACAAGGATGCGAAGATCCTTGCCTTCTACCGCTTCTCGTTAACGGACGAGTAAAAAAGATGCCCGGTCGAGCCGGGCATGACTTAGATTGTCACCCCCGGCTTGACCGGGGGTCTTTTTTTTATTTGATCACGCCAAGTTCTTTTCCGATCTTGGTAAACGCCTCGACACACTTGTCGAGGTGTTCTTTTTCGTGCCCGGCGGAAACCTGGACGCGGATGCGGGCCTGGCCCTTCGGGACGACCGGATAATAGAAACCGGTGACGTAGATGCCTTCTTCCTGGAGGCGTGCCGCCATCTTCTGGGAGAGCGGTGCATCGTAGAGCATCACGGCGCAGATGGCCGACTGCGTGGGCTTGATGTCGAAACCGGCTGCCTTCATCTTGCCGATGAAGTACTCGGTATTGGCGTGGAGCTTGTCCTGGAGCGCGTTGGTCTCGCTCATCATCTCGAACATCTTGATGCCGGCTGCGGCGATCATCGGCGGGATGGAGTTGGAGAACAGGTACGGGCGTGAACGCTGGCGGAGCATCGCGATGATTTCCTTCTTGCCGGTGGTGAATCCGCCGACCGCGCCGCCGAAGCTCTTGCCCAGCGTGCCGGTGAGGATCTCGATCTTGCCGCGCAGGTTGAACTGCTCGGTGGTGCCGCGGCCCGTCTTGCCGACCACGCCGGCCGAGTGCGACTCGTCGACCATGACCATGGCATTGTACTTCGTAGCGAGGGCGTAGATCTTATCGAGCGGAGCGACGTTGCCGTCCATCGAGAACACGCCGTCGGTGACGATCAGGCGGTGACGCTGTGCCTGGGCGGTCTTCAGGCAGTTCTCCAGCTCGTCCATGTCGGCGTTGGCATAGCGGTAGCGCTGTGCCTTGCAGAGGCGCACGCCGTCGATGATCGAAGCGTGGTTCAGCGAGTCGGAGATGATGGCGTCGTGCTCGTCGAGCAGGGGCTCGAACACGCCGCCGTTCGCGTCGAAGCACGAAGCGTAGAGGATGGCGTCTTCCGTGCCGAAGAACTCGGAGATCTTCTTCTCAAGCTCTTTGTGGAGATCGCCGGTACCGCAGATGAAGCGGACGGACGACATGCCGTAGCCGTGCGTATCCAGCGCCTTCTTGGCGGCTTCCACCAGCTGCGGGTTGTTGGCCAGTCCGAGATAGTTGTTGGCGCAGAAGTTCAGCACGTCCTTGCCCGGCTGGACCTTGATGGCTGCCTGCTGGGCGGAGGTAATGACACGTTCTTCCTTATAGAGGCCGGCGTCCTTGATCGACTGGAGCTCGGCTTCAAGATACTTTTGGAAATCAGTATACATGGTACAGGTTTTTTGCGATACTACAAATATAGCAAGATTTGTGTTTTTCAGCAAAAATTACTTACTTTGCAGAATCTTGTCGTATTTCGCCAAGAAATGAACCGGATAGAAACTAACAAACATATTAATTAACTAAAACCAAATTACCATGGAAGATATTGCTTCAAAGGTTATCTCCATTATCGTTTACAAGCTGGGCGCAGAAGAGAGCGAAGTAACGCCCGCCGCCAACTTCAAGAACGACCTCGGCGCAGATTCCCTCGACACTGTCGAGCTGATCATGGAATTCGAGAAAGAGTTCAACATCACCATCCCTGACGAAGTGGCAGAACACATCTCCACCGTCCAGGACGCGATTGACTATATCAAGGAGCACGCCCAGGCATAATGAAGCGGGTCGTCATCACCGGCATCGGAACCATCAATCCCCTCGGCACGAACGTGGGGATGTACTTTGAGAACCTGGACCGCGGCATGAGCGGATCCCGGATGATCGACCGGATGGACACGACCCATTTCAAGACCAAATTCGCGTGCCAGATTCCCGACTTCAAGGCGACGAACTATCCTGAGGCCATCGACCTGAAGGAAGCACGCAGGACCGACCTTTTCACCCAGTATGCGATGGTCGCGGCCGCCGAGGCGGTCCGCGACAGCGGCCTGGATCTTTCGACGACCGATCTCAAGCGGATCGGCGTGGTGGTCGGCTCCGGTGTCGGCGGAATCAACACGTACACGGAAGAGATCGTGGACTTTATCGGAGACGGAAGGTTCCGGTTCAGTCCATTCCTGATTCCGAAATTCATTACGAACATCGCTTCGGGCCACATTGCCATCAAGTACGGTTTCCGTGGCCCGAACTTCGGTGTTTCTTCGGCCTGCGCCACCTCGGCGCACGCCATCCTGACTGCGGCTTCGCAGATCCAGCTCGGCCGTGCCGACATCATGGTTTCGGGCGGTACCGAGGCCCCGATCTCCATTCCGGGCCTGGGCGGATTCAACGCAGCCCATGCCCTTTCCACGAACAATGAGGAATACCTGACCGCCTCGCGGCCTTTCGACAAGACGCGCGACGGGTTCGTGATGGGCGAGGGTGCCGCCATCCTCATTGTCGAGGAGTATGAGCACGCGCTCCGTCGCGATGCCAAGATCTATGCCGAGATCGCCGGTTTCGGCATGACCTGCGACGCCTGGCACATCACCGCACCCCGCGAGGACGGCGAGAGTGCCGCGGACGCCATGGAGCTTGCGCTCCGTGAAGCGGGCCT
>LUZE01000093.1 GCA_001602845.1 Bacteroidales bacterium Bact_13 | reverse complement strand
AGATCCACGGTTTGTTGCGGAACAGGTCGGCGAACGGTTTGAACGAGAATTTCTCGGCCCGGACAGGTTTCAGGCGCTCTTTCGTAAGCAGGCCGCAAGCCAGCGTGCCCAGCGCGGCCAGCGCGCCCAGAATCACGCCTACCACAGCGTATTGGTGTGCATCGGTACCACCCACCATCTTCTGCAGATACGGGAACGAGAGCAGCGTCACGAAGCCCATGGCGTAAGCGCCGACCATGCGGTACGACGAGAACTGGTTCTTCTCGTTGTCATCGTCGGTCATCACGCCGAGCAGCGAACCGTACGGCACATTCACGGCCGTATAAACGACCATCATCAGCAGGTAAAGCGTATAGGCATAGATGCGCTTGCCCACCGGTCCCAGTTCCGGCGTATAGAGCAGCAAGGCGAAGACCACGCCCAGCGGGATGGCGCCGAAGATGAGCCACGGCCGGTAGGTACCCCAGCGCGACTGCGTCCGGTCGGCGATCGCGCCCATCATCGGGTCGGTGATGACGTCGAACAGGCGTGCCACCAGCATGAGCGTTGCGGTGTCAGCCACGGTGAGGCCGAAGATGTTGGTGAAGAACAACGGGAAGGCGATGGACATGACTTTCCATGTGATGCCGCCGGCGGCGGCGTCGCCGAGTGCATAGCCTAATTTCTCTGATAACTTTGCCATAATGTTCGTCATGCCCGGCTTGACCGGGCATCTTGTTATTCAAATAATTTCATTATTTCCAGACACATGCGTGAATTGTGGTACGGGCACTTCCAGAAGCCGGCCTTGGGCTGCGAAAGGTCCGGCGTGCCGTCGGGCAGGATGGCCCAGTACCACTCCCCGCCCTCGCGGTCGACCAGGTTGTCACGGATATAGTCCCAGCAGGCCAGCGCCCGGTCGGCGGCTGCCATGTCGCCGTGGAATTTCCAGAGCCAGAGGTTGCCCACCACGGTCTCGGCCTGCACCCACCACTGGCGGGAATCGTCGAACGTGCCGTCCGTCAGCAGTTCGTAGCGCATGGAGCCGTCGGGCATCAATCCCTCGTTGCCGGCGCGGCCCAGCGCCAGGGCATACGGCCGGACGCGCGACACGACGTCCAGGTCGTGTGTGGCGAAGGCGCTTTCGAGCAGCAACCACGAGGTTTCGATATCGTGACCGTAGGAGACGGCGCCGGGCAGCACGCTCCAGTCCTTGCGGAAATAGAGCTGCAAGTGCCCGTCGGGGGCCATGATGCGGGTGCAGGTGAGGTCGATCAAGTGCAAGAGGGCTTGTTTGAGAGACGGGTCGGGCCAGACACGGTACAGGTTGGCGTACGCTTCCATCAGGTGCAGGTGCGAGTTCATCGTCTTGTCGGCGTTGATGTCGTGGGCCGAGAGCGACATGTCCTCGAGCGGCGAGAAGTCACGTGCAAGGGCTTCGATATAGCCGCCGCTTTCGCGGTCTGCGAAATGGTCTTCGACCATCTGGAACAGGGCCGCGGCGGCGGCCAGGGCTTTGAGGTCGCCGGTCACTTTATGGTACTCGCTGAGGCCGTAGATGGCGAAGCCCTGGGCATAGAGCTGTTTCTTGTCATCGAGGGGCTTCCCTTCCCCGTCGACTTCCCAATAGACGCCGCCGTTCACGGGATCGATGTAATGCGCCATAAACGCGTCCTTAACACGCTCCGCCGTCCGGAGGTATTCGGGCCTGTGCAATGCGGCGTATGCGGCCGAAAAGGCCCAAATGACCCGTGCATTGAGGATTACGCCCGGCAGCGTCTCGACTTCCAGCCAATAGTCCAGGATATTCTGTTCCAGGACCTCCGCCGTCTCTTTCAACAATCGATCTGTTCTTGTCTCCATAGGTTAAATATATACCTGTCTTATATGCCCGACGATTTCAGATGCCCGGTCAAGCCGGGCATGACAAAGGGGCCGGGCATGACAAAGGGGCCGGGCATGACAAAGGGGCCGGGCATGAAGTAAGTCGCGGAGCGCGGGCTGCGCGTTGGCCTGGTGGAGAGGTCACGGTTCCTCGTGGCGAGTGCTCGACAGCCACGAGGGCTCTGACCTCGCCAAAGGCAAAGCCCGCACAAGTGAAGCGACTTTGAACGACGCGCCATCGGTAAATTAAATATTCGGTTCATCCCAGACTTTCGTTTCGGTGCAGGTAACAAGCGCGCCAAGGCCGCCGCAGGCAAGACGGAAGTCGCCTTTTTCAAGACGCCACTTGCCGTCGGCGCCGACAAAGGCCAGTTCCTTGGCCGGAAGCTCGAAGGTCACGACCTTCGACTCACCCGGCTGGAGCTCGATCTTCTCGAAGCCGCGGAGCCGCTTCACGTCGGGAATCAGTGACGCCACCAGGTCGGAACTGTAGAGCAGGACCGCTTCCTTGCCGGCGCGGTCGCCGGTATTGGTCACCTTGACCGAGAGTTTCAGGACATCGCCGGCCTTGAAAGATTCCCGGTCGGAGCCGGGAATGACGACTTGCAGGTCGCTGTAGGCGAAGGTGGTATAGCTAAGGCCGTAGCCGAAGGGCCACTGGACATCCATGATCGCGTCGTAGTTGTAGGAACCCTCCATCACCTCGCGGTGCTCGGATACTTTGTAATCGTAGGTGTGCAGCGAATTGATGTGCTTGCTGTAGGTAAACGGAAGCTTGCCCGAGAAATTCTCGTCGCCGGCGAGCAGCGCCGCCAGGGCGTCGCCACCGAAGTTCGACGGCAGCATCACATCCACGACGGCCTTCGCCAGCGGCTCGATGTCGCCAATGATGCGCGGACGGCCCTCGTTCAGGACCAGGACGATCGGCTTGCCCGTAGCAGCCAGCGCCTTGACCAGGTCTTTCTGATTCGCGGAAAGGTTCAGGTCATCCATGTTGCCCGGCGTCTCGCAATAAGAGTTCTCACCCACGCAGCAGACAATCACGTCGCAACCGCGAGCCGCAGCGGCAGCCTGCTGAATGCCCGTCACCTTCTCATACTGCCATGCCATCGGAATCTCGACGTACTCCACGCCCGGCACATACGTCACACGGGCGAACCGCTTCTGGATGGCTTCCAGAATGGTGTTGTACTGCGGCACGAACTCATCTGCCGAGCCCTGCCAGCGGTAGGACCAGCCACCGTTCAGCGCGCGGAGCGTGTTGGCGTTCGGTCCGCAGACCAGGATCCGCTCCGTGCCCTTCATCGGCAGGATGCCGCCCTCATTCTTGAGCAGCACCTCCGACTCGACAGCAGCCGCATAGGATTCCTGTGCGAAACGCTCGCAGGCGTAATCCGGATATTCGTAGTCCCAGGTCGGGTTCTCGAACAGTCCCAGACGGACTTTCAGGCGCAGGACGCGGCGGACGGCATCGTCAATGCGCGACATAGGGATCTCGCCCTTCTCGGCCAAGTCCACGATGACGTTCACGCACTCAGGATCATAGGGATCCATGATCATGTCGATGCCCGCATTGATACCCAGGGCCACGGCTTCGCGCTTGTCGGCAGCGACGTGGTCACGGGTATAGAGATTGTCGATGTCGGCCCAGTCGGTCACCATCATACCATCCCAGTTCAGCTGCTCCTTCACCCAGCCGGTGAGCAGCAGCGCATTGGCGTGCGTCGGAATGCCGTTGATCGAGGCGGAGTTCACCATCGCGGTGAGGGCACCTGCCTGGAAACATTCCTTGAACGGGCGGAAGAACTTCTCACGCAGGTCGTTCTCCGCGATATAGGCCGGGGTGCGGTCCTTGCCGGTGTACGGCACGCCATAGCCCATGAAGTGCTTGAGGCTGACGGCCACATGCTCCAGGTCGATGTGGTTGGGATCGGAGCCCTGGAGGGCGATCGTCTCGACACGGGCCATCTCAGCCTGGAGATACGGATCTTCGCCGAAACTCTCCCACAGGCGCGGCCAGCGCGGGTCGCGGCCCAGGTCCATCACGGGCGAGAACACCCACGGGCACTGTGCGGCTCGGGTCTCATAGGCCATCGCCACGCCCATCATCCGGGCATAATCGCGGTTGAACGTGGCACCCAGGTTGATCTCCTGCGGATAGAGCGAGCCTTCGGTCAGGTATGAAGCGCCGTGGATCATGTCTAGACCGTAGATGCACGGGATGCCCAGCACCTCCATGGACTTGTCCTGGATCTGCTTGATCATGGCGGCGGTCTGTTCGCGGGTGTGCGCCGCGTCGTGCATGACGTTGAGGATGGAACCCACCTTGTACTCGCCGATGATCTTGTCGAGCTTGGCCGGGTCAATGGCTTCGTGGGTATCGTCTTCGATGGTCATGACCGTCAGCTGGACCAGCTGGCCCGCTTTCTCCTTGAGGGTCATGCCTTTCAGCACTTTTTCGACTTTTGCCTCAACGTCCTTGTCCGGTGCGATGGCGGGCGTGACGGCAGATTTCCACGAGCAGGCTGCGATGGCAGCGAAGAGCGCTGCGATGAGGGTTATTCTTATGAGGGTTTTCATATGTTTGACAGTTATTTCCTATTGCGCCAGAGGGCGGTCATTTCTTCGAGGGTCTTGCCCTTGGTCTCGGGCACGAGCCGCCACACGAAAATGGCGGCGATGATGCAGATCAGGCCATAGAGCGCATACGCGAAGAAGTGGCCGAAACTGTCGCCCATCGCACCGAGCTTCATGTTGTACATCGGCACGAACGTCGAGCTCACGATGAAATTGAAAATCCACTGGAAGGCCACCGCCCAGGCAGTTGCCTGGCTGCGGATCGTATTGGGGAACAGCTCGGCGATGTACACCCAGCAGATCGGTCCCCAGCTGAACATGAAGCAGGCACTGTAGACCATGATGCTGATGACCGGCACCCAGGCGGGCAGCGTGACCACGTTCGACAGGGCCACGCCCAGCGCGCCCACGGCCATGCCGATGGAGCCCGAGATCAACAGCGGCTTGCGGCCCAGCTTCTCCACGGTAAAGACGGCCACCAGCGTGAAGCTGATGTTGATGATGCCCATGATGACCGTGAAGAGCATGTTGTTGCTCACGCCCATCGATTCAAAGATGCGGGGCGCGAAATACAGCACTGCGTTGATGCCGATGACCTGCTGGAAGACCGAAAGCATGCAGCCGATGAAAATCACGATGAAACCGTAGGCGAAAAGCTTCTCGCGTTTCTCGACCACGGTCTCCTTGATCTCGAACAGGATGGTCTTGGCCTTCTCTTCCCCGTTGATGCGAGACAGGATGCGGAAAGCATCGTTGTCGAGCCCGCGCATCACCAGATGGCGCGGCGATTCAGGCACCAGGAGGATGAGCAGCGCGAAGAGTCCGGCCGGGAATGCCTCTGACACGAACATGTTGCGCCAGCCGATCGTATTGGTCCATTCAACGATGTTGGGATCGTTCTTGTGCGAATTGATGATCAGGAAGTTCACGAAATACACCACCAGCTGGCCGAAGATGATGGCGAACTGGTTCCACGACACGAGTTTGCCACGCTGGTTGGCCGGTGCCACCTCCGCGATGTACATCGGGCAGATGGCCGAAGCCAGACCCACGCCGATGCCGCCCAGGATGCGATAGAGGATGAATGCCACCAGGACACCCTTGGTCGCCACGCCATGCGGGAAGAAGAGGAATTCCGGGCAATAGGATCCCAGGGCGCTCAGGAAGAAGAGGATACCGGCGATCAGGAGCGAACGCTTCCGCCCGATCCGGGACGTCAGCAGACCGGACAGCAGGGCGCCGATCACGCAGCCGATCAGGGCGCTCGATGTGGTAAAGCCGTGGAGGCCGTCGGTATATGTGAAATCCCCGGCGCCCTGGAAGAAGACCTGGAGGCCCTTCTCGGCACCGGAGATGACGGCCGTGTCATATCCGAACAGCAAGCCGCCCAGCACCGCCACCAGCACGATGCTGATGAGGTACCAGGGGCTGCCTTGTTGCTTGGTCTGGCTCATGGGCGGCTACTTGCAATAGAGTGCCACGATCGTTTCATAGAGCTCCTGCTTGCCGGAAATCTGCTTCGGCTCGCCATTCTTCTTGGCGTAGGCCACGATGTCCTCGAGCGTCAGCTTGCCTTCCTCAAACTCCTTGCCCTTTCCGCTGTCAAAGGAAGCGTAGCGCTCTTTCACCATGCCGGGGATCGGGGATTCTTCGCAGATAGCGGCAGCATTCACGAGGGCGCGGGCCATGGCGTCCATTGCGCTGATGTGGGCGATGAAGATATCTTCCGGATCGGTGGAATTGCGGCGCAGCTTGGCGTCGAAGTTCGAGCCGCCGGTACCCAGGCCGCCGTTACGGATGATCTGGAGCATAGCCAGTGTGAGTTCGTAGTTGTCGATCGGGAACTGGTCGGTGTCCCAGCCGTTCTGTGCGTCGCCGCGGTTGGCGTCTATGCTGCCCAGCATGCCGTGGTCGACGGCGCAGGCCAGTTCGTGCTCGAAGGTATGACCGGCCAGCGTAGCGTGGTTTACTTCGATGTTCACCTTGAAGTCCTTGTCAAGGTTGTGGCGGCGCAGGAAGCCGATCACAGTCTCCGTATCCTGGTCATACTGATGCTTTGTCGGTTCCATCGGCTTGGGCTCGATGAGGAACGTGCCGTTGAAACCGTGTGCACGGCCATAGTCACGGGCAAGGAAGAGCATCCGTCCGAGATGCTCCTTCTCCCGCTGCATCTGCGTGTTGAGCAAGCTCATGTAACCTTCGCGGCCGCCCCAGAACACGTAGTTCTGGCCACCCAGCTTGATGGTGGCGTCGATGGCGTTCTTGATCTGGACGGCGGCGCGGGCCAGCACGTCGAAATCGGGGTTGGTGGCGGCGCCGTTCATGTAGCGCTTGTGGCCGAACACATTGGCAGTGCCCCACAGGTTCTTGATCCCGGTGGCCTTCATCTTCTCGAGCAGGTAGTCCGTGATGTCCTTCATGCGGGCCTCATACTCGGTGATGTCGTCGGTATCCTCGATCAGGTCGATGTCGTGGAAGCAGAAAAACTCGATGCCCAGTTTCTGCATAATCTCGAAGCCGGCGTCAGCCTTTGCGCGGGCGCGCTCGTACGGGCAGTCGCCCTTGTCCCATTCATAGGAACGGGTCTGGCCGCCGAACTGGTCGCCGGAGGCCTGGCCCAGCGTGTGCCACCAGCACATCGCGAAGCGGAGCCAGTCCTTCATCTTTTTGCCCAGCACCAGGCGGTCGGGTTCATAATAATGGAATGCGAGCGGGTTTTTGCTCTCGGGGCCCTCAAAGGGGATCTTGCCGATGGCGGGGAAGTACTCTTTCATAATTGATATATTATTGATTTATAGATTCAAATACGATTTCCAACGTTCATAGGCGGCGCGGTACTCACGCGCGCCGGCCGGCTCGATGACGTCGAGGCGCTCGAGCGTAGCGAAGGCCTCCGCGGGCGTGCGGTAGATGCCCGCGCCGATGCCGGCGCCGCGTGCCGCACCGATGGAGCCGTCGGTGTCGTACAGTTCGATCGTGGCGCCAGAAGTCTCGGCCAGTGTCTGCCGGAAAATGGGCGACAGGAACATGTTCGCCCTTCCGGCATGGATGCGGTCGACCTGCAGGCCCATCTGCTGCATGATCTCGATACCATAGCAGAACGAGAATACGATGCCCTCCTGGGCCGCGCGCAGCAAGTGCGTCCGGTTGTGCCGGTTGAAGTTCACGCCGTGGATGCTGCAGCCGGTATCCCGGTTTTCCAGCATCCGCTCAGCGCCATTGCCGAAAGGCAGGATCGAGACGCCCTCGCTCCCTACCGGCACGGAAGCGGCCAGCGCGTTTATCTCGTCGTAGGAAAGGTCCGGTGCCACGTTGCGCCGCATCCAGGCGTTCAGGATGCCGGTGCCATTGATGCAGAGCAGCACACCGAGTCTCGGCTCTTCGGCCGTATGATTCACGTGCGCGAACGGGTTCACGCGCGAAAGCGGATCGTGTGCCACCTGCCCGATCACGCCGTAGACCACGCCCGACGTGCCGGCGGTGGAAGCGATCTCGCCCGGGTTGAGCACATTCAGGCTGAGGGCATTGTTGGGCTGGTCGCCCGCCCGGTAGGTCACCGGCGTGCCGGCTTCCAGGCCGAGTTCGCGGGCGGCGCCCTGCGTGAGCCGGCCCTGTTCGCCAAATGTGGGAACGATGTCCGCCAGCAGGGATTCGTCGAGGCCCAGGGCGCCCAAAAGGCGCAGCGAGGGCGCATTCTTCAAAAAGTTCCAGAAAATGCCTTCCGACAGGCCGCTGACCGTGGTGGCCGCTTCGCCGGTCATGCGGTAAGCGATATAGTCGCCCGGCAGCATGATTTTCCAGATATCCTCATAGACCGCCGGCTCGTTCTCCTTGACCCACGCCAGCTTGGCGGCCGTGAAATTGCCGGGCGAATTGAGCAGGTGTTGCAGGCACCAGTCATGTCCCAATGTATCGAAAGCGCGCTGTCCATACGGAACGGCCCGCGAATCGCACCAGATGATGGAAGGCCGCAGCGGCGTCCCATCCTTTTCGATACAGACCAGGCCATGCATCTGGTATGAGATGCCGATGGCCTTGATGTCGGACGGATCGCAGCCCGATGCCGCCAGCACGGCGGCCGTCGCCTGTTTCAGATAGTCCCACCAGGAGTCCGGGTCCTGCTCAGCCCAACCGGGCCGCGGGGCGTGGATGGGGGCCTCCTTCTCCGGGAAGAAGGCCGAGGCAGCGCACTTTCCCGTAGCGACCTCCACCAGAGAAGCCTTTACGGACGAGCTGCCGATATCGTAACCAAGTAAATACATTTTATTCGTCTTTAAGAAGCAAAGGAATGGCGTTCACTTTACTGTCCGGCATCGAAAGGTACACGATGCCCATGCCGGTCTTCCCCGTGCTCTGGATGAGCACCTGGGCCAGGCCGTTGAATGTGTCAATGGTAAAGCTCCGGGCCTCCGGGTCTTCGGGCCGCTCACGGTCCCGGAAGGCGGGATCGCCGTTACCGCAGCCCAGAATGCGTAAGGGGCCCTCGATGGTAATCGTCACGGGTACACACGCTGTCGGGACGAATCGCCGCTGAGCATCCTCCACGACGACGGTCAGCACAGCCAGGTCCTGGCCATCGGCGCGAAGCCAGTTCCGGTCGATTTCCACCTTCAGAAACGCTGGCGCACCTGCCGTGGCCACCGTCTTCTCCATCACTTTACGGCCCTTCTTGTAACCGACGGCCTTGACGTTTCCGGGCTTGTAGACCGCGGTCCACTCCAGATGACCGTCGTGCGGCATCTTCTTGCGGCCTAGGTTCTTTCCGTTGACATAGAGCGCCACCTCGTCGCAGTTGCTGTACACCCAGACCGGAACCTTCTCGCCTTCATGGCCTTCGAGGTTCCAGTGCGGCAGGATGTGCAGCACGGGCTCGTCGGTCCACCAGGACTGCAGGAAGAACGCTTCGTCCTTGGGGAAGCCGCAGTAGTCCAGGATGCCGAACTCCGAACCCGTCGCCGGATAAACCAGTGGATTGGGCTCGCCGCGGTAGTCGAAGCCCGTCCAATAGAACAGGCCCGCCAGCCATGGACGGGCGTCATAGAACTGCAGGCCGCGCTCGATGCAGTTGTACAGGCTGTCGGGGCCCTGCGGACTGCGGTTGATGGCTGCCATGCGGCCGTTTTCGCGGTCGTCGAAGTACACGCCGCGCGTACCGCAGCCCGAAGTTTCTTCGGTACCCACGGCCACGCGGGAAGGATAATCCGCCCGGTGCTTGTCGACCGGATTCTGCAGGATATAGTTGTAGCCCGCCACGTCGGTTCCTTTGACAATCTCGGGGCCGCTGCTGGTGGCCACGACCACGGGACGGGCGGGATCGATGCTGTGGCAGAATTCCGTCATCGTGCGGGCGATGCGCTCGCCCTTGTCTTTCCACTCGATCCCCCACTCTTCGTTGCCGATGCCCCACAAAATAATGCAGGGATGATGCTTGTCGCGCTCGATCATCTTGCGGAGCGGTTCCAGCTGGGCTTCGTTCACGCCCATCAGGCGCGTCTCCTCGAGCACATACATGCCCAGGCTGTCGCAGATGTCGAGCAGCGCGGGCGAAACGGGATTGTGCGAGGTGCGGATGGCATTGAAGCCGTATTTCTTGAGCTGCTTGATGCGCCAGACCCAGAGGGCGTCGGGAATAGCAGCCCCTACCCCTGCGGCGTCCTGATGCACGTTGGCGCCGCGGATGTGGATGGGTTTCCCGTCGACCAGGATGCCCCGGTCGGGATCCGTTTCAATCTTCGGAAGCGGCAGCCGGGGCTTTTCAGGCACCTTGCCGACCGTCAGCCAGACGTGCCGGTAGATGCCCGCCCCTTCGTAGAACCAGCCCTCTTCAAAAGTAGCGTCCACGCGCACGGCGACCACGTTGTCGTCGCCGTAGTTCAAGTATTCAGCGATATTATAAGTGGCTGAGGTATAGCCGCTTTTCTCTCCGCCCAGCCAGAATCCGTTGACCCAGATGTCCGAGTCGCGGAAGATGCCGTCGAAGCGGAGCGACACGGGCTGTCCCAGCGCTTCCGCCGGAACGGTGAAATGCTTGCGATACCAGCCCACGCTGGTCTCGGGCCAGCGCCAGCCGACGGTCTTGTAACCGTGGCTATGGCTCGCTTCGGGTGCGAATGGCAGGTCCACCACCCAGTCGTGGGGCAGTTGCACGGGTTTCCAGGCGCTGTCGTCGAAGCCAGGGGCATAGGGCCCGGCATTGTGGATGGAAGCCGCCTTCGTGAAATAGTTGAAATATTCGGTTCCCCGGCCGAAATCTTTCTCGGGCGAGGAGGCATTGCCAAATGCGAACCGCCAACCGTCGTCGAACAGCCGTTCCTGACCGGCTGCGGTAAACGAAAATATGATGATGAAAAAGATAGCTATAATCCCTCTCAAGAGCGTCTGCGCCCACGCAGCCGTGAGTGGGAGGGGCCCGAAATCGGCTTGCCGATTTTGGGAGGGATAGGCCCCGCAGGGGCCGTACTCTTGAGAGGGATTATAGCTATCTTTCATCATCATTAAAGAGTTAAAGTTACAGCATTTCCGGCATATTCGCAAACCGTGCCTGCCACATCGGGATCATAGCCGTGCGGATGTGACGGATCAATCACCACAACATGGAAGGTCCGCGCCGCCAGCATGCCGGGGAATTCGCCGGCCCGGACGCCGATGGTCAGCGTGCGGGTCGCATCGTCCCAATGCATCGGAATCGTGCTGAAAGCGCCCTTTTCATAGGCATAGGTCAGCCCGTCGTCCTCGTAGAGCGTAAAGTCGGCATCGGCGCCGGCATACACGTAAAGCCGGATGGCGTCGGCCGGTTTCTCGTCAGACCACTCCATCGCAGGACCGAACGGGATGATCGAGCCGGCCCGCACAAAGAGCGGCATGCGGTCGTACGGCGCCGGAATGCTGCGCCTGCGT
>LUZE01000092.1 GCA_001602845.1 Bacteroidales bacterium Bact_13 | reverse complement strand
AGTATCGCGAGAAGGTGGGCGACATCCTCGTGGGTGAAGTCTACCAGGCCTGGAAGAAAGAAGTGCTGGTGATGGATGAGGACGGCAACGAACTCGTCCTGCCCAAGAGCGAGCAGATTCCTTCGGATTTCTTCCGCAAGGGCGATACCGTCAAAGCTGTGATCATCAGCGTGGAGATGCGCAACAACAATCCAATCATCACCCTGTCCCGCACCTCGAACCTCTTCCTCGAAAAACTCTTCGAGCAGGAAGTTCCCGAGATCTTCGACGGCCTGATCACCATCAAGAAGGTGGTCCGCATGCCCGGTGAGCGCGCCAAGGTGGCGGTGGAATCATACGACGAGCGCATCGACCCGGTGGGTGCCTGCGTCGGCGTGAAGGGTTCCCGCATCCACGGCATCGTCCGTGAGCTCCGCGGCGAGAACATTGACATCATCAACTGGACGACCAACACGCAGCTGCTCGTGCAGCGCGCACTCTCGCCCGCCAAGCTTTCGTCGATCAGCATCAACGAGGAGACGAAGAGCATCCACATCGACCTCGAGTCGAGCGAACTGGCGCTGGCCATCGGCAAGAACGGCAGCAACATCCTGCTGGCCGAGCAGCTGTCCGGCTACAAGATCGACGTGTACCGCGTCGGCGGCGAGGCGCAGGACGAGGAAGAGGACGTCATGCTCGACGACTTCTCCGACGAGATCGACGACTGGATCATCGAGGCCCTCAAGAAGATCGGCTGCGACACGGCCAAGAGCGTGCTCGCCCTGTCCACCGAGGAGGTGATGCAGCGTGCCGACCTCGAGGAAGAGACGGTCCTCGACGTGCAGCGCATCCTGCGGGAAGAATTCGAAAACTAACCATCAACACAAACGGGAGAACAAGATATGGCAGAAGGAACAATCAGAATCAACAAGGTACTCAAGGACTTCAACATCGGTCTCAGCACCCTGGCCGAATTTCTCAAGAAGAAGAACATCGCCGACGAAATCTCGCTGACATCCAAGATTTCGGAAGATGCGTATGCGCTGGTAGCCAAGGAATTCGGCAAGGAACAGCTTATCAAGGAACAGTCGCGCAAAGTGGCCATCAAGGTGAAGGAAATCACCGAGAAAGAGAACGTGCGCAAGGCAGCCGAGGAAGATGAGCCCGTCAAGGAAGTCATCATCAAGACCAACGTCCTGACGACGGAGCAGAAGAAGGTGGACACTCCCGCACCGGAAACCGCTCCCGAACCTCAGCCGGCAAAGCCTGAACCGGAGCAGACGACCGCACCGAAAGCGGAAGAAAAGCCCGTCGAACCGGAAAACCGGACATCCGGAGGCCCCAGGGTCATCGGCCATATCGACCTCACTCCCAAGAAGAAACCGCAGCCCGCACCCGAGCAGAAACAGGAAAAGCCTGCTCCGGTCAAACACGAAGAGCCCAAGCCCGAGAAAAAACCCGAAAAGCAGGAAAAGCCTGAAAGGCCCGTCATCGAGCACATCGAGACCCGCGTCGAGAAACTCGCCGGTCCGAAGACCGTGGGAACCATCGACCTGTCGCAGTTTGAGAAGAAGCCGTCCTCGTCCGACCACAAGAAGGACAAGAACAAACGCGAACGCATCCACAAGGGCGGTCCCGCAAAGGTTGATATCAGCAACCCGAAGAACAGTGCCGCTCCCGCCAAGGACAGCGGCCGCAACCGGGGCAAGAAGGCGACCGAGCGCTTCAAGGCCGTCCGTCCGGAATTCGACAGCGACGAGATCCAGAAGCAGATCAAGGAGACCTACGCACGGATGACCGAAGGCCATGGCAAGACCAAGACCTCGAAGCACCGCCGCGAGAAACGCGAAGAGATCTCCCAGAAGATGCAGGAAGAGCAAGAGCGCCAGGAGCTCACCAGCAACGTGCTCAAGGTCACCGAATTCGTGACTGTCAACGAGTTGGCTATCCTGATGAACAACACGCCGGTGACCCAGGTCATCGCGGCCTGCATGAACCTCGGCCTGATGGTGTCCATCAACCAGCGCCTCGACGCCGAGGCCCTCGTGCTCGTGGCCGAGGAGTTCGGTTACAAGATCGAATTCGTCACCGCGGAGATCCAGGGCGCCATCGCGCAGGAGGAAGACCGCGAAGAAGACATGGTGCCGCGTCCGCCCATCGTCACCGTGATGGGTCACGTGGACCACGGCAAGACCTCCCTGCTCGACTACATCCGCAAGACCAACGTGATCGCGGGCGAGGCCGGCGGTATCACCCAGCACATCGGTGCCTACAACGTGAAGCTGCCTGACGGACGCCATATCACGTTCCTCGACACCCCGGGCCACGAGGCCTTCACCGCCATGCGTGCCCGCGGTGCGAAAGTGACCGACCTGGCCATCATCATCATCGCGGCCGACGACGCCGTGATGCCGCAGACGGTCGAGGCCATCAACCACGCCCAGGCTGCCGGCGTCCCGATGATCTTCGCCATCAACAAGATCGACAAGCCCGGCGCCAACCCTGAAAAGATCAAGGAACAGCTGGCAAACATGAACATCCTGGTCGAGGACTGGGGTGGCAAGTATCAGTGCCAGGAAATCGCCGCCAAGAAGGGCATCAACGTGGAACTGCTGCTGGAGAAGGTGCTGCTGGAAGCCGACCTGCTCGAGCTCAAGGCCAATCCGAACAAACTGGCCGTGGGCAGCATCATCGAGTCGTCGCTCGACAAGGGCCGCGGCTACCTGGCCACCGTCCTCATCCAGGGCGGAACGCTCCATGTGGGCGACCCGATCGTGGCCGGCTGCTATGCGGGCCGCGTCAAGGCCATGTTCAACGAGCGCGGACAGCGCCTGCAGGAAGCCGGTCCTTCCATGCCGGTCTCCGTACTCGGCCTGAGCGGCGCGCCGACCGCCGGTGACACGCTCAATGCCATGGAAGACGAGAAAGAGGCCCGCGAAGTGGCCAACAAGCGCGAGCAGCTCGTCCGCATCCAGGGCATCAAGACCCAGACACACATCACTCTCGAAGAGATCGGACGCCGTATCGCGCTCGGCAATTTCCAGGAGCTCAATATCATCGTCAAGGCCGACGTGGACGGTTCCATCGAGGCCCTCTCCGATTCCCTGATCAAGCTCTCGACCGAAGAGATCCACGTCAACGTGATCCACAAGGCCGTGGGTGCCATCTCCGAGTCCGACGTCCTGCTGGCTGTCGCCTCGAACGCCATCATCATCGGCTTCCAGGTGCGTCCGATGCCGAACGCCCGCAAGCTGGCCGAAAAGGAGCAGATCGAGATCCGTCTCTACTCCGTGATCTACGATGCCATCAACGAGGTCAAGAGCGGTATCGAAGGCATGCTCGCACCGGAAGAGAAGGAAGAGATCACGGCCAACGCCGAGGTGCTCGAGACCTTCAAGATCTCGAAGGTGGGTACGATTGCCGGCTGTATGGTGCGCGACGGCAAGCTGACGCGCAACGCGAAGGTCCGCGTGATCCGCGACGGCATCGTGGTGTACACCGGCCAGCTGGGCTCGCTCAAGCGTCTGAAGGACGACGTGAAGGAAGTGGCCGCCGGTTTCGACTGCGGTTTGAGCGTGGACGGTTTCAACGACATCAAGATCGGCGACATGATCGAGGCCTACCAGATGGTCGAGGTCAAGCGCAAACTGTAACTGAATCACTGACATGGATCCGCTGCAAGCCATCTCGCCCGTGGACGGGCGCTATGCCGGGAAGACTTCCGAACTCTCGGCTTTCTTCTCCGAATATGCCTTGATGCGTTATCGCGTCCTGGTGGAAGTCGAGTATTTCATCGCGTTGTGCGAGCTGCCGCTTCCCCAGCTGGAAACGGTTGATGCAGGCTTGTTCCCGCAGTTACGGGCGCTTTACGGCGACTTCACGCTGGAGGATGCGGCCCGCATCAAAGAGATCGAGAAGCGGACCAACCACGATGTCAAGGCCGTGGAGTACTTCCTGAAAGAGAAGTTCCAGGGGCTTGGGCTGGAAGCGTTTGGGGAATTCATCCATTTCGGGCTTACCTCTCAGGACATCAACAACACGGCTTCTCCGCTGGCGCTCAAGGAGGCCCTCATCGAGGTGTACATTCCGGCGCTACGCGAACTGATCGGGATGCTTTCCGAGCGCGTGGATCTCTGGAACGATGTGCCGATGCTGGCGCACACGCATGGACAGCCGGCTTCCCCGACCCGTCTGGGCAAGGAGCTCGACGTTTTCGTGGTCCGTTTGAAGGAGCAGCTCCGCCAGTTGGAGGCACGCCCTTATCCGGGCAAGTTCGGCGGTGCGACGGGAAACTTGAACGCCCATTTCGTAGCATATCCCGATATCGACTGGAATGACTTCGCGGAAAACTTCGTGACGTCGCTTGGCCTGCGGCGGTCTTACCCGACCACGCAGATCGACCACTACGACAATCTCGCCGCCATCTTCGACGCGCTTCGCCGCATCAACACGGTGCTGGTGGACCTGAGCCGCGACTGCTGGCTGTACATTTCGATGGAGTACTTCTCGCAGGCCATCCGGCCGGGCGAGGTGGGTTCCTCGACGATGCCGCACAAGGTTAATCCCATCGATTTCGAGAACGCTGAGGGCAACCTGACGTATGCCAACGCCATTTACGACTATCTTTCCGAGAAGTTGCCGGTTTCCCGTCTGCAGCGCGACCTGACCGATTCGACGGTGACGCGCAACATCGGTGTGCCGGTCGCGCATTCGCTGATTGCCATCCGTTCGTTGGAGAAGGGCATCGGCAAGTTGATCCTCAACGAGGAGAAGGTGGCGGCCGATCTGGAGAACAATTGGGCGGTCGTCGCGGAAGGGATTCAGACGGTCTTGCGTCGCGAGGGTTTCCCGAAGCCGTACGAGGCGCTCAAGGCGTTGACCCGCACGGGCGAACACATCTCGCGCGAAGCCATCAGCGCCTTCATCGACGATCTCCCCGTCTCCGACGCCGTCAAAGCCGAGCTTCACGCCATAACTCCGCATAATTATACGGGCCGCTAACCGGGCATCTGTGACGATAGAAGGAGCCTTTCTGTCGCTCATGCGTCGAAAAAGGGGCTGACCCGGTCGCTTGACGGCTAACTCCTCCCTTTTAGCCTCGCCTGTCGGCGAGTCTAACGGTCGTCAATCACACGCCGTCATGCTTCGCAACGCTCCCTGCACAG
>LUZE01000091.1 GCA_001602845.1 Bacteroidales bacterium Bact_13 | reverse complement strand
TACATGGCCACGTCGTTCCTGCTCTCGAAGGATTACGATTCGGCCGTCAAGGCGCTCTCGGCCATCCGGAACCATACCGATGAATCCTCGGCCAATCTCCAGAAAGCCACGTTCTTCCGCGCGCTGCAGCTGATCGACGGAAAGGCGTACCGCTCCGCCGCTCCGCTGCTGGAGACGTCCATCGAGAGCGGGGAGAACGAGCCGCTCCGCAACCTGGCCAGCTTCTGGCTGGCGGAATGCCTGTACCGCGACGAACGGTACTCCGAGGCCATCTCGATCCTGGGCAACCTGCTGCTCGACGAGGATTTCCGGCGCACGTCGGACTATCCGCAGGCGCTGTACAACCAGGCCTACAACTACCTGAAGAGCGGCAACTACGTCTATGCGGAGAACAATTTCCGCAACTTCCTGAACGTGTCGGCCGATTACCAGCAGTACGAGCGCGACGCGCAGGTGCGGCTGGGTGATGCCTGCTTCCTACAGAACAAGTATGCCGATGCGGCTGCCGAATATGAACGGGTATATGCAGCGGATCCTGCTTCGGACGACCTGTATCCCGTGCTGCAGGCAGCCATCGCGTATGGCCTGACGGGCGACGATGCGCGCAAGGCGGACATGCTCCGCCAGGCGATCCGGACGAGCCGCAACGCGCCGCTCTATCCGCAGGCGGTCTTCGAGCTGGGCCGCACGTACGTGCAGACGGGCCAGGATGACGAGGCGACCGAATGCTTCTTCACTCTGCTGGGCATGAAGGACAGCGATTATTACCTGAAAGCCCTGCTGGAGCTGGCACTGATCAACGCCAATAATAAGAAATACGACAAGGCCATCGAGTACTACAAGACGGTTGTGGCGGCGGGTAGCCGGACGCCTGAGGCGGAAGATGCCCTCGCCGGCCTGGAAAGCATCTACCAGCTCCGCAATCATCCGGAAGACTATCTGGCCTATCTCGACGAGATCGGCCTCTCCGACCTCAAGAGTTCGGAAGAAAAGGAACAGATGCTCTTCCGTGCTGCCGAGCAGTTGTACCTGACCGGCAAGTATCCGGCCGCCATCAATGCCGTCCAGCGCTACCTCGCCCAGTACCCGAAGGGCGAAAAGGCTCCGAAAGCGACCTTCTACCTGGCGGAAAGCCTGCGGGAAACCGGCCGTCTCGAATCGGCCGCGGACCAGTACCTGAAGGTGATGAAATCGAAGGATCCGTCCTGCCGCCTGGAGGCGACGGCCGCCTATGCGAAGCTCAACTATGACCTGCAGCATTACCAGAAGGCCGCCGACGCCTATGGCGAAATGGCTGACCTGGCGACCAGCCCGGAGACGAAACTGGAGGCCTACACCGGCCTGATGCGTTCGTGCTTCGCCGGCCGGGAATTCCAGGAAGCGATCCGTTACGCCGGACTGGTGGGCGGCCGGGAAGCCGACTTCATCCAGGCCCGTTCGTGGCGGACGCTCGGCGAGCGCGACAAGGCGCAGGCCCTGTTCGAGCGGCTGGCCGCTGACTGCAACGACGAGATCGGTGCGGAGAGCGCCTATACGCTGGTGCTGGATGCCTACGACCGCGGGGACCTCTCTGCCGTGGAGGAGCGGGTCTATGCCTTCTCGGATGCAGGTACCAGCCAGGTCTACTGGCTGGCTAAGAGTTTTATCGTGCTGGGCGACGCCTTTGCCGACCGGGGTGACGTAGAGCAGGCCGAAGCCACCTACAACAGTATCCTGGACGGTTACGAGCCTGCGCGCGAGGGCGATGACGTCCTCGACCAGGTGCAGCGCCGCCTCGAACAGTTAAAGAGAGTGAAGTGATGAAGCGATTCCTGACGATATCCCTCCTGTGCTTCGCGTTGCTTCCGCTGCGCGCACAAGTGGCGACGGTGGAAGTGAGCCGTCCGTATGACGTGAATCTCGACGGCATCCGCAAGCCCGCGATCCCCACTTCGGTGGACGATTCGCTGCAGCGTTTCGACGTACATTTCGACTATTCCATCTTCAACCGGCCTTACGGCGACCTCTATGATTTCACGCCGTATGAGACGATCCAGCTGGCCACGGTGGGCGCAAACCGCACGCCGTTCGTGTACACCCGTCTCGGCGCGCAGTACGCGCCGAAAGACCGGGGCATCATGCCGTCCGGAGAGATCTATCTCCAGACCCGGCCGAAGAACGGGTTCTGCTCGGGCCTGTATGGCCGCCACACGTCCTTCTTCGGCGTCCCCGGCCTGTCATATGACGATGTCCACTCCTTGTATACGAACCGGATGCAGAACGCCGTGGGCGGGGACCTGACCTACGACTGGGCGACCGGCGAGCTGATGGTCGACCTCCAGTATAATTTCGACCGGTACAACTACAGCGGATACGACGAGTTGAACCGGCTGTCAATCCAGCCCAAGTCGCACCATGCCAACAACAGCCTGAAGGCGTCGTTCAACCTGAATTCCGCCCAGAAGGAGCAGAACATGGTCTATTACGACGTGACGCTGGCGTACCGTAACACGCAGAAGGATTTCACGCTGGAAACGGGCAGTCCCCTGAAGCGGCTGGAAGACGCTGCGCTGGGCGAGAGCCTCCTGACGGTCAAGGGGTATGTCGGCGCCTCGTTCGACATTCACCGCATCTACGTGGACATGAACATCGAGCATGCGTCGTACAACGGGGTGCGCGACATGTCTGCCGGCGTGGTAGAGTTCTCGCCGTTCTACCAGTACGACCGCAAGCGGCTCCATGCGCGTCTGGGTGTCAAGTTCGGCACCCGATATGGCCAGGCGGGCGAGATCCCCGTCACGGATGCGGACCTCACGCCCAGGACCAATATCTTTCCGGATATCGACATCCGCTACACGCTGGTTGACAAGTCTTTGTGGGTCCACTCCGTCCTCACGGGCGGCAATGACCTGAATCCTTTCTCACGGATGATGGACGACAGTCCGATCGTGTATCCGGGCACAGAGATGCGGTTCGGCAAGCGACCGTTTGATGCGACGCTCTCGCTGGAAAGCGTCATCGGCGGCCGGCTCGGCATCAACCTGGAGGGCAATTACAAGATTACCCGCAACAAGATGTATTTCGTCCCGCTGAACGACGGGACTTGGATGACCCAGATGACCGCCGCCTTCAGCGATGTCAACCAGGTGTCGGCCCAGGGCGAGGTGTTCTGGAAATCGCAGGACCTGACGCTCGGCGGACGGCTGCGCTATACGTACTATTATCACGCCGATGACAAGACTGATTTCACGGAGATGCCGGCATGGACGGGATATACCTTCATCCGCTACAATTTCCGCGAACGCATCATCGTACAGGCGGAATGCAATTATCGCGGGGCCACGAAGGGAACGACCGTTGCTCCGGACTATCTTTATGACACCAGCGGGTTTTCCTACGAGGTTCCGCCCATCGTGGATGTGGACCTGAATGTTAATTACCTGATAAACAATCATTTCTCGGTGTTTTCCAAGGTCGGTAACCTGCTGAACCACCGCAACCAGTACATGCCGCTCTACCTGGAGCCCGGCATCAACTTCGGCGGTGGCGTCTGCCTGAATTTCTAGGTGCAAAATAGTGTTGAAAAATGGGCGGAAAATCGTTGGATTTCCCGCCCATTTTCGTTATCTTTGTATGTTTATATTTGAGCGATTTTTATGGAAGAAAACACTACCAACCTGCCCCAGAACGAAGCCTATTCTGCCGACAGTATCCAGGTTTTGGAAGGTCTCGAAGCGGTGCGCAAGCGCCCCTCCATGTATATAGGCGACATCAGTTCGCGCGGTTTGCACCATCTGGTCTATGAGGTGGTGGACAACTCGATCGACGAGGCGCTCGCCGGCTTCTGCGACGACATCGTCGTGGTCATCAATCCAGACAATTCGATCACTGTTTCCGACAACGGCCGCGGCATCCCGACCGGCCTGCACGAGAAGGAGCAGCGCAGCGCCCTCGAGGTCGTGCTGACGGTCCTGCACGCAGGCGGAAAGTTCAGCAAGGACAGCTACAAGGTGTCCGGCGGCTTGCACGGTGTGGGTGTTTCTTGCGTCAACGCGCTGTCGTCGCACCTGAGGGCCGAAATCCACCGCGAAGGGAAGGTCTTCGTGCAGGAGTATTCGCAGGGCAAGCCCCTCTACGACGTGAAGGTCGTGGGCGAGGCTTCCGACACCGGCACCATCATCACCTTCAAGCCCGACAAGGAGATCTTCACGGTGCTGGTCTACGATTATGACATCCTGGCCGGCCGCTTGCGCGAGCTGGCATACCTGAACAAGGGCGTCCGCCTCACGCTGCGTGACCTGCGCCCGCGCGAGAAGGAATACGACGAGAACGGCAACGAGGTGATTCCGCAGCCCAAGGAAGAGGTGTTCTATTCGGAACACGGCCTGATCGAGTTCGTGCAGTACCTCGACGGCGTGCGCGAAAAGCTGACCGACAAGCCGATCTACCTGGAAACCGACAAGGTCATCCCCATCGAGATCGCGATGCAGTACAACACGGGCTTCAGCGAGAACGTCCATTCCTACGTCAACAATATCAACACGATCGAGGGTGGTACGCACCTGAGCGGTTTCCGCCGCGGCCTGACCACCACGCTGAAGAGCTATGCCGACAAGAACGGCCTGCTCTCGAAGCTGAAGTTCGACCTCGATCCGTCGGACTTCCGCGAAGGCCTGACGGCCGTCATCTCGGTTAAGGTGGCCGAGCCGCAGTTCGAGGGCCAGACCAAGACCAAGCTGGGCAACAGCGAGGTGATGGCTGCCGTGTCGCAGGCCGTGAGCGCTGCGCTCGACCAGTATCTGGAAGAGAATCCGAAGGATGCCCGCGCCATCGTCGACAAGGTGGTCCTTGCCGCAACGGCCCGCCACGCGGCCCGCAAGGCCCGCGAGCTGGTGCAGCGTAAGACCGTCATGTCGGGCAGCGGACTGCCCGGCAAGCTGGCTGACTGCTCCGACCGCGACCCCGCCAACTGCGAGCTCTTCCTCGTGGAGGGCGATTCCGCAGGCGGAACGGCGAAGCAGGGCCGCAACCGCCAGTTCCAGGCCATCCTGCCGCTCCGCGGCAAGATCCTGAACGTGGAGAAAGCCATGGAGCACCGTGCCTTCGAGAGCGAGTCCATCCGCAACATCTACACCGCACTGGGTGTTTCCGTCGGTACGGAAGACGATCCCAAGGCGCTGAACATGAGCAAGCTCCGTTATCACAAGGTCATCATCATGACCGATGCCGACGTCGACGGCTCGCACATCGCCACGCTGATCCTTACCTTCTTCTTCCGCTACATGCCCGACCTGATCCGCAGCGGCTACGTCTATATCGCGACCCCGCCGCTCTACCGTGTGAAGAAAGGCAACGTGGAAGAATACTGCTGGACCGACGAGGAGCGTTCCGAAGCCATCGAGCGCATCGGCAAGGGCAAGGACACCGGCCTGCTGGTCTCCCGCTACAAAGGTCTCGGTGAGATGGATGCCGAACAGCTCTGGGCCACGACCATGGACCCGGCCAAGCGCATCCTGCGCCAGGTACACATCGAAAACGCCGCCGAAGCCGACCGCATCTTCTCGATGCTGATGGGCGACGACGTGCCGCCGCGCCGCGAGTTCATCGAGCAGAATGCCAAGTACGCGAACATCGACGCATAACCAATTATCGATCAATCAACAACTTATAAAATGGATATTTTTGAAAGAATAGCGAAAGATTCGGGCGGCCCGCTGGGTCAGTACCGTGACAAGGCCTTCGGCTACTACATGTTCCCCAAACTGGAAGGCGAGCTTGGACCGCACATGCGTTTCCAGGGCGAGGAAGTCCTCTGCTGGAGCCTGAACAATTATCTGGGCCTGGCCAACCATCCTGAAATCCGCAAGGTGGACGGGGAGGCGGCTGCACGCTGGGGCCTCGCTTACCCGATGGGTTCCCGCATGCTGACGGGCCACACCTCGCTGCATGAGCGCCTTGAGCGTGAACTGGCCGACTTCGAGAAGAAGGAAGACGCGTTCCTGTTCAACTTCGGCTACCAGGGCATCGTCTCGACTATCGACGCGCTGGTGTCGCGCCACGACGTGATCGTCTACGACAACGAGTGCCACGCCTGCCTGCTCGACGGTATCCGCCTGCACATCGGAAGCAAGTACAAATATCGCCACAACAACATCAAGCATTGCGAGCAGATCCTCGCGCGCGCCTGCAAGGAAGCTGAGGCGAACGGCGGCGGCGTGCTCCTGATCACGGAAGGCGTGTACGGCATGACCGGCGCGCTGGGCATCCTCGACCAGATCGTAGCCCTCAAGAAGCAGTACAAGTTCCGCATCCTGATCGACGATGCGCACGGTTTCGGCGTGATGGGCCCGCACGGCCGCGGTACATCCGAGCATTTCGGTGTGATGGACGACATCGACCTCTACATCGGTGCATACGCCAAGAGCATGGCCATCATCGGCGGTTTCGTGGCCGGCCCGCGTGCCATCATTAACTACCTGCGATACAACCTGCGTTCACAGATTTACGCGAAGGCGCTGCCGATGCCCATCGTGGAAGGCTGCCTCAAGCGTCTGGAGATCATCCGCGGCGAAGAAGGCGACCGTCTCCGCAAGCAGCTGTGGCTCATCACCCGCAGCCTGCAGGAAGGCCTGCGCAAGCGTGGTTTCGACATCGGCGTGGCAGAGGCCTGCGTGACGCCCGTCTTCCTGAAGGGCAACATGGCACAGGCGACGAACATCCTGATCGACCTCCGCAAGAACTATCACATTTTCTGCTCGGTGATCACGTATCCGGTCGTACCGGAAGGCATCCTGATGTACCGCATCATTCCGACGGCGGCCCATTCGGTCGAAGACGTGGAATACACGCTGAATGCTTTCGCCGAAGTGCGTGAGAAACTCGAAAAAGGCGTCTACGATTCCGACACGATCCTGAACATGAGCATCGGTCAATAACCGAGGTTCTCGCCGTTCAGGATGCGGCTGAAATACCAGAGGTGGAGCCGGAGGGCATAGTCCCAGTACTTCCAGCTGTGGACGCCCGGCGAAAAGACACCGATATAGGGAACACCCTCTTCCTTGCAACGCTCGCAGAAGTCGCGCGACGCACCGAAGAGGGTGTCGCTGTATCCGCACGTGATGAGCATCAGCTTGCCCGAATCCTTCGCGCGGCCGATGCGGTTGATGGCTGACTCCTCGGCATAGCGCTTTGCACCCGCCGTCCAGGGGCCGAGCAGCCGCTCCAGGCCCAGGCGTCCCTTCTCATGGTCAAGGTCGAGCACCCCGCTCATCGAGCCGGCCGCCCGGAAACGCGAGACGTCGTCGAGGAAGAGATTGATGGCGCCGTGACCGCCCATCGACAGGCCGGTGATGAAGGTCTTGTCGGGGTCCAGGAAGTACTTGTCCTTCATCAGCGGGTAGAGTTCGTGGTCGAAGAACTTGCGCCACTGCATGTCAGCCGGGTCGATGGCGTCGACATACCAGCTGTCAAAGAAACCGTCCGGGCAGATGATGATGAATCCCGAGGAATCCGCGACGCGCTGCAGGTCGCACCGGTCCGCCCAGTTGCTGTAGCAGCCCGACCAGCCGTGCAGGAGGAAGAGTGCCGGAACGGACTCGGGATCGCCGCAGCATTCCACGCAGTAGCGGTCTGAATAGTTGTCGGCATATTGTTCGGGGATGAACACCAGGACGGAATCGTCGGCGTGCAGGGCAGAGGAGGAGATGACGACCAGTTCCTGTGCGGTGGCCGGGAGGAAAAGAAGGGCGGCGAGGACGGCCCAGAGGATTTTTTTCATATTCCGGAAAATTATCGTTATCTTTACTAGTTGACCTTTTGTACAAAGTTATGAAAAATTATCGGATCTATATCTGTTTTATCATTCTGGCCGTGCTGATGCTCCTCCTGTATCCGCGGGAGGGGAAGTTCCGCTACGAATATCAGAAGGGCCGTCCGTGGGTGTATGAGACGCTGATCTCGCCCATCGACTTCCCGATTCTCAAGACGGAAGCCGAGATGCTGCAGGAGAAGGAGGAACGTGCCTCGGAGACCATCGATTACTACAGTTACGATCCGGCCATCTCCGCTCCGGTCCTCGACCAGTTCGGCCACCGCGCCGTGGAGCTGAAACTGGACGAGCAGCTGACCAATGAAATGTATGACCATCTGAGCCAGGCCTATGCCCGCGGCCTGGTCTCCGATTTCGGGAAAGGGCGCAGCGCAGCTCCGGTCATCTTCGTCAAGCGCGACCGCCGCGTCGCCGAGACACCGGTCACTGAAGTATACGACATCGATCGCCTCTACAGTGTGCTCAAGTCCGACCTGGCGCTCCATTATTCCGATACCGACCTCGATTCGGTCGCCGATGTGATCGGGCTGAAGTCCTTCATCGTGCCGAACCTCCATTTTGACGAAAACACCACGCAACTGGTACACAAGGAAGCCGTCAATTACATTTCGCCCACGAAGGGCATGGTGTACGCCGGCCAGCTGATCGTGTCGGAAGGCGAGATCGTGACGGGCGACATCTGCCAGATCCTCGATTCCTACAAGGCGGAATACAAGATGAGCTATGGCTATTCCGGCTCTCCGAATACACTGATTACCAGCCATCTGCTTTTGATTCTGACGATTCTTGCCGTTTTCTTCTTCATGGTGTTCTTCATAGACCGCTCCCTCTTTGAAGATACGCGCAAGACCATTTTCCTGATGTTGATGCTGCTTTTCTCGTTTGCCGGTACGGCCATCCTGTTCCGCGTGGACGAGCGCCTGCTCTACCTGTTCCCGTTTGCCGTGACGGCGTTGTACATGAGTTCCTTCTTCCACGACGACCTGTCCTACGGGGTGTACCTGGTGACGATCCTGCCGCTGCTCATCATTCCGGAGAACGGCGTGGAGCTGTTCTTCATCAACCTGCTGGGCGGGTCGGTGGGCCTGTACGCGTACGGCAAGCTCAACCGCGGCTGGCTGCAGTTCGTCAATGCGCTGTTCATTTTCCTGGCCTTGTCGCTGGTCTGCTTCGCCTTCAAGCTGGGCGCGGGCGACCTGTCGTATGCCGTCAAGTCGACGAACTTCCTGTTCCTCGGTATCAACGCCATCCTGTCGATCGTGCTGTACCCGTTCGTCTATCTGTTCGAGAGGATCTTCGGCTTCGTCTCCTATTCACGCCTCTGGGATCTCTCCGATACCAACAACAAGCTCTTGCAGCAGTTGCAGCTGAAGGCGCCGGGCACGTTCCAGCACTCCCTGCAGGTGGCCAACCTTGCGGAGCAGGCGGCCCGCGAGATCGGCGGGTATTCGATGCTCGTGCGGGTGGGCGCGCTGTACCACGATATCGGCAAGATGGAGAATCCGATGTGCTTCATCGAGAACCAGGCGGAGGGCGTGAACTACCACGCCGGGCTGACGCCGGAGGAGAGCGCCCACGCCATCATCAAGCACGTGGACGATGGCCTGTTGCTGGCGCACAAGAGCAAGCTCCCCGCCAGCGTGACCGACTTCATCGCAAGCCACCACGGCCGTTCCCTGACGCTCTATTTCTACAACGTATACTGCAACAATGGCGGCGACCCGGCCAACAAGGCGCCCTTCACCTATAACGGCAAACTGCCCCGGACCAAGGAGCAGGTGGTCGTGATGATGGCCGATGCCGTCGAGGCGGCATCCCGCACGTTGAAGGACTATTCGGAAGAGAGCATCTCGGCGCTGGTCGACCGGATCCTGGCCAGCAAGTTCGATGATTCACAGCTGGCTGAAGCCGATATCTCGTTGCGCGAGATCAACGTGGTGAAGGATTCTTTCAAGCGTTTCCTGCAGCAGATCTACCACGCGCGGATCGTTTACCCGAAGCGTCAGCAGCAGCCCAAACCAGCAGCCCAAGAAGCAAAATAAGGAAGCACCGGCTGGCCCAGCGTCCCACCACGTCTCCGTGGCGGACGAACGGTGTGATCGCATCGTTCGCGTTGATGGTGCCGCGGAAGGTGGTTTCCACCCACCAGTCGGTCTTGCACAGCACGTCGCCGCGCTGGTTGATGAGGCCTGACGTGCCGGTATTGGCCGCCTGGATGACATCGCGCCGGTTCTCGATGGCGCGCAGGCGGGCGTAGTTGAAGTGCTGCCGGTAGCCGGGCGTGTCGCCCCACCATCCGTCATTGGTCATCACGGCCAGGAAGTTCGCGCCTTTTTTCGTGGCCACGCGCGACCAGTCGCCGTACACCGATTCATAGCAGATCATTGCGCCGAGCTGATGCCCGTCTCCGCCGGGGAGGGCTTCCATCTCAGCCTGGGTGCCGTAGCTGTTGCTCGAGCCGCCGAATTTCTGGACGATCTTGCCCAGGAAGGGGAGGGCATTCTCGTAGGGGATGATCTCGACGCCGGGCACCAGCTTCGATTTGACGTAGGTGCCGTACAGCGTGTCGCTATCCATTACCAGGGCGGTGTTGTAGAGGTCTATCCAGGTTCCGGCACCGGCTGTGCGGGCGCTGCGCGTGGGTTTTTCCGTGGCATCGTAGCGGCGCAGGGTGAGGGCGCCGAGCAGCAGGCTGGCATCGGGATGGGCGGACAGGAATGCCTTGTACCGCTGGATCGATGCGTTTCGTTCCGGATGGTCGATATCGACGTTGTAGGTAAAGGTCTCCGGGGTGACGATATAGCGGGTTTCGGGAGTCGTTTCGCGTGCCATCAGTTCGATGAGGCGGGCGTCCAGGCCGCTTTGGGGTTCGACGCCGTATTTGTGGAACGGGTCGATATTGGGCTGGAGCACGACGACCTCGAGCGGGTCGTCGGATTCCTTATAGCTGTCGTAGCGGATTTCGGAGCAGAAGATGGGCAGGAAGATGACGCACCAGCCGGCGATGTTGTACCCGATGCGTTCCCTGCGTGTACGGCTGACGCTCAACAGGTAGAGCAGGACGTTGCTGAGCAGGATCCAGAGGGATCCGCCCACGGCGCCGGTGACTTCGTACCACTGGACGAGCCGGGGCGTGGTGGCGAAGGCGTTGCCCAGGCAGAGCCACGGCCAGGAGAGTTCGATGTCGAAATAGATGTGTTCCCAGGCGAGCCAGGTCACGGTGAAAAAGGCCAGCGACAGGGCGTCGGCGGTGACGGGGTTCTTCTGCCTGCGGTGGATGAAGCGGCTGGCGGCACGGTAGATGGCGAAGACGGCGGCCATCTGCAGGGCGTTGAGGATCAGGGCGGCGATGGCGCCGGCGGGCGACACGAACCAGATCCAGAAGGTGGTCAGGATGTTGAAGAGCAGAAACGCGGCGTAGTAGTACCAGAAGGCGTGGCGTACTTGTTTTTCGCGCAGCAGGTTATCGAGGAAGAACAGGGGGAGGAAGCCGACGAGCGAGACGAATCCGAGGTGGGGGACCAGGAAGGGGAGGCTCATCAGGATACTGAATCCTGCGATGAGCAGCCAGATGGCGCGTCGGGTCCGTTTATCTGTTTTGGGTTGTTTTTCTTTCATTTTAGGGTGATTATGCTACAAAGATGGCGATTTTTAACCAAATAATGGTATCTTTGCTTTGTTTTGCACGGGGTAACATGCTTCTGAACTTTTTACAGGCGATCCTGATCGGACTGGCGGCCTCGATTCCGTTGGGTCCGTTGGGTATCATGTGTATTCAGCGGACGCTCGACAAGGGACGCTGGGCGGGGTTTGCCGTCGGCGTCGGGTCTTCGATCGGCGATACGATCTATGCGTCCATCGCCTTGTTTTCCGTGCAGTTCATCAGCGAGTTCCTGGACCGGAACCGTTCGTGGGTGATGCTTATCGGCGGTTTGGTGATCGTGTTCATCGGCCTGCAGATTGCGGTGAAGAACCCGATCAAGGATCTGCGTCAGCGCAAGATCGATGCGGTGAGCATGAATGCGAAGGATATTTTCCGCGGTTTTCTGATGACGATTTCGAATCCGGGTGCGTTGGTGTTGATGTTGGGTTTATTTGCCTTTTTCGGAATGGATCTGGGGGACAGCTGGCGGCCGTCGGCGGTGGCCATCGTCCTGGCGGGCATCTTCCTGGGCACGGCGCTCTGGTGGTTCCTCCTGAGCAGCGGCATCAGCTTGTTCCGCAAGCGTTTCCGTCTCCGTCAGATGCTGATCATCAACCGCGTCTCCGGCTCCGTCATCGCCCTTCTCGGCCTTCTCTCCGTCGCCGAAGGCCTCGCCCAACTCGTCTTCCATCAGCCATTGATTTAGCCATTTACGGGCTTGACGGCTCTGGCCCCCGTCATCTTGGCGCGCCGTCTTTCGTCATGCCCGGCTTGACCGGGCATCAGGTAATTGTGGCGCGCCGTAGGCCGTCGCTCCGCTTGTGCGGGCTTTGCCCGGGGCGCAGCCGGAACCGTTTGGTGCTGCGAGCCCTCGCCCCCAACGAACCGCGGCTGCTTCACCAGGCTCGCGCGCAGCCCGCGCTCCGCGACGGGGCTCCATCGTTGGCGCGCCGAAGGCCGCAGCCGAAGGATTACATTCCGAACTGATCCTTGATCCACTGAAGGGCTTCGGCAGTCTGCCAGGGATAGAGCCAGTGGCCGGTGTCCTTGGCGACGCGGAGCGTCTTGGGCGCCGTTATCACGTTGTAGGCCGAGAAGGTGGATGATGGGCAGCAGACGATATCGTTGTAGCCCCAGGCATAGAAGCCCGGCTGCGTGAGAAACCGTGCGAAATTCACCACGTCATAGTATTTCGACACCGCCACTTTCTGTTCGATGAGCGGATCGCTCTTGTCGAGGAACAGGTGCGGCCAGCCGCCGCTGCGGCCGTAATAATAGCCCGTCACATCACAGAATGCCGGATAATAGGCAAAGAGCACCTTCACCCGCTTGTCCAGCGCCGCCGTCACGATCGACAGCATGCCGCCCTGGCTTCCGCCGTAGGTCGCGATGCGCTCCGCATCCACGTCACTGCGGCTGCACAGATAGTCGAGCGCGCGGACACATCCCAGGTATGTCCGCTTGTAGTAATACGTGTCGCGGTTCTCGATGCCCTTGAGCACATAGCCCGACATCGCACCGTTCTCCAGCTGACGGTACATCTCCGTGTCCTGGTCGACCGGAATGCCGTGCACACCGATGTTCAGCACCACGAAACCTTCATACGCCAGCGGGTCGATGCCGCTGAACTTGCGCACCGCCGCGCCGGGGAGCCGCAGGATGGCCGGCTTGGGACCTTCGGTCTTGGGGACGGAAACCACGCCGTACACGTAGTTTCCTTTCTTGTAGGACTGGATGCGGACGTAGTACACATCTACGCGGTCATCGCTCTCCTCGGGTGCGTAGCGCTCGCGGACCAGCATCGGCACGCGGGCGGCCTGCTCCTTGGCATTTTCCCAGTATGCGACAAAGTCGTCGGGCAGGGAGGTCGTCGGGGCGATGGCATCGGGTTCGCAGGCCAGGTTCGTCATTCCCGTGTATTTCTTTCCCTCGAAGGTAACGCTCACATTGACAGTCGTAAAGCCGGGGGCCTTCCGGCCGGGCACGCGGAGTTTGGCAAAACCGTTCTTGTCCGTCTTCACGCTTCCCGTCTTTTCAGCCGCCCGCTTCTCCGGGCCGTAACTGTACTCAATTTCGGTCAGCGGCATGCGGACGTTTTCCTTGACGGCGTAGAGCGTGAGTTCCGCCGCCTGGCCGCGGGTGTAGACCCAGTCGGCATGATCGGGCTCGGCATAGACGGTGATATACTGTTTCGAAGGCTGTGCTGAAACGGTGCAGAAAACGGCCAGCAGGAGTGTGGCGAGGGAAAGGAGCGCTTTTTTCATGGGTATGGATAATTATTTTTGTGACAAGAGAATACGGTCTACCTCAGCGGGCCAGTCCGTAGCATTCCCGGCCAGCAGGGTCTGGATGCCGAGGCGCTGGGCCACCTCGATGTTGCGGGTCGCGTCGTCGACGAAAAGCATTTCGTCGGGACGGATCAGTTCATTGTCCAGCACGAAGCGGAAGATATCCGGATCGGGCTTCGACAGCCGGCAGGTATAGCTGAGGTAGCAGGCGTCGAAATACCAGCGCAGCCCGTGTCCGCGGCCGTCAAAGGCGGAAGACATGGCCCACGTCATCACATAGGGATTCGTATTCGACAGCAGCACCACCCGGTATCCATTCGCACGGAGCCGGACCACTGCGTCAAGCGCGGGCAGGGACACATGGTCGATGAACCCCATGCACGCATACATGCACTCTTCCGCCGTCACTTCCCGGCCCACGAGCCGGCTGAATTCCTGCCGGAACTCTTCCGCCGTGATCTGTCCGCCCTCCAGGTCGCCGAAGAAACCTTGCTGCTGGTAGGGATTGAGATAACGTTCAACATCCTGCAGGCCCACCTCCCGGAAATGCCGGAGTGCCTTTTCAAAACTGATGGCGACGACCACGCCGCCCAGGTCCAATGCGATGGTCTTGATCATATTCCTAAACAAAAAGGAGCGCGTCTTTCGATGCGCTCCTTCTCCGTGTGGCCCTTAGCAGATTTGAACTGCTGACCTCCTGCCTGTCAAGCAGGCGCTCTAAACCAGCTGAGCTAAAGGACCATTACAACCCACTGCTGCGGCTTTGGGACTGCAAATATAGTAAACTTTTTGAAAAACCTTCGTATCTTTGTAAAATAAGCGAAAAAAAATGAAAAATATCCTCTTTATACTGGCCCTGGCCGCTATACTCGCGACCGGCTGCAAGAAGGAAGGCGGACAGCCCGTCACAAACCCCGGACAGGAGGCCCCTGCAACGGAAATCCTGGAACAAGCCGTTCCGACGCCCACAGGCGAGCGCCGCGAGGATTTCACGTTCGACGAACTGTTCACCATCTTTTCTTGCTTCGGCGACAACATCATGACCGACAAGTATGCATCGCAGCGTGTGAAAGATGAGATCCGGCCCGCACTGCAGGATAGCTACAACGGCTATCGCGAATTCAACAACAATGCCTGCAACATTCTGTCCTACACATTCTTCGACGATGGCTGCACCGATGGCGCCCATATGGGCTGCTGGCGCTATGATGCCGACGGCCACGTGCTGGTGCTGATTGCGGAAGACGGAGGTTGCGACGTTTGCTCGACCAAGTACATCCGGGCCTATGATTACGATCCCGCCACGAAGAACGCCCATGAGGTCGCCATTCCGCTGAATCCCCAGCCGAGTGCTGCCGATTTCGATGACGCCGTCCGCCTGGCCGGCTGCACGGACCTTCCATTCGTCCGCAAGGTCATGAAGGAACGCGTGTACAACTATGCCTTTTCTCCGGAAGGCATCCGGATCGATCTCAACGCCTACGAAGACTGGGATGTGAACGGTTTCTGCGCATTCGAGCTGTTCTATCGCTGGAACGGCAGCGAGTTCGTCCGCGACGAATCGTTACCGTTCCCTTGCATCCACAACGACGGTTTTGCGCTGATCAAGCTCGGCCAACCGATCCCTGAACTGCATGTGGAAGGTGACCGGCAGGGGTATGACATTGAGTACTCCGAGGGCGGCGATCTCTGGCTCGTCGATCTCGGCGACCAGCGTGTCCTGGAGATCCAGATGGAAAACGGCGTCGTTTATTCGATTGAATGCTTCGATCCCCGCTACAGCCTGTCGGAATCCTTCTGGTGGGACGGCCGTGGCCGGCTGGCCGTCGGCAGCCGCATCAACGATTACTTCGATTTCACGAAAGATGGTGCCCCTGGAGTCAGTCTCCTGGATGACGGAACGGTTTTCATCGAAGCGGAGCACTATGATACAAAGTTGATTTTCACGACCACGAAAGACGACCTCGACGGCTCGGTCCCGCATTTCAAGCCCACCGCCACCATCAAATCGATCATCATCTCGAAGATCCGCTGATACGCCCACCGCTGCGCCAACTATAGCGCAGCCTGCTCTTCGATCTGTTTGGTCTCGTTCATGACGTTGGTCAGCAGGAGCATGTTGGCGGCGATGTCGCGGACCATCCGGTAGGCGCCGCCCTCGCGGAGCGCATACCAGCTCCGGTCGCTGTCTTCTATGCTCTCAACGAAAGCCGCCTGCGGGAAACGGATCTGTATGTTCCTGCGGAAAATAGCCGTGTACTGGCTGCAAAGGCTCTCCACCTCCGCCTCCAGACTCTCACGCGTCTCCATATCCTGCATCCGCGTGTAGGCATCCTTGAACAGGTCGTAGTAGGCCGCATGCTTGATCTCCGCCCAATTGTCGGTCGTGTTGAGCACCCAGCAGTGATCGATGTCACCGGCATCCGGCTCCAACTCACTGGTGATATCGTGCAGCCGCGTGAACTTCACCCCCGAAAAGAGGATGCGGTCGTCGGCGAAGGAGAACTTGATGTGGCTGAAATCGATGCCGATCGAGACTTTGTAGTAATACTTCTTGATGTACAGGATTTTGCGGATGCCCTGATCCTTCATCGTCAACGCGTCCAGCATCTTGTTCCAGAGACTGACATCCGGAATCAGGTTCTTGAAACGGTCGTCCTTCGAGAGATCTTCCAGGGGATCTTCCTTGACCACGTAGCCCTTCTTGGCATACTCCATCTGCTCCAGCTTGAACGTGAAATCGATGTCGGCCGGTACCCCTTCCGTCTGCGCGCGCGTGTCGAGCCGGTTTTCCAGCTCGCGGTTCCGGTTCTCCAGCAGGCCGACCTGCCGTTCCAGCTCCTGCTCCTTCTTCTGCTGCTCCAGCAACTCCTGCTGGCGCTTTTCCAGCAGGTTTTCCACCAGGGAATTGATAGGGCGGAAAGCGATGACGGCCAGGACCAGCGTGATGGCATTCGACAGGAGAATGGCCAGCGGCGCCATCAGGCGGGGAAAGAAGATGAAACTGCCGATATTGACTGCCATCAGCAGGATGCAGATGGCCAGGATCACGTAACTCGTGATCACTTTCTTGCGGTCCAGCGCCGCACGTGTCCGTTTCTTGATAAAGAGTCCCATGGCTATTTTTTGTGGAGATGAAGGAGGGAGCGGGTGGCTTTCTTCTTTTTCGGGAACGAGATGTCTTCCTTCGGGAGGACGCGGGCATAACCGTTGTCCTCAAGCGCCTTGACGGTGCTTGCATAGCCCCGGAAGAAAAGATCCTCGATGCGGCTCATGTCGTAGGGCGTGCAGCCCTCCGTGTCGAGGTCGATGAAGATGTCGGCCTCGCGTGCATCTGCGATGGTGTTCGACAGGAACATCATGGAGAAGGAACGGTACGCCACGGCCACGATGTTGTCCTTGTACTTTTCGTCGTAGATGTGGTTGAGGTTGAAGGCGATGACCTTTTCGCACTTCTGCCGGATGGCCGGCACGGGCAGGTTCTGGAACGCGCCGCCGTCCACGTAGTGGATGCCTCCGATGACGGTCGGGTAGAAGATGACCGGTATCGAGCACGATGCCACGGCCCGCGGTGCGATCTCTCCCCGGGAAAAAACCTTCGCCACGCCGTGCTCCATGTCCGACGCGACGATGTAGGTGGGAACGGGAAGGTCTTCCAACTTCGTGTATGGCAAGGTCTTGCGCAGATGCTCGATCAGGGGCTTCGGGTCGAACATCCCGCCTTTCGGAATGCTCGGCGAAACGATGTCCTTGAAGAAGCTCAGGCCCCGGAACTGCTCGATGATCTCCCGCGGCGTGACTCCGCAGGCATAATAGATGGCCACCAGCGCGCCGGCACTGGTCCCGGAGACGATGTCTGGTTTGATGCCGAACTCGTGCAGGGCCTGCAGCGCGCCGCAGTGGGCGGCAGCCTTGGCTCCTCCTCCGCTGAACGCGACGCCAAGCTTGTATTTCTTGTTTGCCATAACAAATACAAAGATAAGAAACAGTTTTGCTTTTCGCACGATTTGCCGTATTTTTGCCCCTTCAAAAACGAACGGATATGGCGATACCCAAGAAAGTGAAAGAATTGCTGGAAAAACTGCTCGTGAGCGAAGAATCGGCGCCGGGGCGTTCCTATGCCGTGGCACCGCTCGTCGGGATGCTGCGCGACGATGAGCTGACGAAGGAGGACAAGGAGCACCTGATGCGGTATTATAACTTCCGGAAGCGCTTCCTGGAAACGGGGCGGGGAGATGCTTTCCCCGAGGATCATCACGACAGCCGTCTCGTGGTGGATGTCCCGGGCGATACTTGGCGCGATATCGTTCCCATCTTCGCGGAATGCCTCAACTATGCCGGAGAGGACCTCGAAGATTTCCTGTGGGTGCTCGACGACGATGAGAAAGCGGGCCGTGCGCCGGCCGACGTCAACGAGCGCCGCGCGATCTACAAGCGCCTCCAGCCCGACTATGCGGCGGAAGGGAAGGAACTGACCGAGAAGATGGAACAGCTTGACAATCCGTTCATTTCCACGTATCCGCTCTCCAAGGCTACGCTGATCGGCTATCTGGAGACAGCGGTGAGCCTGCTGGAGGTCTATCAGGCCATGTTCGACTACCTGATGTCGGGCGACGGGACGGACGTTCCGGAGACCGACCGCCCCGAACACGAAAGAAGTCCGCGCGAGACGGACTTCAGTTCGATGTACGAGTTGTTCAAGAACAAGAACAACAAAGATCTGCCGAGCTAGCGGCCGCTATTTCTTGTCGGCCAGGAATGCGCTGATATTCTTCTCGATGCGTCCCGTGACGTCTGCATCTTCGTGACGGACGAACGGTTCACCTGTGATGTGTTCGTACAGCTCGATGTAACGGTCGGTGATGCCGGAGACGACTTCTTCCGTCATCGGCGGAACCTGCTGGCCCGCCTTGCCCTGGAATCCGTTCGCCATGAGCCATTCGCGGACAAACTCCTTCGACAGCTGCTTCTGGCGTTCGCCGCGGGCGAGACGCTCTTCGTAGCCCTCCGCGTAGATGTAGCGCGAGGAATCCGGCGTATGGATCTCGTCCATCAGGTAGATGACACCGTCCTTCTTTCCGAACTCATACTTGGTATCCATCAGGATCAGGCCCATTTTCGCTGCCAGCTCGCAGCCGCGCTCGTAGAGCGCCAGCGTGTATTTTTCAAGCTGGGCATAATCTTCGGCGGAAACCAGCCCCGAAGCGATGATGTCACTACGGCTGATGTCCTCGTCGTGTCCTTCGCTGGCCTTCGTGGTCGGCGTGATGATCGGGTGGGGGAGTTTCTCGTTCTCGCGCAGGCCCTCCGGCAGCGGCTCGCCGCAGAGCGAACGCTTGCCGGCCTGGTATTCGCGCCATGCATGCCCGGCCAGGTAGCCGCGCACCACCATCTCGACCTTGAAGGGCTCGCACATCAGGCCGACGGTCGCCATCGGGTCCACCTCGGCGATCTTCCAGTTCGGCACGATGTCCGACGTCTTGTCGAGGAATTGCGAAGCAATCTGGTTGAGCACCTGTCCTTTGCAGGGTATTCCCTTGGGCAGCACGACGTCAAATGCGGAAATGCGGTCGGTGGCCACGAGGATGATGTACTTTCCGTCGATGTCATAGACGTCCCGGACTTTTCCTACATATTTGGAAACTTGACCCGGGAAATGGAAATCAGTGTGGGTGATGGCTTTCATTTTTGTTGGAGATATTCTTTTTCGTAGTATTCGATATAGGCCTGGTTGAGGAGGCGGAAGCCGCCGGGCGTGGGGTAGTCGCCGCTGAAGTACCAGTCACCGGGATGGTGGGGGCAGGCACGGTGGAGGCCTTCGATCGACTGGTAGACGATCTCGACGTCGGCGCGGATGTCATCCGTCTTGAGCAGCTGCACGATTTTGCGGCTGATCTGCTGGTCGGAGAAAGGTGCGTAGATCTGGCGCACGAAGTTCTGGTAAGGTCCTTCGGGCGGAAGATTCTCCTGCTGCTTGCAGCGGCGGTACACCTCGTCGAGGACGGCGCCCATCCGGTTCTCCTTGAGCAGGGCCACGGCGGCGATGAAGGCGATGAACTCGTGCATGTGCGACATATCGATGCCGTAGCAGTCGGGGTAGCGGACCTGCGGGCTCGAGCTGACGATGACGATCTTCTTCGGGTGGAGACGGTCGAGGATGCGGATGATGCTCTCCCGCAGCGTCGTGCCGCGCACGATGCTGTCGTCGATCACAACGAGGTTGTCGCGGTAGGGCTCCAGCGTCCCGTACGTGATGTCATACACATGTCCGGCCAGGTCGTTGCGGGCGCTGCCTTCCGTGATGAAGGTGCGCAGCTTGATGTCCTTCGAAACGACCTTGTCGGCGCGGACGCCGGGATAGATCTTGCGGATGCCTTCCACCATGCCGTAGTATGCTACTTCGGCGGTGTTGGGGATATAGGAGAACACGGTATGCTCGATGTCGTGGTCCACGGCGTTGAGGATCTGGTCGCGTAGCTGGAAGCCGAGCTGCTTGCGTTCCAGGTGGATGTCGCGGTCGTTTCCGCGGCTGAAATAGATGCGCTCGAAGCTGCAGGCGGCCAGCCGGCCGGCCGGGATGATCTGCTGGAGCGAGCGTTCGCCGCGCCCGTTGATGATCAGGGCCTGGCCCGGGGCGATCTCGTGGATCTGGCCG
>LUZE01000090.1 GCA_001602845.1 Bacteroidales bacterium Bact_13 | reverse complement strand
CATCGAAAACTACCGTAGCAAAGGCGGCCATTTCCGCAGCAAAGCCGATTTCCAAAAAATGTATGTTGTCTCCGACACCCTGTTCGCCCGCCTCGAACCCTATATCGAAATCCCCAAACTCGAACTCAACGACGCCGACAGCGCCGCCCTCGTAACGCTGCACGGCATCGGGCCGTGGTATGCCCATAAGATCCTGGCGTACCGCGAACGGCTGGGCGGATTCTGCGACAAAGAGCAGCTGCTCGAAATCGAAGGCATGGACCGGGAACGATACGAAGGCTTCGCAGAGGATGTGACGGCCGATCCGTCGAAGATCCGCCCGCTCGACCTCTGGCACGCCCCCGACAGCATCCTCGCCCGCCATCCGTATCTCGGCCCCAAAGGCGCCCGCAGCATCGTCCGCTACCGCGAAATCTACGATTCTACCCGCTGGACCCCGGCCGACCTGGCCCGCGAGCGGGCGCTTTCACAAGAAAATATCGAAAAATTAAAAAAATATATTGATATTCAATAAAAATTTTTATATTTGCAGAAAATTTCAATAAACATTACCTTTGTAAGTTAAGATGCCCGATCAAGCCGGGCATGACGAAAGAACAAAATGCTCGAAAAGATCGGGCATCACGAAAGATGGAAAGCGGAGTGGTGCGAGTGGTATTTTGGGATGCGAGCATTTTTCTGCGAGCAGACCGAAATACCAGAGCGAAACGAAGCGATAAACGAGCGAAACGAAGCGATAAACGAGCGAAACGACGCGCGATAAATGGAATAAACGAATTGTTATCATATGTTAGAATGTAAAAACATCACCAAAGCCTTCGGGACATTCAAGGCACTCGACGACGTGTCGGTCAATGTGCCTGAAGGAAAGATCTTCGGCCTGCTCGGCCCTAACGGCGCCGGCAAGACCACGCTGATTCGAATTATCAACCGGATCACCATCCCCACCGCCGGTCAGGTAATCCTGAACGGCAAGACCGTCACCGACGAAGACGTCCGCGCCATCGGATACCTGCCCGAAGAACGCGGCCTCTTCAAGAAAATGAAAGTCGGCGAACAATCCATCTATCTCGCCCGGCTCAAGGGAATGAGCACCGCGGCCGCTACGGCCGAACTCAAGAAATGGTTCATCCGCTTCGGCATCCAGACCTGGTGGGACAAGAAGGTCGAGGAACTCTCCAAGGGCATGGCCCAGAAGGTACAGTTCATCACCACCGTGCTCCATAAGCCCCAGCTGCTGATCCTCGACGAACCCTTCTCCGGCTTCGACCCCGTCAACGCCCAGATGATCCACGAGATCCTGCGCCTGCGCGACGAAGGCACCACCATCATCCTCTCGACCCATAACATGGAATCGGTCGAAGAACTCTGCGACAACATCGCCCTGATCAACAAGTCGCACCTCGTGGTCACCGGCGGTACCGACGACATCCGCAGGGAGTACGGATCGAACCAGGTTGAGGTCCTGTACCGCAGCGGCGAAGCACTGGCACGCGGAACCGCGTATTCGATCTTCTCCGACGAAGAAGGCAAGACCTCCCGCCGTGCCGTGCTCAACGTGGCGGAAGGCTGCACCTCGCGCGACGTGCTCGGCGAGCTCATCAGCGCCGCGGACATCGTCTCGTACCGCGAACTGATCCCGCGCATGAACGACATTTTCATCAAACTGGTAACCGGCAAATAGGAGGGAAGCGATATGAACTGGAAAAAAGTAGGCATTGTCATCAACCACGAGTACATGACTCGTGTGCGCAAGAAATCCTTCATCCTGACCACCCTGCTGACGCCGATCGGCATGGCCCTGCTCATCTGCGTGCCCGCGCTGATCATGCTCTTCTCCGGCAACGAGATGCAGAAGGTCAAGGTCATCGACCAGTCCGGCGTGGTGGCGCCGTATTTCGAAGACAGCGAGCATACGACCTATGTGATGGGAACGGAAGGGGAGACGGTCGACATCCTCAAGGAAATTTTCGACGAACTCGACTATTACGCCATCGTGGGCATCTCCCCGCTGGATGAAAAGGGCGAGGTTTCGGTGGTCTCCTATTCAAAGGAACCGCTCAACATGGACCTCAAGAACTCCATCAACCGGACGGTCAACAAGGCCATCGAGGACCGCAAATTGATGCAGTATGACATCCAGAACCTCGACGAGATCCTGGACGACGTCAAGACCGATATCAAGGTCAACTCGATGACGCTGACCACGGACGGCGACGCCAAGGAAGACAGCGTGGAGATCTACATGGTGCTGGCATACCTGATGAGCTTCCTCATCTACATGTTCGTGTTCATGTTCGGCACGATGGTCATGCGCAGCGTCATCGACGAAAAGAGCAGCCGCGTGGTCGAGGTGATCGTCTCCTCGGTCAAGAGCGTGGAGCTGATGATGGGCAAGATCATCGGCGTGGCGCTCGTCGCCCTCACGCAGTTCTTCATCTGGATCGCCCTGACCCTGCTCATCGTGACGAGCGTCAATGCGTTCGCGGGCCCGAAACTGATGAAGAACATGGGCGGTATGGAACAGGCGGTCGCTGTCGCCGGACAGGATGGCAACATCAACCCGAACGACATGGCATCGATTCTCGAGGCGGCCGGGTCGGATCCCGACGCTTCGGGCTTCGTCAAGATTCTCAGCCAGGTCAAGGACCTCGACTGGGGCTACATCATCGGTTGCTTCTTGATCTACTTCCTGCTGGGCTATCTCCTCTATGCTGCGATGTTCGCCGCCATCGGTGCGGCCGTCGACAACGAGGCCGATACGAGCCAGCTGCAGCTGCCGGTCACCATCCCTCTGATCATCGGCCTGTTCATCATGCTCCATACATTCGAGCATCCGAACAGCGCCCTGTCGGTATGGGCTTCCATCATCCCGTGGACGTCGCCGATGGTGATGCTGGCCCGCATCCCGTTCGGTACCGTGCCGGGCTGGCAGCTGGCCCTCTCGATCATCGTCCTGGCCCTCACATTCCTGGCAACCGCCTGGCTCTCTGCCAAGATCTATAAGGTCGGCATCCTGACCTACGGCAAGAAGTCGACCTTCAAGGACCTGATCAAATGGATGAAACTCAAGGATTGACAATATGAAGAGAATCTGGATTCCGCTCCTTTTCGCGCTGGTGGCCTGCCTGCCCGCCAGCGCCCAGATTACCTGGAAGTGGACGCCCGTGCCCATTGATTCGACATGGGATGACATCCGTGACCTGCGGGCCACGGAGACCATCGCCCGGTACAGCGCCCAGATCGAGCCGCTCATGGAGATTGTGGGCTATTCGGCCGATGAATACCGCTCCCGCCGTCCCGAAAGCGGCCTGTCGAACTTTGCGGCCGACGTGATCCGCACGATCGCCGAAAAGAAGACGGGCGACACCATCGACATCGCCCTGACCAACTTCGGCGGCATCCGGACGAGCCTGCCCAAAGGTGCCGTACGCGTGTACGACATCTTCTCGATCTTCCCCTTCGACAATTACCTCGTGACGTTCGACATCAAGGGCTCCGACCTGCGTCGCTTCCTGGACCAGATGATCGCACGCCGTCGCGTCGAGGCACTCAGCAACGTCGAAATCGTGATCACCGGCAACCAGGCCGACAAGCTGAACGTCGCGGGCGCGCCCATTGACGACGAACGCACGTACAAGTTCGCCACCATCAACTTCCTGATGGACGGCGGCGACGGGGTGGTCCTTTCCGACGTGGCGTTCAACCGCAAGGATACGGGCGTCTGGATCCGGGATGCCATCGTGGAATATCTGCGGGAACAACTGGCCCGGGGCGAGAAGATCGTCCTCGAGCCTGACGGACGGGTACAATATACGGACTGGGAGGAAAGAAGATGAAAAAACGGTTCCTTTTAACTGCTGCGGCCGTGCTCTGCTGCACGGTTTCGCTGCTTGCGCAGGACCTGGTGATCCTGCACACGAACGACACGCACAGCCAGATCGAACCCATCCGTGTAGGCTACAACAAGGGCCTGGGCGGCGTGGAACGCCGGCTCCAGTACATCGACCATGTGCGGGAGAAATACGGGAAGAATAAGGTGCTGCTGCTGGATGCGGGCGACTTCAACCAGGGGACACCTTATTTTACCGTGGCCCACGGGGACCTCGAGGTGGAGCTGGTGAACCTGATGGGATACGACGTGATGGCCTTGGGTAACCACGAGTTCGACAACGGGCAGGAAGACCTGGCCCGCCGCCTCAAGAAATGTCACCACAAGACCGTTGCGTGCAACTATGATTTCTCGAACACCCCGCTGAAGAAACTGGTCAAGCCCTATGTCATCCTGCGCCGCGGCGGCATGAAGATCGGCATCATCGGCACGACTTCCTACCTGGAAGGCGTGGTGCTCAAGTCGCATCTTGACGGGATGGTCCGCCTCAATTCGATCGAGGAGGTGAACAAGTGGGCGGACTACCTGAAGAACCGGAAGCACTGCGACCTGGTGATCCTGCTGTCGCACTTCGGCTACAACGGGGGTTCGCTGGACCGGCCTTCAGACGTGCTGATGGTGGAGAATTCGCGGAACCTGGACATCGTGGTCGGCGGCCACAGCCACACCTATCTGAAAGAGGCGCGGCTGGTACAGGACCTGGACGGCCGTACCGTGCCCATCACGCAGTGCGGTGGGCAGGGAATCGTTGTGGGTACGTGGGAAATCAGTCGCGTTCGACCTTGAGTTGCTCGATGTAGCTCTTGTCGCCGTTGGTCTTTACATAGAGAATTACGCGGAAGCGTTCGCCGCCGGCATTGAGCGAGCCGACTGCGTACTTCATCGGGGCCTTCCCACTCTTGTGGATGATCGTGAACTTCTTGGGGGTGTAGTTGGTGAAGAAGTTCTTCATGATGAGCTTGGCCTGGTTGCGGGTACAGTTGTTGACCGCTCCCAGCATATCGAGTTCGAGATTGTCTGCAAACCACGCGGAGAGCTTGTCGTAGTCTCCGGCCTGAAGATATTTTCCGATGGGGGTAAAGACATCCTGGCCATTCTCCTGGGCGGTGGAAGGCCCGGCAAAAAGGAGGGTGAGCATCAGGGAAGCCAGCCAATAGATCTTTTTCATCAATCCAGTTTTTTGACGAGAAACAACATATTCAAAAATCAAGCCAATGAAGGTAAAACTGCTGCTGACCGGAAAGACATCCGAACGCTACCTGCGCGAGGGGATCGACCTGTATACGGCCCGGATCGGGCATTATGTCCCCTTCGAGCTTGTGGAGACGACGGAAGGGCAGTGGATGAAGCACATCCGTCCCGGCGACCACGTGGTGCTGCTGGACGAACGCGGGCAGAGTTTCTCGTCGGTGGATTGGGCACGAAATTTGGAGCAGAAGGCCGCGCATCTGCCCAAGGATCTGGTGTTTGTCATCGGCGGCCCCTATGGATTCCCGCAAGAGATGTACGACCGCAGCGACGAGCTCCTGTCCCTGTCCCGGATGACCATGTCGCACCAACTTGTGCGTCTGCTCTTTCTGGAGCAGCTGTACCGGGCGATGACCATCCTCAAAGGCGAACACTATCATCATGAATAGGCCGTACCTTCATTTCCTGGAGCGCTATGCGTCGACCATCCTTTTCGTCGTCGCACTGATCCTGCTGGCGGCTTCGTTCGCGCGCCCGCGCTATGAGGCGCGGCTCCGGCGCCAGGTGGCCCGTGTCGAGCGTACGCTGCACAAGCGGGAGCGGCTGGCCGAGCGATATGCGCTGCGGGCGATCCAGGCGGCCGACCAGGAATGGGTGGACTTCGACGACCTTCCGGAAGACATCGTGCTCTACTGCTACCAGAACGACACGATGAAGAGCTGGACGCACGAGTTCCCGATCGGCAACGACGAGGTGGATGTCTATCCGTATTCATACAGGTTGCAGTTCATGAGCAGCCGGAACCTGTTCTCCACGCCGCTGGCCTATATCGGCATACGCGAGAAATACGTGAACCTGGGTTCTTCCTGGTATGTGGTCACGACGCAGTTCTCGAAGGACAAGCGGTCGAAAGTCATCACGGGCATCCGCATCAAGACGGAGTATCCCAACAGCGGGCGGTC
>LUZE01000089.1 GCA_001602845.1 Bacteroidales bacterium Bact_13 | reverse complement strand
TCTCTATCCGTTTCACGAAAAACTGACAAAATGTCGGGCAGATGCTGATGGTATCTTTTTTGATTTTCAGTGGAAGATCTAAGACAATTATAAAAAAACATAACCATGACAAAAGGTAAAATCGGTGTGACCACGGAAAATATTTTTCCGGTCATCAAAAAATTCCTGTATTCAGACCACGATATCTTCATGCGCGAACTTGTGGCGAACGCTGTGGATGCGACGCAAAAGCTGAAAGCCCTTGCCGGAACCGGCGATTTCAAGGGCGAACTGGGCGACCTGACCATCCGTCTTGAAGTGGACGACAAAGCCAAGACCATCAAGATCACCGACCGCGGCATCGGCATGACCGAGGAAGAGGTGGACAAGTACATCAACCAGATTGCCTTCTCTTCAGCCGGGGAATTCCTGGAGAAATACAAGGACAAGGCGGGCAGCATCATCGGCCATTTCGGACTGGGCTTCTATTCCGCCTTCATGGTCTCGCAAAAAGTGCGTATTGAAACCCTTTCCTGGCAGGAAGGGGCCAAGGCCGTGAAATGGGAATGCGAAGGCGAGCCGGACTTCACCATGACAGAATGCAAGAAAACGGACCGCGGCACCACCATTACCCTGTTCCTCGATGCGGACAGCGAAGACTTCGCACAGGAAGCAAAGGTGGGAGCCTTGCTGAACAAATATTGCAAGTTCATGCCCGTACCCATCTGCATGGGTAAGCAGAAAGAGTGGAAAGACGGCAAGTATGTCGATACCGACAAGGACAACATCATCAACGACACGGAACCTCTGTGGACCCGCAAGCCCAGCGAGCTCAAGGACGAGGATTACCTGACCTTCTATAACAAGCTCTATCCGATGCAGGAAGATCCCCTCTTCCACATCCACCTCAACGTTGATTATCCGTTCAACCTGACCGGCATCCTGTACTTCCCGAAGATCAAGGACCGCCTCGAGGTAACGCGCAACAAGATCCAGCTGTACTGCAACCAGATGTTCGTCACGGACTCCGTGGAAAACATCGTGCCCGAATTCCTGACGCTGCTGCACGGCGTCATCGACTCGCCGGACATCCCGCTGAATGTCTCGCGAAGCTACCTGCAGGAGGACGCCAACGTCAAGAAGATATCCTCCTATATTACCAAGAAGGTGGCCGACCGGCTCGAAGAGATCGCCAAAAACAAGAAGGAAGAATTCGAGCAGAAATGGGACAACCTGAAGCTTTTCATCGAATACGGCATGCTCACCGACGAAAAGTTCTGCGAACGCGCGCTGAAGTTCGCCCTGCTGAAGAACACGGAGGGCGCATTCTTCAAATATGACGACTACGCCGAAAAGATCAAGGAGGCACAGACCAACAAGGACAAGAAGGTGGTCTATCTTTACTGCACCGACCCGGTGGCCCAGTATCCGCAGGTAGAAGCAGCCAAGGCGAAGGGCTACGACGTGCTGGTGTTCGACTGCCCGCTGGATGCACATTTCGTAAACCTGCTTGAAAACAAACTGAAAGACACCACCTTCAAGCGCGTGGACGCCGATGCGATCGACCGTCTCGTCGAGAAGGAGGATCATGCAAAATATGAGATCTCGGAAGAAGACGCGAAATATGTGACGAGTGTTTTTGAAGAGCTCCTTCCCAAGGAAAACAAGTACGACGTCAAGGTCGAGAACCTGGGCGAGGCGGCTTCCCCGATCCTCATCACCCAGAGCGAATTCATGCGCCGTTACCGCGACATGGCAGCCCTGGGCGGCGGCATGAATTTCTACGGCGAACTGCCCGACAGCTACAATATCACGGTCAATGCCGAAAACCCCGTGGTCAAAAAGATCATGGGCGAGACCGGCGTCAAGGCGCTGACAGCAGATAATACGTTGCTCCGGCAGGTTACCGACCTGGCCCTGCTGGCGAACGGCATGCTGAAAGGCAAAGCCCTGGCCGACTTCATCAAGCGGAGTGAAACACTGCTGTAGGCTATACCCCCATGTTCATCAAACGTATCTGTTTTCTGCAACTCGTTTTGCTGCTCCTTTTTCCGGCAGTCAGCTGCAATCCTGTCGATCCGACACCATTGCCGCCGGAGCCTGATCCGCCGGTAGAAGAGGAGTTCGAGACAGCTGCCGCGGCTGTGCTTCACATGGGTGCCGGGTGGAATCTGGGAAATACCCTGGACAGCAACAGCGGCAGCCTCGACAACATGTGGATCGAGGCCTGGACTTCACGCACGCCCAAGGACTATGAAACCGCATGGGGCCAACCCGTGACCACCCGGCAGCTGATCCACATGTTCAAGGAAGCCGGTTTCGGTGCCATCAGGGTACCGGTCACCTGGTATCCCCATATAGGAACCCTCACGCTCCACGACACCAACAAATGGAACCTGTCCGACTGGACGGGCATGACGGTAGATGCCGCCTGGATGGCACGGGTCAAGGAAGTGGTTGACTATGTCCTGGACGAAGGACTCTACTGCATCCTGAACGTACACCATGACACGGGTAGTGCAGATACCGCCTGGCTGATTGCCGGAGAAGCAGAATTTGAAGATGCCGCGCCACGGTATCAATCACTCTGGAAACAGATCGCCGAAACATTCAGGGACTACGGGGAGAAACTTCTATTTGAGTCTTACAACGAGATGCTGGATCCGTTTGATTCCTGGTGTTTCGCTTCATTTGCAGCACCGGGCAATTACGACGCAGCCATAGCCGTAGCTGCCTACAAGAGCATCAACAACTATGCACGTCTGTTTACGGAAACGGTACGCGCAACCGGAGGGAACAATGTGCAGCGCAACCTGATTGTCAACACCTACGCTGCCTGCAGCGGTGACGGGACCTGGAATCCGCACCTGGAAGATCCTGTCAAGTCTTTCGCGCTGCCGGAGAAACCCGGCCACATCGCCGTTGAAGTCCATAGTTACTGGGATGCCGGCAAATTCAATGCACAGAAGGCCGAAATCGACGCATTGTTTTCCCGTATGGACAGCCAGATCGTCAGTCGGCTTGGCGTACCGGTAATCATTGGTGAGTGGAGTGGCGGAAGCAATGACGACAACGACGCCAATGTCCGCTTCGCCAGTTATTTCTCTCAAAAAGCAAAAGAAACGGGTATCGCAGCATTCTGGTGGATGGGCCTTTCAGACGGGACAGACCGCGCCGTCCCCCGCTGGACGATGCCCAGGACGAAGGAAGCAATCTTGCAGGCATATAATTAATATTATATTTGCATCATGAAACGATTCCTCCTTTTGTCCGTGATTGTCACATTGTCCTCATATTTTAGCTATATGGCAAATGCGCAACACCCCCTGCCCACTCACAGTTATCTGGAAATCTATGATGTGGATTCCCGGACCCATCATGTGGTGAAGGAATTCCCCTTTGTCATCGAGGCTCCCAATTGGACCCCGGACGGAAAATGGCTGGTCGTAAACAAGGACGGCAAGTTATGGAGAATTGCGCCCGACGGCTCCACAGGCCTTATCCCGATCGATACCGGCGACATCACACAATGCAACAACGACCATGTCATTACGGCTGACGGAAAGTGGATTGGCCTAAGCAGCAATGACCCTGCAAACAAAAGGAGTTACAATTCATACATATATGTTGTTCCTTTTGAAGGAGGCCAGCCTCGCAGGATAACGCCTGAAGGGCCCTGCTACCTGCACGGCATCAGCCCGGATGGAAAAACGGTTGCCTATTGCGCTTTCCGCGGCCCCAAAATGGAGCAGGATGTCTGGACGATGCCTCTCAGGGGCGGCAAGGAAACACGACTGACTGATTCTCCCGGTCTGGATGACGGGCCCGAATACAGTCCGGACGGGAAGTATATCTGGTTCAACAGTGTACGCACGGGAAGGATGCAGGTCTGGCGCATGAAGGCCAATGGAAAGCAGCAGTCGCAGATGACTTTTGACGAGGACATGAACTCCTGGTTTCCACATGTTTCTCCGGATGGAAAAAACGTGGTGTATATTGCTTACCATGACTATGAAGTGGCTCCGGACTCCCATATAGCCGACCTTAACGTTCAGCTCCGGATGATTCCATCCGGCGGTGGAAATCCGGAAGTGCTGGTGGAATTCTTTGGTGGCCAGGGCAGCCTGAACGTTAATTCGTGGAGTCCGGACAGCCGCCGGTTTGCCTATGTCAGCTATCGCCTGGCAGAAGAAATGACCGCTCCTTCGCGGGAAATGGCCGTACAGCTATATTCCGTGCGAAGTTTATTGGAAACACCTGATCTGTTTGCCCGCAACCATTCATATGTTCTGAAACGCCTGTCCCAGATGGGGTACACAGCTGTAGAGGCCGCCAGCTATGAAGACGGCCTGTTTTCAGGACTTACGCCCGAGGCCTTCCGACAAGCCGTCGAAGACGCCGGACTCACGATCCTGTCATCCCATACCACCCGCCCTCTTAATCAAAAAGAACTCTCCTCCGGTGATTTCAGGGAGGCACTTGCATGGTGGGAACCCTGCATCTCCGCACACAAGGCTGCCGGCATTCCCTATCTCGTAATGTCGTGGTCTCAACCGCTCGAGTCAAAGAAGCAGATGGAGACGATGGCCGCATACCTGGATGCCATCGGCGCGAAATGCCGGGAAGCGGGCATCCGTTTCGGCTATCACTGCCACAGTCATGAATTCCGTCCGGTCGACGGGACCACCATGCTGGATGTCTTTGCCACCCAGACGAAGCCGGAGAATGTATTTATCCAGATGGATGTTTTCTGGGCCGTGGCTGCCGGCGTGAGCCCTGTCGAGTATATGCTAAAGTATCCGGGAAGGTATGAACTTATGCACATCAAGGACAAGTACGAGATCGGGCAGAGCGGAATGGTTGGATTCGATGCCATCTTCAAGGCTTTTCCCCGCGCCGGAACCAAGGGCTTTGTCGTAGAACTGGAACAAGCTTCAACACCCAATATCCTCAGAGGCCTTCGTGAAAGTGCCTTATATTTACGTCATTTATAATAAACAAGTGTCTTGAGCCATGTTTACGGCAAATAGTAACCGATACAACAGGATGGCATACCGTCGCTGCGGACGCAGCGGCCTTCTGCTTCCTTCCATCTGCTTTGGTGTGTGGCAGCATTTCAGCCACAGCGACGACTACGATAACTGCCGCGCCATGATCACACGGGCCTTTGACCGTGGTGTGACACATTTCGATGCGGCCAACAACTATGGTGGCGGCGACGCGGAAGAAATCCTGGGAAGGATCCTGCGGGAAGAACTGGCTCGTTACCGGGACGAAATCATTGTGTCCACCAAGGCCGGATACACGATGTGGCCCGGACCTTACGGGGATTGGGGATCACGGAAGTATCTCCTTGCCAGCCTCGACCAGAGCCTGAAACGGCTGGGCCTGGAGTACGTCGATATCTTCTATTCCCATCGTCCCGACCCGGATACGCCATTGGAAGAAACAATGGGTGCGCTGGCAACTGCCGTCCAGTCCGGCAAGGCGTTGTATGCCGGCATTTCAAACTATCCGCCTGAGCTGACGGAACGGGCGACTGGTATTCTGCGCGACATGGGCATTCCCTGCCTCGTCAACCAATCCCGTTATTCATTGTTCCATCGGATACCAGAAAACGGCCTGTTGGACACGCTCGACAGGCTGGGAATCGGTTTCGTCGCGTTTCAACCACTGGCCCAGGGACTGTTGACGAACCGCTATCTCAACGGCATTCCGGCAGATTCGCGCATCGCCACCGGAAAAGGTTCCCTCAAACGGGAGAGTATCGATGAAGCCACCCTCACCAGGCTCAAAGCATTGAACAAGATCGCCGAAGAACGGGGGCAGTCGCTCGCACAACTGGCCATCGCCTGGGTCCTCAGGGACCGACGCGTTACTTCCGTGCTGATCGGGGCCAGCTCCGTCGCCCAACTGGATAACAGCCTGGACGCTTTAGATGCCGGGCCGCTGTTCGATGACGAAGTGAGTCGTATCGAGCTCTGCTAGTGTCAGTATCAATGTCTCCGTTTCTCCGGGCTGAAGCAGGCGCGTTTTTCCAAATGCACGGAGAACCGGATCCAGGATCATCACCACTTCCTTGCCGGCTACCGCTCCTACGTTCTTGACGGAAATGCTGACGGTATCGCCCGAGAATACCGGTTCGCTCACTTCGAAAGAGGTATAGGAAAGCCCGAAACCGAAGGGATAGGAAACGGCTGGCGCTCCTGGCTGGCTGAAATAGCGGTAACCGACATCGAACCCTTCTTCATACACAGTATAACCGACGTTCTTCACGTCATTTTCCTTCTCACTGCCTGCGCTCATCGAATTGCGGCCGGAATAGTCGAACGGGAAATTGGCGGATGACGGCAGGTCGAAATAGTCGATGGGGAAAGTAACGGGAAGTTTTCCGCTGGGACAGACGGAACCGGAGAGGATTCGCGCAAGTGCGCTTCCCCCCTCCTGGCCCGGCTGCCAACCCAGGACGATAGCATCCGGCAACTGCTTCCAGGATGCGGTTTCCACGACACCGCCGACATTCAATACCACGATGACTTTCTTTCCCAGCGAATGGAATACCTCGCAGGCATCGGTCAGCAGCCTTATTTCCGGGTCGCTGAGCAGGAAGTCGTCATCCAGATGACGGTCCCCGCCCTCTCCTGCCTGCCGGGAAAGAGTGATGACAGCCATGTCGGCTCCGGTAGCGGCAGATTCCAGCGTAGCATACGAGACGGGCATTTCCGGAATTGCGGGACTGCCCAGCATCCCCGAAAGGAATGATTTTTTTGGCGGATGGGCCATGATATGCTGTCTGTAAAGGGCGGCGAGGGGCGCAAAGACCGTGATTCCCTCGCGAGCGAGTGCGTCGTCCAACTGCATGACGTAGGGCCGGTGTACATGCCCGGATCCTGTGCCACCGGCCAGGAGCTGGTACGATCCGACACCGAAAAGAGCAGCAACCGCTCCTTGGGCAAGCGGTAAAGCAGACTGATCGTTTTTCAGGAGGACGATTCCTTCTTCGGCCGCTTCCCGGGCCACAACGGCATGAGCGGCAAGGTCCGGCTTGAGCGATCGTTCATAGCCTTTAAAGACAGGTGTCTTCACAACGAGTTCCAGTACACGGCGGACGCAGATATCAAGATCCGCTTCCGCCAATTCTCCCTTCTTTACCTTTCTGACCAGTTCACGGATCTGTGACCGTTTGCCCGGCTCCATCAAATCGCAACCGGCCTGTATCTGGGCTGCCGTGTTCCGGTTCCCTGTCCAATCCGTCATGACCAGTCCCTCGTAATTCCACTCGTTCCTGAGCACGTCTGTGAGCAGCCACTTATCTTCTTGGGTATGGATACCATTGAGACGGTTGTACGAGGCCATGACAGTCCAGGGCCCGGCTTCACGGACGGCGATTTCAAAATTCCGGAGATAAATTTCCCGAAGCACTTCTTCAGATACTCTGGAATCGTTCCAGAAACGGTTCGTCTCCTGGTTGTTCGCCGCAAAATGCTTTACAGAGGTACCGACACCCTGGGACTGTACGCCGCGGATATACGAGGCAGCTATCTTCCCACTCAGGAGCGGGTCTTCCGAATAGTATTCGAAATTCCTGCCGCAGAGAGGATTCCGATGTATATTCATTCCGGGAGCCAATAACACGTCAACTCCGTATTCCAGCGCCTCGTTACCGATAGCGGCTCCTACTCTTTCGACGATTTCCGTATTCCAGGTGCTGGAAAGAAGGGATCCGATAGGAAAACCCGTACAGTAAAAAGAATCCGTGCTCCCCTTTCTACTTGGTTCAATCCGTACGCCGGCCGGACCGTCGCTGAGTACGATGGCCGGGATGCCGAGACGGGGTATGGCGCGCGTCATGCCGGCCGCTCCGGGAACGGCGACCTTCGCGCCCGTCATGCCGGCAAGCATGCTCTTGTATCCGGCGCCGACAACAAGCTCCGCTTTCTCCTTGAGCGTCAGTTCTGACAAGACTTCGTCGATATTATCCTGACGAAGCGTGAGTCCTTGTGCCAGTACAGCCACATTTGCCGTCATAACAAGCATGAATAGAAGTATCTTTTTCATAATGCAAAGTTAATCAATTGTTTTTTTCATATCTTTGCTTCTGCGTCATCGAAAGTGCAGATGAACCACCTTGGAGAACTCATATCGCTGGCTGTAGCCGTTTCGTGGACTTTCACCGCCTGGTTTGCCGACAAGGCCAGCCGGCGGGTCGGCGCCATGGTCACCAATGTACTGCGGCTTGTCCTGGCTACGCTCTTCCTGGGAATCCTGCTCTGGTTCACCATCGGCCATCCATACCCGGTATACGCCGACAGGGACACCTGGTTCTGGCTGGGTCTTTCTGCCCTCGTGGGATATGTGTTCGGCGATTATTGCCTGTTCAATTCCTACGTTCACATCGGACCGAGGTTCGGACAGCTCTTCATGACGCTGGCACCGCCGATGGCGGCCATAGCCGGATGGTTCCTCCTGGGAGAGACACTTTCCTGGAAGTCAGTCCTGGCGATGATTGTGACGCTTTGCGGTATCGCCATTTCCATCCTGAGCCGCGATTCAGGGAAGCACTTCAAGCTGGATTTGCCGCTCAAAGGAATCCTGCTCGGCATCGGAGCAGGCGTGGGCCAGGGTGTCGGGCTTGTGCTCAGCAAGATCGGCATGCTGCGCTATGCCGAAGCACTCCCCGCAGACGCCCCTGCCATGATGGAAGGAATGCTGCCCTTTGCCTCCACGATGCTCCGGGCCATCGTCGGCGGCCTGGGATTCCTGGTCATCCTGGGACTCCAGAAAGACTTCAGCAAACTGGGAAGTGCCATAAAGGACCCCGTCGCCATGAAGTACGCCTCCATCATCACCCTGTTCGGGCCGGCGGTCGGAGTCTCTCTCTCACTGATGGCCGTCCGTTACGCCAATGCCGGCATCGCTTCCACACTGATGGCGCTGACGCCCGTCATCATCCTTGTCCCGGAAGTACTGATCAACAAGAAAAAACTGCGGCTCAAAGAGATCATCGGCCTTGCCGTGAGCATCACAGGTGTAGCCATGTTCTTCCTCCTTTGACAATCAATATCTATTATTATGAAAAGAATAACCTCCATTGCAGTCACAGCACTGATCTTCATCCTGTCAGTTTCCTGCTCATCCGGCGGATGGGTTGAAGTAAAAGGAAACAAGTTCATCGATCCGAAAGGAAACGAATTGGTATTCCGGGGACTCTGTTTCTCGGATCCCGTAAAACTGGTCCGCGAGGGGCAGTGGAACGAGCGCTATTTTGCCGAGGCTGCTGACTGGGGTGCCAACGTGGTCCGTTTCGCTGTCCACCCTGCAAACCTGAATTCGCTGGGCTGGGACGAGACCTTCCAGGCCATGGACCAGGGCATCGAATGGGCCAAGAAGCACGGGTTGTACGTCATCATGGACTGGCACTCCATCGGCAACCTCAAGGACGAGCTTTATACGAATGAGATGTACAACACCACGAAGGCCGAGACGTTCAAGTTCTGGCGCACCGTCGCCCAGCGCTACAAGGACGAGCCGGCCGTCGCACTGTACGAGCTTTATAACGAGCCTACCGTAACGGCACCCGGCGTGGGAAGTTGCACCTGGACCGAATGGAAGGAACTGCAGGAGCAGATCATCGACACCGTACGCACGTATAATCCCCACGCCGTATGCCTGTGTGCCGGATTCAACTGGGCGTACGACCTGACGCCGGTGGCAACGGAGCCCATCGCCCGCCCGAACGTGGCCTATGTGTCGCACCCCTACCCGATGAAGCGTGACCAGCCTTGGGAAGAGCAGTGGGAGCAGGATTTCGGCTATGTGGCCGACACCTGGCCCGTCATCTGCACGGAAATCGGATTCTGCCTGGCAGACGAACCGGGTGCCCATATCCCGGTCATGTCGACCGAGGTTTACGGCGAACACATCACGCAATATTTTGAAAAGAAAGGCATCTCGTTTACCGTCTGGTGCTTTGATACCAGCTGGGCGCCCATGCTCATCAGTGACTGGGATTTCACGCCCACCACGCAGGGCCGGTTCTTCAAGGCTTATCTTCAGGGTAAAGCGCATTAATTACGATGGGTTCATTCAAATGGATAGCCGGATTTCTCGGATGGGTCGCGGGAGGACCCATCGGAGCCTTGCTGGGATTCCTGGCGGGAACGGCGGTTGAGAGTTTCGTTCAGTTTTCCCGCCAGCTGACGGGCGGAGAACCGCAAGCGGGCGGAACCACCCGTAGCAGCAGCACGCGGGGCTATACGGCCAATGAACAGCGGAACAGCTTCATGGTCAGCCTCCTGGTGCTGTCTTCTGCCGTCATCCGGGCCGACGGGCGCACGCATCCCAAGGAACTGGACCTCGTGCGGGAGTTCATCCGCCGCAACTTCGGTGACCAGGCCGTGGACGAAGCGATGCGCATCCTCGACGGGCTGAACGCCCAGCAGGTCAACATCTATTCGGTGGGCGAGCAGATCGCTGCCAACATGAACTACTCGCAGCGGCTGCAACTCTTCCACTATCTAACGCAGATTGCCGCGGCCGACAGAGACTTCAGCAAAGAAGAGAAATCCGTGCTCGAAGCCATTGCCAGCGCGATCAGGTTGACCTCCTCCGACGCAGCCTCCGTCATCGCGATGCATTACAAGGATACGGATTCCGCCTACGCCGTGCTGGAGATATCCCCCAATGCCACGAATGAAGAGGTCAAGAGCGCCTATCGCCGCATGGCGATGAAACATCACCCCGACAAAGTATCCACGCTGGGTCCGGAAGTGCAGAAAGCCGCCGAGGAGAAGTTCCGCAAGATCCAGGAAGCCTACGAAACCATCAAGAAAGAACGCGGATTATGAAACTGGTATCATGGAATGTCAACGGCCTCCGGGCCGCTTTGGGAAAGGGCTGCGAAAGCTTTTTCGCCGAAGGCGATTTCGATTGCATCTGCTTGCAGGAAACAAAGCTGCAGGAAGGGCTCCTGCCGCTCGAGTTGCCCGGTTACACGGGTTATCTGCATTACGCACAGAAAAAAGGCTACTCCGGCACCGCCATCTACACGCGACGCGAGCCGGTTTCCGCCCGCACGAGCATCGGCATCCCCGACTTTGACAACGAAGGCC
>LUZE01000088.1 GCA_001602845.1 Bacteroidales bacterium Bact_13 | reverse complement strand
GGAATGGGTATCAGATAGATGTAGATGCCCATCTTCGGCTCGAACAGGATGGCTGCGAAGAGGATGGCCGACACTGCGCCCGATGCACCTACAGCGCTGTAGTACGGGTCGTCCCGGAACTTGACCAGATCCCATATTGACGAGACGGCGAGGGCCGTCACATACAGTACCGCATAAAGGACCGGCCCTGTCGTGGCTCCGAACGCCGCGCCGAAATACTGTTCCACGATCCGCCCGAAACAGTAGAGCGTGATCATGTTGAACAGCAGGTGCCCCCAGCCGCCGTGTACCACCCCGTACGAAAACATCCGGTACCACTGCCGCCGATGCCATACGTCATAAGCGCTGAACTTCAGCCCGTTGAACATGCCTGGCTGCGAAAAGCACAGGATGCTTACGGCTGCGGTGATGAGGATGATACCGATTGTAATCACAGGTTACTCTCTAGAAGTAATTCTTGCTCTCGACCTTGATGTTCGGGTTGATCCGGAGCAGATGCTGGATCAGATTCTCGGCCTGGGCGGGGAAAAGGCGGACGTCGACGAAACGGACACCGGCTTCGTGGATGTTCAGGTAGCGCAGCTTGCCTTTCCTGTTGGTCACACGCGTGATGCGGTCGATATCTGCAACCATCATCGGCACCTTCTTGTTCTCGGGCGTGAACAGCGTCCCTTCCTCGTCGTCAACCGTGCATTTGACGGAAGTCAGGGGAATCCAGACAAAGGCTGCGATGCCGGCCAGGTAGAGAATCATCATCAAAATCTGCCAGCCGGGGTGATTGACGCCCATCATCGCAATGTAGGCAATGTAGGCCGCATAACCTATGATGACGACCAAACTGAGGATCCAGGTCAGGCGTTTGGGATTCTTAACGTTGGAATACGTTGTTTTCATGCAGTAAAGGTAACGATTTTCTGTTTCACGGCAAAAAACTATCTTTGCAATCAAATACTGAAAACCATGAAAATCAGAACGATTCTTTTCGCAGCGGCTGCGCTGCTTTCCCTGGCTTCCCTCGCCGGATGTACCGGAAGCGGGACCAAGGCCCCCTCTTTTGACGACGTACTGATCTCCCGCCGGAGCATTCGCAGCTACGATGCCACGAAGACCATTTCCGAAGCGGAAGTCCGGACGCTCCTCACCAAAACGCAGGAAGCACCTTCCTGGGCCAACATGCAGCCCAGCAAGTACTATGTGGCCATCAGCCCCGAGGCACTGGCGGCCGTCCAGGACATGGTCGGCGGCAACAAAGAACGAATTATCGGAGCACCCGTGCTCATTGTCTCTACCTTCGAGAAAGGCAAGTCCGGCTTTTTCCGTGGCCAGCAGACCAATGAACTCGGTGACTTCTGGGGCGCGTACGACAACGGTTTGAGCAATGCATACCTGATCCTGACCGCCCGGGCCATGGGCTTCGACACGCTGATCATGGGTATGCGCGAAGCCGACAAGATTCGTGGGTACTTCCATATTCCCGGCGAAGAGATGATCACGGCTGTCATCGCGCTGGGCTACCGCGCCGAAGAACCCCGGACACCCGTCCACCGCGACCTCGAAGAAATCGCTAGATTCTTCTGATTTTTTCGTATCTTTGCGCTCAGTCTGCAGGGTGCAGGCGAAGGGGTGCTGAGGCATCCGCGACGGAGAAGACCGTCCGTGGAGCCGAGGCTGAGATGATACCCTTACTACCTGATCGGGGTAATGCCCGCGTAGGAAAAAGCGATCCTCCCATCCCCCTTTATTGTATAAATTACTTACAATTAAGGATTTACAATGTTTTTTAAAAGATTTCTCGCTGCGCTGTCCGTCGCCGGACTGGCCTTTGGCGTGCATACCGCCTCTGCACAGGAACCTGATTCCACAAGCGTAGAGCAGCTGCAGGAGGTGGTGGTCAGCGCTGTCCGCGCATCGAAGGACGCGCCCTTTGCCGTAGCCAACATCAGCCGCACCGAACTGCAGGAATTTTCCAGCAGCGGCCGCGAACTCCCGCTGCTCCTGGCCCGCACGCCCGGCATCATCGCCTGGAGCGAGAACGGCGTGGGTACCGGAACCACCTACCTGCGCATTCGCGGTGCGGGCGGCAGCCGCATCAATGTCACGCTCGACGGCGTTCCCCTCAACTCCCCTGAGGACCAGAGCGTTTTCTGGGCAAACATGAACTCTTACGGGAAGCTGCTAGGCAGCGCGCAGGTCCAGCGGGGCGTGGGCACCTCTACCAATGGCGACGGAGCCTTCGGCGGAACCATCGCCCTGGCCACACAGGCACCCGAAACCACGTTTGGCAGTGAAGTCAGTTTCGCCTACGGCTCCTACAGCACGCTGCACCTGGGCACCCGTTTCACGAGCGGGCTGCTCTGGAACCGGCTCGTGCTCGACGCGGCCTATAACCAGACCTCGACCGACGGCTACCTGCACGGCACCGACGGACGCTCCGGCAGCTACTATGGCGGCGCGACCCTCCTCGGCGGAAGCTGGAAGCTGAGTTACAAGCTCATCGGCAATTTCGAGACAACCGGTCAGGCCTGGAACGGCGTGGTGGCCGGCAACGACGACCTGTCGCTGATGGACGGCACGTACGGCGCACACACGGGCATCCGGACATACAAGGACCTGTACGACGCCGGGCTGGGCCTGTACAACTCGTTATTCGAACGGCTCATCTTCGAAGATGTGATCGTGTACCCGAACGCCATCGGCCATACGGAGCGATATAAGATGAGCGACGGGACGCTCTGGCCCCGCACCACCGACAACTTCTGGCAGAACCACCACCTGCTGAACTTCGCCGCAAATCTTGGTGAAGCCTGGCATCTGTCCGCCACGGCACACTACACCGGCGGCCACGGCTGGTATGAGGAATTCCGCTACAACAATAAGCTGACCAAGTTCGGCCTGACACCCTATATTGCCTGCTTCGACAACGGCGACGTACTCGTCAAGCGCGCCGATTTCGTGCGGAAGAAAGGCCTGACGCAGCACACCTTCGGCGGCGTTGCGAACTTCTCCTTCCAGAAAGGCAGCTGGGATGCCGTTGCCGGCCTTTCCATCCAGCAGTTCATCGGCGACCACTATGGCTACCTGACCTATACATCTGCGCCGGGATTGTCCCCTGTTACGGGTGTGCCTCCATTCAGCGAAGAAACACCGTATCAGTATTACGACTCCCCTGCCAGCAAGTTCGACGGCAGCGCCTTCGTCAAAGCCACCTACCGGTTCTCAAAGGACTGGAGCCTTTTCGGCGACCTCCAGTACCGCCGGGTCCACTACAAGACGGATGGCTACAACGACAAGTACTACGTTGATGAAAACGGGCAGCCGCAGAAGCATTACCTCAACGTGGATGAGCGCTACAATTTCTTCAACCCGAAGGCCGGCCTGAACTATAGCCACGGTGCGCACCGGGCCTACGCCTCCGTCGCCGTCAGCCACCGGGAGCCCGAGCGCAATAACTTCACCGACAACGGAAAGTATCCCGCACCGCGGGCCGAGCGCCTCTACGATTTTGAGGCCGGCTACCAGATCGAAGGGACAAAAGCCAGCGCCGGCATCAACCTCTACTACATGCGTTACCGCGACCAGCTGGTCCAGACGGGCGAACTGAGCGATATCGGCGAAGCGCTCACCACCAACATCCCCGACTCCTACCGCACCGGCATCGAGCTGACGGCGGGCTGGGATCCGCTCTCCTGGCTGACGCTGGAAGCCAACGCCGCCCTGAGCCGCAACAGGCTGCTCGACTTCGATGAATATGTGGAGGACTGGGATAACGGCACGACCGTCATCCATTATGACGATGCAGCCCTCGCCTACTCCCCTTCCGCCATCCTCAACGGATTCATCAACCTGCATTTCAAGGGATTCCGGGCGCAGTGGCACACGGGATACGTGAGCCGGATGTATCTCGACAACACGGAGAACGCCGAGCGCTCGCTGCCCGCCTGGAGCCTGACGGACCTCTCGCTGGGTTATACGATCAAGATTCCCAGGAAATATGGTTTCAAGGAGATCGACCTGGGCGTGGACATGAACAACCTGTTCAACGCACATGTCGCCCAGAGCGGCTGGGTCTACAGCGCCATCTATGCCAGCGGCGGCCATCCCAACGACCACCGCTACTACCAGATCGGCTTCATCCCCGTCGCGGGCTTTACCGCAATGGGGCACGTGACGCTGCGGTTCTGACGGGGATTAACGGGTGACGATGACGTTGCCCTTCGAATCGAGCAGCGGCGTCAGGCCGCCGGATTCGCCTATGTTCACAAAAAGATAGTTGACACCCGTTTCGTTGTCGACGATGATCGTAGCGTTGGAGACGAAGCCCAGCCCGCCTTTCTCGTCGATGGTAAATCTTTTGTCCTTTCCCATAGTAGTAGCGTTTGCGCAAAGATACGTTTTTTTACTAATTTTGGGGTTATGAAACTCTTTATTGTCGATGCGTTCACGGAAACGCCTTTCGGCGGCAACACAGCCGGCGTGGTGCTGCTAAAGCCCGGATGCGATTTCCCGGAGGAGGAATGGATGCGGCTGCTGGCTGCGGAATTACGGTACTCTGAAACCGCTTTCGTACGGCGCGACGGCGCGGCGGAATTCACGGTCCGGTACTTCACCCCTGCCGGGGAAATCGACCTCTGCGGACACGCCACGATTGCTTCTTTCGGCGTGCTTTTTCGGGAAGGCATTGTGCCGGAAGGCACGCTGTGCCTCAACCACACGCTCGCAGGCGATTTGGAAGTCGTCGCGGGCGAGCGGGTCATGATGCAAATGGTGACACCCGTACGTGTGCAGACCTTCGACGAGCCGGTCCTGCTGGGCGAACTGCTTACGGCGATGGGCGGCTTGAAGCCCGAACAGCTGGGGAAATGGCCTGCCGAGACGTTTTCCACCGGCCTGCCCGACATCATCCTGCCGCTGCGCGACGTCGCCACGCTCCAGGCCCTCCAGCCGGACATGCCGGCACTGACCGCGCTGAGCGAGCGGCTAGACGTGGTGGGCGTCCACGCCTTCGCCATCGACCCGGACGACGAATACACGGCACATGTGCGCAATTTCGCACCGCGCTACGCGATTCCGGAAGAGTCTGCCACCGGCACGGCGAATGCCGCCCTGACGGGCTACCTCTTCCACCATCGTGTAATCGGTGACGGAGCACAGTGCTTTTTCCTGCAGGGCGAAGCCATGGGAAGGCCTTCCCTCGTACAAACCACTATGAAATTGAAAGACGGTGTCCCCGACATCCGTGTCGGCGGACCTTGTGCCATCGTAGCAGCATCCTCTTACTTCTTCCGGATGTAAGATTCCATCTCTTCATCGGTAATCTTCATCAGGAACTTTTTCGCCTTTAAATTTTCAAACAAAGATAATTCATTGTAATTTTGTATCATTGTAAAAACCATAAAATAGCAACCTGAACCATGAAATTCTTTTTAGACACAGCGAATGTCGACGACATCCGGAAAGCGAATGATATGGGTGTCATTTGCGGCGTTACCACCAATCCCTCCCTCATCGCCAAGGAAGGCCGTGACTTCAAGCAGGTCGTGGCAGAAATCGCATCCATCGTAGACGGCCCTATCAGCGGGGAGGTCAAAGCGACGACGACAGATGCCGAAGGAATGATCAAGGAAGGCCGGGAGATCGCCGCCATCCACAAGAACATGGTTGTCAAGATCCCCATGACGGTGGAAGGTCTCAAAGCGTGCCACACCCTCGCAGCAGAGGGCATAAAAGTCAATATGACGCTCATTTTCACCGCCAACCAGGCGCTGCTCGCTGCCCGTTCCGGTGCAGCTTTCGTCAGTCCGTTCGTCGGCAGGCTCGACGACATCAG
>LUZE01000087.1 GCA_001602845.1 Bacteroidales bacterium Bact_13 | reverse complement strand
CAGCACCGCGACCTGCCGCGTGAGGCGGGCGCCATGGTGCACGACGTGCCGCGCGAGATCGACGAGGAGGTCGCCCGCCGCAAGCTCGCCTACTGGGGCTGCAGCATCGACACCCTCACGCCCGAGCAGCACAAATATCTTTACGGGGAATAAAAACTATTCTTTTTCTGAATCATCCCCTTCCAGGCCCAGGCCCTTCAGGAAGTCGCCGATGCTTTCGAAGAATGACGGAATCTCCTGGATGAAATCGTCCAGGGCGCTGATAACGGTATTGATGCCGCTCTTGGTGACGAGGCCCATGTACTTGGCCATGTTCGAGCGGATCTGTTTCTGTTCATCCTGGTTGTAGGACGTCTTGTTGTCCTGGTACTCCTGTACCAGTTTCTCGAACTGTGCGTTGGCCTTGGTCCAGTCATCCTCCGAGAAGGATGCGCAGTTCTTTTCTACCTTGTTGACAAACGACTCGAAACGCTTCGGTAGCGTCTCCTTGCAGGCGGAAAACGCCAGGACGGCAACGGCCGTCATCATGAAAAAGGCGAAAAATCTTTTCATATCGATAGTATTAACAAATGTCCATTTCCTACAAAGTTATGTATTTTTTCTATTGTAAAATACTAAATTTGTCGCATAATACTTTCTGAAAAGATGATTCTTCCCAATACACCCGCTGCGCGGATCGACGGATTCCTCACCGCACAGAAAACCTTTTTCCATACCGGAGCCACGCTGGACGTGGCCTTCCGCAAGCAGCAGTTGCAGACGCTGCTCCATGCGCTCGATGCGCACGAGCAGGACCTGGCCGACGCGCTGTGGCAGGACCTGCACAAATCATATGAAGAGGCCTTTCTGACAGAGATTTCGCTGGTCAGGGGTGAGATCCGCGACGCGCTGCGGCATGTAGGCCGCTGGGCACGGCGGGAGCGGAAACGCACGCCCGTCACGCTGCTGGGGTCCCGGAGCTATGTCGTGAAGGAACCGCTCGGCACGGCACTCATCGTCTCGCCGTGGAACTATCCCGTGCAGTTGCTGCTCAGCCCGCTGGTGGGAGCCATCGCGGCCGGCTGTACGGCCGTGCTGAAACCCTCGCCCTATGTGCCGAACGTCTCGCTGGCCATCGAGCGGATGATCCGCAGTGCCTTCGACGAGCAGTATATCGCTGTGGCACAGGGGAACCGGGAGGTCAACGCACACCTGTTCAGCCAGAAGTTCGACCTGATCTTCTTTACGGGGAGTCCGGCCCTGGCCCGTACCGTCGCCGCTGCTGCTGCACCGAACCTCACGCCGCTCGTGCTGGAACTTGGCGGAAAGAGCCCCTGCATCATCGGCCGCGACGCAGACATCGCACTGGCGGCCAAGCGCATCGCCTGGGGCAAGACCCTCAACGCCGGGCAGACCTGCATCGCGCCCGACTATATCCTCATCCACGCAGCCGTGAAGGAAGCCTTTGTGGAGGCCTTCGGGAAGGCGGTCCACGCTTTGCATGGGGAAGACATCCAGGCGGAAAAGCATTATGTACGGATGGTCAACGACAAGGCATTTGCCCGGGTGTCGGACTATCTGGAAGAAGGGACGGTGCGCTATGGCGGGCACACCGATGCATCGGAGCGTTTCATCGAGCCCACACTGCTGGATGACGTGCAGCCCGGAGCGGAAGTGCTGACGACCGAGATCTTCGGTCCCGTGCTGCCGATGGTCACGCTGGAGGAAGGGACGGGTACCGGCGAGGAACCGGGCCGCAGTTTCGCCGACCAGGTGGTGGACTATGTAACGGCGCGGGAAAAGCCGCTGGCGCTCTATTATTTCGGCCGGGAAAGCGAAGGCTGGGACATCGTGCGGCGCACTTCCTCGGGCGGATGCTGCCTCAACGACACAATCATGCACATCGCCAATCCGGACCTGCCCTTCGGCGGCGTGGGCAACTCCGGCATGGGCCACTATCACAGCCGCGAAAGCTTCGAGGCGTTCAGCCACCGCCGCGCCGTGCTGGCCTCTCCCACGTGGTTCGACCTGCCGTTCCGCTATATGCCTTACCGGATGTTCAAATGGATTAAAAAAATGATGTGACAGCCATGAAAAAGATACTTGTATTATTCGTTGCCTTTTTGATGCCCCTCGCCCTCCTTGGGCAGGACGACAAGATTGTCCGGGCCGGAATCGATGCCAGCGTGGATTGTTTCCTGTCGACGAACCATAAGATATTGCCCAGTTACGGCATCGGGGCACGCGTCCGTCTGGGAAGGCCCGACCAGTGGGTCAACCTCGTAAGCGGACTCCGGTATATTTATGGAACGAGTCTGTCGGGATTCCAGATTCCCATCCTCGTGAACGTGAACCTGCTGAAAGGCCGACAAGTCTCCGGCTACCTGGGCGGCGGCTATGAGTTCGATTTCATCGGGACGTATTGGGGCTGCATGAAAATCCAGGCCGGACTGGCGGCCAGGCATCTCGACTTCCGGGTGTTCTACAAGCCCTACCAGGGAGATATAGGCGCAGGGGTTACGTATTACTTCTGATTAGATGGCGTTGCCGCTTGAGCTCGCCATTATTTTTCATATCTTTGTGAAAATCAATAATCCATCTGAAATGAAAAAAGGCATTAAGCTTATTCTGGCCCTGGTGGTCCTTATTCTGCTGGTAAGACTCTGCTCCAGCCAGTTCGGGAGCATCATCTCCCTTCCCGGGAGTTCTGACGGAGAGAGTTCCGAAGATTCTGGCGGCTGGTTCCGACAGAAAGAAAAGACCGAGGAAAAGACACTGGATGAAACCATTTCCAGCGATGATATCAAGGAGTTGGAACGGGAACTGGGTATCGGCACAGATAAGAGTCCGTCGACAAACAACAAGAAAACCACGACCACTACCACCACGACAACCACGACAACGCCCCTTTCTTTCAAGGGAATTCCCATGACCGGATCCCTTTCGTCGTTCGGAACGGAACTGGTCAAGGCCGGATTCAGGAATAATGGAGACGGCACTTATACCGGATATTTCGCAGGATACAGCGGATGCACGATAACCCCGTCAGGCAGCAATCCCGTCCGGGAGGTCCGCGTGGATTTCCCTGTCATCTCGGACTGGGACGACCTGGAAAAGGCATATGATTCCCTTCAGGCTTCCCTGACGGAGAAATATGGCAAGGAGCCGAGGACCTCGACCAACAACAATCTCGCCGTCTATGACCTTTCCAACGGAACCATCTCTCTGGATGCCGACGTCAGTGACCGCTCAACCTGGCATGTGATTCTGACCTACGCCAACGCCTCTTCCGGCACCCTGACCACCTCCTCCGGAAGGAATCCTATTGACGACCTATAGGAAAACCCGCTGAGCACAAAAAAAGCATCCATCTTCGGACGGATGCTTTTTTTTTGTGGGCTCCTCAAGTAGGACTTGAACCTACGACCCCCTGATTAACAGTCAGGTGCTCTGACCAACTGAGCTATTGAGGAAGGTTGCTTTCCTTTTGGGATTGCAAATGTAGGACAAATTCTCGGTCCTGCAAAATTTTTCTGCAAAAATATTACTTCTCTTCGCGGATCTGCAGGGACGGCTTGAGCATGTGGACCTTGAAGGCCTCCCAGTCGTAGTACGGCCAGTTGTCGGTCTTGAGCGGCAGGCGGGCTTCCTTTCCGTTCAGCAACACCTTGAAGAGGATGGGGTTGCCGGAACGCTTCGGACGGTAGAAGACGAAGTGCAGGTTGGCACCCATCGGCACGTCCTGAAGGCGGCACCACACCGGAATGTCGTCCCCGTTTTCGACGGAGTGTCCGTAGCCGTTCACATCGAGGCACATCAGCAACGGGAGGAAGGTGTAGTCGTGGCCGAAGCGCAGGTCGGCGCCCCGCTCCCCGGCGGCGATGCGGGCGTCCGCCTTTTCGATGATGTCGCTCACGATCGGCATGTAGCCTTCATGCGTGGGCCAGGCGTACGCATAGAATTGGAAGCCATCGATCTTCCAGAGGGCGGTGCGTTCTTCGGGCGTGAAGATGTCGTTGAAGTCGAGGTCCGTGTCGAGGCTGTTCATGCCGGCGGCAAAGAAATACAGATAGGACACCAGGTCCCAGGCCTTTTCATCGGCCACGGCCTTGCCCTGCTCCTTGAAAAGGCGCGCGAGAATGGCCTTGTAATCGATCGTCCGCGCGATGTACTGCTCCCAGGTCTCGTCGAACTTGAGCGGGGTCATGGGGACGTCCTTCACGCGGAACGGATTGTGGCCGTCGAGCGGAAGGATGGCCGGGAGGAAGCTGTAGCCGAAATACTCAAAGATGTCGAGCTTCGGGTTCTTTCCCTTGAGACCCAGGCAGAACGAGGACATCGTCATCACGCAGCGGGTTGAGGTAGAGACCCAGGACCGCACCGTGGCTTCGCCTTTGAAAATCTCGGGATTGTTCGCATACATCCGCTCCGCGAGCTCCTGCTGCTGTTGCCAGCCCTTGCGCGAAAGGTCGCCCGTCCGGTAACGGACGGAAGGGTAGAGGCTGTCGAAGCGGCGCTTGTAATCGCGGCCCAAGTCGGTCAGGTTGCCCGCGGCTTCAGCCGACGAGAAGACTTCGTTCAGCCAGGAATACATGTCGCTCTGCCAGGCATAGCGGGCTCCGTGGCGGCCGTAGTGGCTGACGTAGAAAGCTTTGTAGCCTTTGGGTGCCGGCGTGAGTGCGACCGGTCCGGTCGGGCAGAGATAGTCGGTCCCGGCCAGGAATTCGGGATGGGCTTCCAGTTGCTGCAGGTAGTCCGGCTGCTGCGCGCCCGCCAGGGCTGCGGAGGCCAGGACGATGAAGGATACGAGGATAATTCTTTTGAACATGATTATAGGCTGTTTTGATTTTTTAGTCGGAAATGATCAGTAGCCGTAACATGGGGTGTTTGTTTACCACAAAGATGCGTTTTTTCTTTAGAAATGAAAAGAAATCCGTAAATTGCTCCTTGAAATACGCAAATTTAAATTCATTCCGGTCATCGG